>JAJQFO010000225.1 GCA_021201095.1 Lachnospiraceae bacterium
GAAAAAAAGATGTTTATGCCGGATCAGTCTGCTATTAATAAGCTTGCCGCTCAGAAAAAGCTTTGCTCCAGGGCTTATAACGAGCAGCGCAGACTTCATGAAGAAACGGTCTTTCAGCATTTTACGACAAGCTTCCGCTTTTTCCCATGGCTGCATACGCTGACGGTAAAACCCTGGCAGATTGAACAGGTACATGAAAAACTGAAGCTGCACGAATATGATGATATTTTGCAGGAATATACTGCTGTTATGGCAGAGCTGAAATAGGCCTGCCGCAATCTCATTGACTTCAGACAATGGGATATTTACTTGACAATAGACTGCAAAAGCTTTTGCAGGCAGTGATACGGCGAATAATGATCGCAAGGAGGAACCAATGGAACAGAATATAATCCCTGTTTTTTTTACAACTGACGAAAGCTATGCTCCCTGGCTGGACTGTGCCATCCGCTCAATGGAGGAGCGCGCGTCCAAAGAATACAGGTATCAGATCATTGTCCTGCATCAGGATTTAACGAAAGAGAGCCAGGATAAGATCGCCGCTGGTGTGCGGCCCCCATTTGAAATCCGGTTTGTTCCTATGGAAAGGGAGCTGGCAGGCATTACGGACAGGACCGAAAACCGGCTGCGGTGTGACTATTTTACATTGACCATTTATTTCCGGCTGTTTATCGCGGACCGATTTCCTGAGTATGACAAGGGCATTTATCTTGACAGTGACATTGTGGTGCCCGGTGATATTTCTGAATTGTACCGGGTGGAACTGGGAGACAATATCATCGGAGCCTGTGCGGATCGTTCCATCACGCCGGTTCCTGAATTGGTGGAGTATGTGGAAAACGCGGTCGGCGTACCGATTGATGAGTATATCAATTCCGGTATCCTGCTGATGAACCTGAAAAAGATGCGGGAGGTGGGGTTCTGCGACCGTTTTCTCCAGCTGCTGCATACCTTTCACTTTGACTGCCTTGCTCCAGACCAGGATTACATCAACGCCATGTGCTGCGGCAGAATCGTCTATCTGGATGAGACATGGGATGTCATGCCGCCGATGGGGGGTAAGGAAAACGAGCTGCTTTCGGATCCCAAGCTGATACATTATAATCTGTTCCAGAAACCCTGGTGCTATGATGATATTCCTTATGAGGAGTATTTTTGGAGGTTCGCGAAAAAATCTCCATTTTATCCGGACATCGTGCGCTTTAAGGAAAACTATTCGGAAGAACAGAAAAAATCAGATCAGACCTGCCTGGAAAATATGATCGCAAAGGGTCCCAGAGTGTGTGCGCAGGAGGTCACCTTTCGAAAAATGTTTGAGAGAGGGGAAAGCATACGCGTATCTTAACGACAGATTCTGGAGATTATGCGAAGCGGTTTTTCTTCGCATAGTATAGATAAAATTCGTGCATGTAAATCGGAGAAAAAAGAGGAGAACCTACGCATATGTTAATCGGCGGAAACAAAGAACAGGTCATTGCCAATATGAGATCTGCTGCAGAGAGAGGCGATCTGAACTGTAAAGTGGAGACGGGCGATCCGGTTTTGTCTCAGGAAGAGCGGGAGAAAATCGTCCGGCATTTTCTGGACAATTATAAGACCTTTGGATACCGGTTCTGTAATGTCTGTGCGCGGGCGTTGACAGATACGGCTACCAGATGGCTGAATCGTGATACCAGGATTGAAGGACTGGAAAATATAAAAGAGATTCATGGCGGCGCGATTGTTACCAGCAACCACTTCAGCCCGTTGGATAACACGGCAGTGCGCAAGGCGATGAACCGGGCAGGCTATCGGCGGCTGTTTATCGTCAGTCAGGAGACGAATCTTGCCATGAAGGGATGGATTGGCTTTCTGATGAACCACGAGGACATCATTCCGCTGGTGAATCATTCGGAATATCTGCGTAAGCATTTCGGCCCTATGATCCGGGAACGGCTGAAGCATGGAGATGCGATTTTGATTTACCCGGAGCAGGAGATGTGGTTTCACTACCGGAAACCACGTCCGCCGAAACGGGGCGCGTACTATTACGCGGCTGTCAACCATGTTCCGGTTATTTCCTGCTTTGTGGAGATCCGGGAACTGCCGGGCAAAGAAAATGAAGAATTTTATAAAACCCGGTATGTGATGCATATTCTCAAACCCATTTACCCGGATCCGGATAAAAGCGCCAGAGAGAACAGCAAGGAGATGATGCGTCAGGATTATCAGCAAAAGATAGCTGCTTATGAGCAGGCCTACGGAGAAACGCTTACCTATGATTTTAATACTGGTGATATTGCAGGATGGATTCCGCCCGAGGAGAATGCATAGAGCTCCAAAAGGAACGCTTAAGGGAGATGGCAGATTTGCGAATGCCCCAGAAATTCCCGCAGATTTTCCTGCATTCTTTCGCAAAGCTCTTCCGGCTCCATGTTCTTTGCCTTTGCAGCCGCTGTCAGACTTTTCTGAAGGGTATCCGGGATATCAGACAGATTCGTTTTATCCTCCTTCCCATGTATTTCTCTTAACCAGGCAATCGATACCAGGCCGTCAGTCTCAATAAAAAGGCGCTCCGCCGGGATCTCCCGCAGCATCCAGTCATAGCGTTCCGCCGCTGCCTGATCCCCGTATTTCCGGCAGAAAGCGAGATCCGGGCCAAGTGTAAAATAACAGTCTGCATCGCGGAATCTGGCAAGAGTCTGCATATTTCCGGAATACCAGTGAATACAGACTCTGCCCGGATACGTCTGAATCTGCTCAGCGATCCACTGCTCCTGTCCCTTTGTATGCAGAAGCACCGGTTTGTCATATAGGACAGCAAGCTCCATCTGGCGCTGAAAATTACGGTACTGTCTTTCCAGCGGTACCTCGCACCAGACAGAGTCAGCTCCAATCTCCCCGATCGCGTCACATTCCTGATAATATTTCAAAAATTCATCCGGCTCATACTGGTCAGAATACCAGGG
>JAJQFO010000194.1 GCA_021201095.1 Lachnospiraceae bacterium
GGGCGAAGGTCTATTATAAAGGAAAAGTAATCAAGACCTTTAAGAAAACGGTAGTAGTGAAAAAGAAATCGACTGCTGCGACTGTCTCGGCCGGGAATACGTCTTCTGCTGATGGAAATACTTCAGAAAAATCTTCACAGACGGGGAAGGTGAGCAGTGAGGTTTCATCACAGAGTGAAAGCACGGCAAGTGAAAACGCTTCACAGAGCACGTCGGCATCGCAAGGTGAAACAACACAGACGGGATCGGACTCGACGGAATCAGGAACGACTGCCACTGGCTTCGTTTATCATTATGATACGGACAGCGTTACTATTAGCGGAGGCAGGACGTATTCCGTAGCCGGATACACCGATTCGGCTGCTGATACCTATGATTTTACCATAACCGGTGGGAATAACGCAGAGATTACAAATATTACCGAAGGAAGCTGCTATGATGACCTGAACAGAACCACGGCGAGATATGTAAGAGTATCCTTTGCAGGAAGGATTGCCGGAAGCTGTAAACTCAATATCTATCGTAACGGAACGCTGGAAGAGGTTGTCACGATAACCGTGACATCGACAGATACGAATTATTATACCTACCAGACATGGAAGAAAAACCTGCAGGCGGAGCTCTGGACTTCGGACATGACTGCGCTGGAGAAGCTGGTAGCATTTGGAGATTACGTATTTTCGAGGTACGATTACACGAGCGGGTCGTCAAACAAATACTGTTATGCACTCGGATATGGCGGGGATTGCTGGGCATCCTCATATCTGCTTCTTGATCTTGCAGCGGATCTGGGGCTGGAATGTGAACCGTATTTTGTGAACGGTTCCACCTATGGACATATGCGGGCCAGAATATGGATCAATGGCGTACAGTATGACCTGGAAGCGAGCAACAATACAGCAGAACCAAGAGGCTGTACGGTAGTTTACCAGTCAGGTTCATAAAAAAATATTAAAAAATTACAAAGATGTATCGAAACGGATGAAAGGATTGTCTCAGGGCAGTCCTTTTTCTTTACCCCAAATTAGAAGAAATCCTTTGGAGAGCGAGGTGATGTTGATGAATATGAGGGGGCCGCCGCTTATAGCAGTGGGGCATGAGCAAAACTTATGTACTGTTCAGGACAGTACTTCGCACTCGCTGCGAAGTACGTATGAAAACGTATATTTAGCGGGGAAAAGTCCCATCGCGAAGCGATTTTAAATGGGCTTTTCCCCTCGCCGGGGCGGCATCCCACACTCTGTGTGGGATAAGCCTCATAACTGTGAAGGAACTGAACAGTTATGAACTTATTTATTTTTCAGGAGGAAAGCGAATGCGAATTAAAAAATTAAAAAAGGCCATCTCCATGTTGATGGCGGTCACGATGACGGCATCCGGAGTGATGTCGTTTTTTCCGTCTTATAGTTATGCGGAAAGCGAAACGGAAACGGTTGCTGAAACAGAAATAACAACAGAAAGTACAACTGAGGCGGGAACGGAAACAGCGGCGACAGAATCCGAAGCTGCTGAAACGGTAACCACTGATACTGAAGCAGCGGAAACGGAAAAGAAAGTAGTGAAATCCTCTTCGAAGGCAGAAACGGAGGCAGCGGATTCAAATGAGGAGGAGACAGAAAATACTTCTGCAGACCCGGTGGACTATGAACTACTGTTGCCTTACTATGCGGATTGCACTTACACTTACAATTCGGAAAAGCTGAAAGAAGCGAAAGCAGACGGCAGCCTGGTTCTATCTTATGAAGCTGGAGAACAGGTGGCATTTTCACTGACTTATCCGGAAGGGGTATCCCTGGATGAAATCCACGTATATGACAGCAGCAATGCCGGATGTGATTTTTCCTGGGACGAGGTAGATCAGACCATGAGCATTTCTTTTGTGATGCCTGCAGCGGATACGCGACTGGAACTGGCATTTTCTGAGATAACGGAAGAGAGCGATCTGGGAACCGAAACTGAGGAAGCTTATAACTTCATTGCTTTTGAGGTGTCTGAAGGCGGACAGATGGTGATCGGCTTTTCGGATGGCACATCAGAGACGGTTACTTCTGATATGCTGAGCGATGACTGGGATTACGAAATCAATTTCCCGGTATCGGAGGAAGTTACGATTTCAGGCACAGCGAACGATGGCTATATCTTAGACAGCGTGGTTGTGACAAATGAGAATGGGGAGACAATCGCTACATCGGATGTACTCCCGATTACCGTGGTCGCGAATGCGGAGTATAAGATTACAGTCCGCGTGAACTTTGTTGCGGAAGATTCGGAGACAGAATCAATGGCAGAATCAGGAACCGAGAATGAGAATGAAAATGTGCTGGCTGACTCGGAAACAGAGACTGAAGCAGACACTGATTCAAATGTCGAAGCAGAAACAAACGCAGATTCAGAAAATACGGATGAAACAGAAACTGAATCTGGAAACGAGACAGAACTGGAATCTGAATCTGCTGCGGAAGTGGAGTCAGAGGCAGATCCTGAAAATGAAAACGAAGAAGCGAATAATGATTCAGAAGAAGATGACGAATTCACTACAGACAGTGTTTACTACCTGTCGGATGATGAAATGCTCTCCTATATCCGCCCGGAAGTTGGTGAAACAATCGTTCTGAGTGCACAGTATGTGTATTACGAAGATACGGATTTTGATTATAAAGCCTATATCCCGGAATCGGATACCCTGACTGGTGCGACGGTTACCTGGGAGAGTGGAGAGATTACCTGGACGCCGAGCAGCAATGTCTGCTATACGGTCACTTACAAGGCTGTTCTTGATGACGATGATTCGTATTACTGGTACATCGAAGTGCCATTCTATGTGATCAGTTCAGCATCTGTGGCAACGGTTTGGTCGGACAGCTTTGAAGGTACGATCTATCTGAAAAATGAGCAGTCATCTGACTACACCGGAGTAATCCCGGAAAAGGTCGGTACGGTGCTGGAAGGCGAAGCCCTTACGGTAGTTGCAGGGGAAGGATTTGTGTTAAATGATGTAAACCTTGGCTATGATGCGAACCTGTTCCTGCAGACGGTCTATGATGATGGTGGATTTGATGCGGATACAGCAGGCGTATATACAGTAGTTTACGAAGTGGTTTCCTATGAGAATCCGGAATACTACTGGTATGTATCCTGCACAGTGACAGTTACGGAAGCTCTTTCCGCTGAAAATGCGGTCACGGTGCACATTGCAAGCGGCGAGCTGGCAGCGACCGTGACAGACCGCGAAGGGATCAGTTATTCTGCCACCTATGGAAACGACTATCTGGCAGACGGAAGCATTGCCAGCATCACGGTATATCCGGCATGGCCGGGGTATGATGATATCGAGCCGGAACTTTCTGTTTATAAGAATGGCGAGCTGATCAGCGCGGATGAAGTGATTGCTTCGGAAACGGTGGATGGCAGCAATACGGTTTATACACTGATGGATGGTTTTGAGGCTGGGGAAGATACCTGGGTTTTCTATATTGACTTCCCGACATATTCCTCCGATGCGATCAAGTCAGATGAACGCCGGACGGAAGACTACGCCGGATACGAAGAGTTGGCAGGGGTTTATACGGATGCGGATTCGGAGAGTGGCAGTACGGATTCGGGAATTATGACGGTTGCGACTACCACAACAAGTAAAACCTGGACCGGCTACAGCTATACACTCTCAAACGCAAGCAGCAAGGTGACGAACTATGGCTGGGTAAGCAATTTCACCGGCTACCGCTACTGGCGTTTTAATTTCTCTGATGACTTCCTGTCTGATCTGGATGATTACCTGGCGGATTATGGTGTAGAGCTTGCCGAGAGCCTTTCGTATGTAACAATCGGGTGCAACCAGCAGGATGGTTCCCATATGGCGTACAGCGGTGCAAGCTGTATTTCTTCTGTAACGATTACCACTACACTGTATAAAAACAGCAGCGGCGATTATTATAAGGTGAAGATTGCAGTATCTACGACTGGTAAATCCGGCACTTCACAGGGCAGCTACCAGGATTATTACGGCAGCACTGAGAAGACCCTGGATACTTCAACGGGCAACCTGAAGATTATTAAAAAATCAACATCCAACAACTTTGTCAAAGAATTCGTGAACGTGACCCTGGATACGAATTTCAAAATCTATACGGACAGTTCCCTGGATGATGAATACCTGATCGATACAGTAAAAATCCGGGATGATGCAGACGAGGATGAAGAATCTTCTACGAAGCTGACGGAGACGGTAGCTCTGGAAGAAGGAACCTACTGGGTGGTAGAGAGCAAACGGGCCGCAGGCCACGCATGGGACTCCGATGGTACCAGTACGAATGTGTATAAGGTAACAATCACCGCCGGCGAAACCACTTCGCTGACTGTGACAAACACGGCCTTCTATTTTAACGGGAACTTTGTCTATAAGACGGATGAAGCAACTGGGGAACCGCTGGCAGGTGCAGTATTCAAAGTAGTAGGCACCTATGACAATGAGGAAGTGGCGACCTGGTATTTCAAGACGGATGAAAATGGCTATATCTCATATGACGAAGACCATTACCTGAGTTCCTGGAATGGGAATGAAAGTGATGCGCTGTACAAATACAGTAGCAGCGTGGGTTACGCCCTGCCAAACGCAATGACGCTTACTGTTACGGAAGTAGAAGCGCCGGATGGATATCTTTTGTCGGAAAATTCCCAGTCTATGAAGATAAAAGCGTCCAGTGACGGCGACAGCACGTATCTGAAAGCGGATCTTTCCGATTTTAATACGCCGCTGAACTTTACGAACGAGCGTGACAGCGGGTACCTGTACCTTGTAAAGGTATCCAATAATACTTCCGTGACGGAAGGAAATGCCCTGTATTCCGTGGGTAACGCAGTATATGCGGTGAAGGATACTTCCGGGACAGTCGTTGCGACCTTAACAACCGATGATTCCGGGACATCGAACACGGTGGAACTGGAGTCAGGACCCTATACGGTAACAGAGACAACTGCTTCGCCTGGCTTTGAAAAAGACACTACGATCTATACGGTGAATATCGAAGCAGGACAGACAACTATAGTAAACACATCCGGAGGCGGAACCGTGCCGGAAACGCCAGTCACGTATACTCTGGATTTACTGGTGGTCAAGGCAAAAGAATACGCTACTGATATGTCGCTTTCGGGAGCGCAGTTTGAAGTGAAGTTTTATGCCGGGGCTTCTGACGCGAGCGGATCTGCGACAAGGACCTGGGTGCTGCAGAGCGACAGTGACGGCAATGTCATGCTGGATGCATCACATCTGGTGTCTGGAGACAGCTTCTATTATGACAGCAGCAATCATGTTGCGCTCCCGCTTGGCTATCTGACCATTGAGGAAATCAAGGCTCCGGAAGGATACCAGGTTTCCGATGAGATTATCACCTACACGATGACTGCGGACAATATTTCTCATACCGGCAACACAACGGTAGAAAATGTTCCAAAGGTCGTTGACGAACCGGTCTGGGGCGGTATAGCGATCACCAAAGCAGACAGCGAGACCTCTGATGGAAAACAGCAGGGCGATGTGGAATCCCTGGAAGGTGCTGTTTATGCCATTATTAATAAGAATTCCTATGCTGTTTCAGTGAAAGGGAATACGGAAAAAACCTACGCGAGCGGCGAGGAAGTTATGCGGATTACGACGAACGCAGACGGATATGCGGAAACCGGCGCAGTTCTGCAGTATGGCACCTATGAAGTCGTAGAAGTAACGGCACCGACCGGCTACACGGCAGACGGTACGAATACTGATTTTGAGTTTACGATTCCAGACGATGGAGGAATCCTGACCTATACGGTATCGAACGAAGTGATAAGAGGCGGCTTTAAAATCCAGAAGTCCGATTCGGAACTGAACGGCACTTATGGAACCTCTGGGCTGGATGTTTCAGACGGTGATACGCTTTATGTTGGCACACAGGGTGACGCAACCCTGGCAGGCACAACCTTTGTTTTGACAAATATGTCAGAGAATGCAGTGGTTGTGGACGGTGTGACCTATCAGCCGGGCGAGACGATCGCAACGTTTGTGACGGATGAAAGCGGTTATATCGAGACCGCAAGTGATTACCTGCCGTATGGCACGTACAACATCAAGGAGACAGAACCGCCGACAGGCTACACTTCGGAAGGCGTGTACCTGAATACTACCTTCACCATCCGCGAAGACGGACAGATGGTTGATATGACAACCAAAGATTCCGCGACACAGAACCGGGTTATCCGGTTTGATATTGAGATCATCAAATTCCGTGACACGTTATCTTCAGAGGACGCGACGGATGATGTGGAGCCAATCGAAGGTGTTGTGTTTGGCATTTACCTGGAAGCCACTGGGGAACTGGTGATGACGATCACGACAGACGAGGACGGCGTGGCTACAACTGCTGACCCGGAGAATTATCCGTATGGCCGTCTGCCTTATGGCACTTATGTCATTAAGGAACTGGAGTATCCGGATGATGTAACGCCGGTGGAAGATTTCACCGTGACCGGCACAATTGATGGAAAGACTTATTCGGGTATTTACAAAAACGACAAGCCGATTGAATCCGGTATTACTGTGGTAAAGGTTGATGCGGAAACTGGAAATACAATCCCGGTAGCAGGAACGGAATTCCAGATTCTGGATGCAGATAAGAACGTGATCACGTTCAGCAATTATTATCCGCACTACGAAGAGATCACGAACTTCGTGACGGATGAGAGCGGTTCCGTTACGCTGCCGTCAAAGCTGGCAAAGGGGATCTACTACATCCGCGAGGTCAATGCCCCGGAGGGTTATGTCCTTTCAGAAGACATTGAGTTTGAAGTAACGGAGTATAATGCGTGGCCGGATACGATCACGGTCGAGCTGACGGACACACCGGAAAAAGGACAGATTGTCGTGAGCAAATACGATGCGGATACTGGAGAAGCACTTGCCGGCGCGGTGTTTGCGGTATTTGCGAATGAGGATGTTGTCACGCCGGATGGAACAACACGCTATGTGAAGAACCAGTATATTGAGACTTTCACGATTGGCGAAGATGGAACGGGAATGACCAGCGAGCTGTATCTTGGCAGCTATTACGTGCAGGAAATCCAGGCTCCGGAAGGATACTGCCTGGACGATACGCGCATGGAAGTGACGCTGGAATATGCAGACCAGAATACACCGATTGTATATATGTATCTGGACAGCTACAACAAGCCGACAACCATGAAGCTTTATAAGACGGATATTGATGAACTGGCCCTTGAAGGAGTGACGTTCACTGTCACGAGAACCGGGGAAGTGGAAAGCACCGGAATCGAGAGCGAGAGCGCAGTGGACGGCGGCACGTTTGTGACCGATGCAGATGGCCTGATCACTGCGAAATACCTGGTTTCCGGAATCTATGAGATCAGGGAAACCGAAACACTGACCGGCTACGTGCTGGATGAAACGCCGCGCTACGTGACTGTTGATACGAACGGATTTATTTATGAATCAGACGAATCAGGAAACAATCTGAATGAAAACAATGCGAAGGCTGACACAGTAAGCCTTTCCTGGGTGAACGATTACACGAAGTGGGATTTCTCGAAGGTGGATGTAACCGGAGAAAGCGAAGTGACGGGCGCAACGCTGCAGGTGATCGATTCAGACGGGAATGTCGTAGAGGAATGGGTTTCCACAGAGGAAACGCATCGGATTAACAAGCTTCCTGCAGGAGAGTATACGCTTGTAGAGACGCTGGCTCCGGAAGGTTATGTCACAGCTTCTACAGTATCGTTTACCGTTACGGAGACGGGGGAAGTACAGACCGCCCAGATGACGGATAAGCAAGTATTTGCCCATAAGGTTGATGTAACTGGCGAGAATGAGGTTCCGGGAGCGAGCATGACGGTGACGGACTCCGAGGATAATATCGTTGATGAGTGGATTTCCACAGAGGAAGCACACGCGATCAGCGGTCTCAAAGTTGGCGAGACCTATACCCTGACGGAAGTTGCCGCGCCAGATGGCTATGTGAAAGCGTCCAGCATTGAGTTTACAGTGACCGACGACGGAGTGAACCAGGATGTGACCATGGTGGACAAGCAGGTCTTTGTGAGCAAAACCACCATCACCGGAGAAGAGGAACTGCCAGGCGCAACCCTGACAGTAACGGATTCCGAAGGCAATGTGGTTGATACGTGGATATCAACGAATGAACAGCACGCAGTGAGCGGACTGGAAGTCGGCCAGACCTATACACTGACCGAGGAAACTGCGCCGGATGGATATGTGGTGGCAACAGATATCGTGTTTACGGTGGAAGAAGATGGAACGATCCAGACGGTTACGATGGTCGATAAGCAGCTCTTTGTTGTGAAGGTGGACAGCTATGTGACCGAGCTTGCGGGAGCCGAACTGGAAGTACGTGACGCGGATGGGAATGTGGTAGATGCATGGACATCCGATGGTACGGCCCATGCGGTGAGCGGCCTTGTGACCGGCCAGACCTATACACTGGTCGAGACAAAAGCTCCGGAAGGTTACGCGATTGCATCCGAAACAACGTTTACTGTATCCGAAGATGCCGAGAGTGACACTATCAGCCTGATCAATAAGCAGGTACTTGTCCATAAAGTGGACGTGACCGGGGAAAATGAGGTTCCGGGAGCGAGCATGACAGTAACTGACTCCGAGGGCAGCATCGTAGACGAATGGACTTCTACGGAGGAAGCACACGCGATCAGCAACATCCGGGTAGGTGAAACCTACACGCTGACAGAGATTGCCGCGCCGGATGGATATGTGAAAGCTTCAAGCATTACCTTTACAGTAACCGATGATGGGACAGACCAGGAGCTTTCTATGGTTGATAAACAGGTTTATGTGCGCAAACAGTCTTTCACCGGCGAGGAAGAGCTGGAAGGGGCAACCCTTACAGTAACCGATTCGGAAGGAAATGTTGTAGATACCTGGGTATCGACGACCGAATCGCATCCGGTGAGCGGCCTTACTGTGGGTGAAACTTATACCCTTACGGAGGAAATCGCTCCTGCCGGATATGCGAAAGCATCCAGCATCGAGTTTACGGTAGAGGATGATTACGCTATCCAGACTGTAACGATGTACGATGAACTGATTGAGTTTACGATCAGTAAGAAGGACATCACGGGCGAAGAAGAACTGTCGGGTGCACAGCTTGTCATTACAGATTCCGAGGGGAATGTAGTAGACGAGTGGACATCGACGGATGAACCACACTTGATCAACATCGCGGCAGGAACCTATACCCTGACAGAGACGGTTGCCCCAGATGGCTACGCGACGGCAGAGAGCATTGAGTTTACGATTGACGATACGCAGATACAGCAGACCCTGACCATGTATGATGCCCCGATTACGGTGGAAATCAGCAAGAAGGACATCACCAATGATGAAGAACTGCCGGGGGCGCATCTGATCGTAAAAGATGAAGACGGCAATACGGTTGACGAGTGGACTTCTACAGATGAGGTTCATACAATCACCAATCTTACGGTTGGGACGTACACCCTGACCGAAATCACTGCGCCGGATGGATATGAGGTCGCAGAGACGATCACATTTGAAGTGACGGATACAGCGGAAGTTCAGCACGTAACGATGTATGACTCCCCGAAGGAAGAAACTGTTGACCTGACCGGGAAGAATACGACGAGCAGCAGCTCGGGAACAGTGACGGCATCCTCAGTGAAGACTGGTGATATGTTCCGTTATCTGCCTGCGCTTCTGGCGATTGCTGCAGGTGCGGCACTGCTTGTGGTGCTTGCGCTGAAAAGACGGAAGAGAGCCTGAGAAAGGTTTGAAAAACAGACAGTTATTGTAATACGTGAATGAAACGACGGGCAGGGAAAGAATGGCTTTCCCTGCCCGCCTGGAATGAGGGGATTTTTATTATGAACTTTGGAAAAGGAATACAGAAGATTCAAATAGCAGCAAAAAAGAATCGTGCGAGGGCTCCGGTAGCGGTTCTGCTGGCTGTGTTGACGATTCAGACTACAGCTTATGCAAGCGATGTAGTGTCGCAGATCAACAGCCTGAGTACCTTTGTATTGTCGATTATCCAGGCAGCAGGCGTGATTGTCACGGCATGGGGCGTGTTTGAGTTTGCCAACGGCTACCAGTCCCACGATGGTACACAGCAAACCTCCGCGCTGAAAAGGATCATCGCCGGACTGATCATGGTCGGAGCCGGCACACTGATGTCCATGCTGGGAGTTTCCTGATGATCATTCGATATTCCAGTAAGAAGGGAGGTTGGAGGATATGGGACTGATAAGCAATGCCATTGACTCTGCTTTTGAGAGTTTCGGAAGTTCCATGATGAATGTCGGGGAATGGATGTTAAGCGCCGGGTATAATGTCTGGAAAGGCAGCGGGGACATTGCCATCCAGTACGCACAGAAAGACCCGATGAGCGTTACGAACGCCTGGAGTACGGTGACCGGAAGTATCTACAGCATTATGCTCTCAGTTGCTGCCGCTTTGGCTGTCCTGTTTTTTGTGCTGGGCTGGCTGAACGAGAGCATTGATATCCGCACAAATTTCACATTGGAAAGCATGTTCCGGTTTTTTGTCCGATATGTGATAACCGCATCGTTGATTGTCAATTCCCTGACGCTTGCGTCAGGGATTACACGGTGTGCGACTGCCCTGGCGACTTCAGTCACAGCGGAAGTAGAGGCAAATGAGGCAGACGGTCTATTTGATGAGATGAAAGAGGAACTGGACGGTGACGATGCGGATGGCGGCACATGGTTAGCCTATGGGCTTGTAGCGATGTTCGGCGGAGTGATTGGCGGTCTGGTGATTATTGTGTGCGCAATTCAGTTGATTTTATCGGTCATGTCGCGGCTTTTTAAAATGCTGTTATGTATCCCATTTGCTCCGGTTGCGTTTGCCGGATTTGCTGGTGGACGGGAGTTTTCACAATCTGGCATAGCATGGCTGAAAACGTATGTCGGATATTGCCTGGAGGCACTGGTGATTATCCTTGCAATCGACATAAGCTATGGATTGTTCCAGGATACATCGGCTTTTGGAAGTGTTGACGGCGTAGTTGGCGTTGTGCTTGGTATTTGTGAATACTGCCTGCCGATGATAACCGCCTGCGCATGTGTGAAAGGAGCGGATACAGTAGTGCGGCGATGCCTGGGGCTGGGGTGATTAATAACTGAAAGGCTGATATTGATCATTTGGAGCAGAAAGTGAACAGAATATTTTCAGCAACCGGAAAGATAGCGGTTGCAGACTGAAATAAAAAATGATATGATTCTTGATGCGTGGTGAAAGCTGCGTGGAAAGTACCCATGACAGGGTGTGGTAGCCTCCCGAGCCAATGATTACATAGGAAGGGAGGTGGCGTGAATGACAGCTTATGAGATCGTAATGGTCGTACTTGGGATACTGGGTTTATTGGTATCCTTTGGAGGCTTGTTAATAGCGTTGCTTGTCTTTCTCGATAAGAGGAGCAAGAGAAAAAAATAATGCCCATCCCGTCTGCCAACGGAATGGGCGCCTCTCCATGAGAGGTTCATAAAACCAATTTCGGGGGCATCCACCTTGGAGTGGGTGCTTTTCCTTACACATAATATATCATTTGACAGCGGATAATTCAATAGAAATTTTTGATTTGAGAGAAAATCAGGCAGAGAAAGCGGTGAGAATCGTGATCCCTGCTTTTTTTATGCACAGAGCCGGGCAAAAAATACTTGTGGATAAAGCAGTTCCCGGCTCACGCAGGCGAGCAGGTCTCAAAATGGCCTGCTCTGCTGGATTGAATGAAGGGGGAGCATATGCAGATACCGGTAAACAAGGACATAGATGATTACAAAGATGATTTCTTCAAAGGTATGACACTAAGACAGACAACGATGTGCGTGTTGACTCTGGCAGTCGGTATAGGCTGCTATTTTCTCTGTAACAGTGTGCTGGGATTGCCGCAGACAGTTTCGCTGTACCTAGTGTTCCCGGTCGCATTGCCTTTTGCGGCAGCCGGATTTCTGAAAATTGATGGAATGCCGCCGCTCGAGTATCTGAAAAGACGGCGGGAGGTAACGCAGACACCTTTATATCGTTACCGCCCTATGGTTTTTGAACGTGCAGAATCAGGGACGGGCGACTGGATGGAGAACTATATGACAGACGGAGAATGTCTGGGGCAGGAACAGCAGGATATAGATATAAAGGAAGCAACTGCGGAAGAACAGGAGAGTTTTACTTATGGAGAGCAGGCGCACCGTATAAAGCGCAAAGACAGAAAGAAACTGCTTGCACCTTATGAGGATGAAGGCTCTGGTCTGCTGCAGGAGGCGGACCCAGATAGTGAAGGAAGCAAAATTGAACTACAGACAGCAAATGATGAAACCGGGGTGATGGAACAAACATGAAAATGGCAGATTGCAAGGTAAAGACGGAGAAGCTTTTTAAAACGCCAAAATACGTGCAGGAGCTTATCCCGGTTTACCGAATCAGTGAGGATGGGATATTTGAACTGGAAAAGAAGCCGGACGGAGTGAAGAAGCTGTATGACCGGGCATATCTGTTTGAGGATGCCAACTTTGCGACAATGGATGATTACGAGAAGGAGGATTTTCTGAAGCTTTACTGCGGGATGTTGAACAGCCTGAATGTCTCGTTTAAGATCAGTATCATGAATAATAACCGTGATATGGGACAGGTCCGGCGGGAGGTTTTTCTTCGCTGTAAGGATAAACAATTTAAGGAACTGGTGGATTCCCTGAATAGCCATATCGAGGATTCATTGGTGAAAGGCCGTGCCGGAATTGACCAGGCGCGGATTTTTATTATCAGCTGCAAGCGGGAAAATGTGGGGCAGGCAAGGGATTACTTCCATTCCATGGAGGCGAACCTGATGCTTTGCTTTGGACGGATGAAGTCAGCTCTGATCCCATTGAACGCTGAGGAACGGCT
Source organism: Lachnospiraceae bacterium (assembly GCA_021201095.1). GTDB lineage: Bacteria > Bacillota > Clostridia > Lachnospirales > Lachnospiraceae > Choladousia. The sequence continues at coordinate 12,941 of JAJQFO010000194.1, forward strand.
CCGTTATCTCTATGCTTTTTATAACCTGGGGAGCGAAGCGGAATACCACTTTGATTTTAAGCGGGCGCTGAAAAGAAATCGGGATTGGAAAAGCTACATTTCCCCGATGTCTATCCGTCAGTGTCAGGATGAATATGGAAAATTTGATGGGATGTCGCTGCAGATTGACGGGCGGTATGCCCGGGCATTGTATCTGCCGAAGTGGCCAAATACGGTGGATACCTCGGTGGTGCAAAAGCTGATGGGAGGCTCACAGCATGTGATTCTGACGATTGATGCTGCAGCAATCCCGCAGGAGGTTACACGAAAAACACTCGATGATCTGTACCTGCAGAACAGCCGGGCGATTGAGAAGCAGCAGGAGGCAAGGAATAATGCGCGGGCGTGGTCATCAGATATCACCTATGAACGGCGCAGAGAGAAAGAAGAACTGGAATCCTACATGGATATCCTGAATGAGAATGACGAGAAGATGTTTTATGTGGGGGTTTACGCGATCCTTACGGCTGACAGTTTAACTGAGCTGGATAATGATGCAGTGGCGTTCTGCCAGACTGCGGAGAGTGAAGGATTTGTTTTTCAGCCGGCAAGGTGGAATCAGATTGACGCAGTAAATACAGCATTGCCAACCGGGTCAAGATTCTGCACGGACAGTATGAGACCGCTGTTTACGCAGCCGCTTGCTGCAGTGACGCCGTTTGTTGTGCATGAGCTGTATCATCCGGGCGGGCAGTTCTATGGCGTAAACCAGATATCGAAAAACGTACTGATCGGGGATCGAAAACGGCTGAAAAATGGGAATGGATTTATCCTGGGGACAACTGGTTCTGGTAAAAGTCTGTTCGCAAAAATCGAGATTACCGAAGTGTTTCTGCGGTTGGAAGATGACATTATCATTATAGACCCGCAAAATGAGTACAAGGGAATTACGGAATATCTTGGCGGTCAGTATGTTGAGTTCGGTTCCGGAGCCGGTAATTATATTAATCCCCTGGACACAGACACGTTGGAGTTTATGGAGACAGACAAGTTTTTGGTAGACAAAACCCAGCTGATGTGCAGTCTGTTCACGCAGATCAAAGGAGAGATTACCGGGCAGGAGCGTTCCCTGATCGGGCGGTGTGTAAAACGGGTTTATGAGCCGATTTTGAAAAAACGAGGAAGGCGAGCCACAGCACCGACTTTGCCTGACTTTTATAACGAACTTGGGGAACAGGACGAGCTGGTGGCGCATGAACTGAGACTTGATCTGGAAATTTTCGTCAACGGCGCACTGGATATGTTTTCAAAACCGACAAATGTAAATGTCAGGAACCGTCTGACGGTTTATGGGATTGCGGACCTGGGAGAGGAACAGA
>JAJQFO010000113.1:0-1331 GCA_021201095.1 Lachnospiraceae bacterium
ACGTTGAAAATATGTGGAGCCTGCTGTTTGCAACCGGTTACCTGACTCCGAGCGAGATGCCGGAGGGCAATCTGGCCCGCCTGAAAATCCCGAATAACGAGGTTCGCGATATTTTCAGTGAGTTTATTCTGGAATTGTTTGAAGAAAAAGTTGCAGAAGATGGCACTCTGGTGACAGAATTCTGCAGCGCACTGAAAAATGGCGATACTGCCGATGTCGAACGTGTCTTTACGAAGGGGATGGGAAAGACCATCAGCATCCGCGACACAGCAGTAAGAAAAGAATTTAAGGAAAACTTCTATCATGGCCTGATCCTCGGAATCATGTTTTTTAAGAGCGATTGGGGCGTAACCTCAAACCGGGAATCCGGTGATGGATATTACGATATCCAGATTGAGATTGAAGAGGAAGAAATCGGCATTGTCATCGAAGTGAAATATGCGGAAGGCGGAGATCTTGATGCGGCATGCGCTGAAGCCCTGGATCAGATCAATAAGAACAATTACACCGCCGAATTGGTAGAAGATGATATGCACAAAATCCTCAAATATGGTATTGCCTGCTACAAAAAACAGTGCAAGGTTGTATTAGAGCGTGAATCAATTTAAACAACTGACTAAGTCTTTCACACGATTCTGTATAAGAAAGGCAGGAACTATTTTCCGTTCCTGCCCTTTTTGCATCTTATCTGCAATGCATTTTCTTTCTATGCGGCTTCTTTTCCATAGGTTCCTTACCCATAATTTTCATGTTCTCCTGACAATCCAGTACCAGCTTTCGCTCCGGGAAAAATTTCCTGTATCGTTCAACCTGCTGCCGCAGGGTTTCCCGCGTTCTGGCATGGGGAATTCTCTCTACATAAGCATCCAACCCAGTATAATCAATTTCAATATTTGTTCCAAGCACCATTGCTTGCCTCTCGAAGTTTCCGCAGAATGGCTTGCTCACCGCCAGTTCAATATTGTCCTCTATCGTTTCATCCGGGTGAAAGATTCCCATATTGCTTAGAAGAGCCGCGCCATTATCAAAGATTGGTGCGAATCGGTAACCGTCGTCAGACTTGATCAGGCCCATGTTATGAAAGTGGCGGTCTATATTAAGCACAAGCATATCAAAACTCAGTAACGTGCGTAGATACTCCGTGCAGTCCAGCCCCGAATAATCCTTAATGAAATCAATCGTAAACTTGATGCGGTCTTCCGGGGCCTGGAGCGTATAGAGCTGATCCGACAGTTCCCTGCCATATGCATACCGGTAAGCCGTTTCAAAAGATGTAAAAGTCTCCGTATCCGGATTTAGGAAGTTTCTACTGCGGCACCCGGATACACCAT
>JAJQFO010000113.1:1431-2943 GCA_021201095.1 Lachnospiraceae bacterium
GATCCGGCAGGCTTCATAAGGAACATAATCCTGAATATTTGTAAAACTGAGGACATCACTGCAGATCTGTTCTGCCAGTCCCTCATAACCATCCCTGTTCTTTTTATACCAGAACCCATCCTTATAATATTTCGCCTGAATCCCGCTGCTGGAAAAACCGGCTGGAATTGCAAACTCTTTACTAATCGTATACTCAGTTAGTTCCACGGATTCTCACATCCTTCCACGAAATATCCTCTCCCGGAAATTTCAGCCAAAGAAAATCTTCCCACATCACGCCATGCGTCTTTTTTACGATCTCATACGGGTCATATTCATCAAGCCCGAGCCAGTCAAGATATTCTCCCAGGCAGTTCCTGTTCCGGTTCATACAGCGTCCTTCCAGGAATCCGTAAATCCTCTCCATATCAACCGGTCCGGAGTAAAACGGCTGCTCGTCCATCCTTGTGGTGTATTTTTTCACACTGACCTCATTGTTCCTGATCTCCACATCCGCTGTTTTTCGGTCTTTGTTCATCACTGTAAAAGCGTAATATTCTATCATCCGATCACCTCAACATTCTAAGTAAGTTTCCTGTCATTCCATCGTTCTGAATTATCCTCACACAGCCATCCATCCTGGATAAAAACATCCCTCGCACAACCCGGAAATACTTCAAATCATAGCCAGAGTATAATATATTTCCCCGACGATTGCACCTGTATCTTTTTCATTCACAATTCATCTGACATACTCTGCCCATACAAGAACGCCCTGCACTACAAGGCGGGTGGCACTGTTCCCATTACAGGTGGATAATGTCACAACGCGGTTGATATCCGAACTGGACACTTCAGTATCAATCTCCGATTCACCTGTCATTTCATCAAACCATTCCGCATAACTCCCATAGTCTTCAAAGGAGATCGTGTAAGCATCGCCAACCGCATCCACACTATGGACAGAAAATATGCGGTAAAGAAAATCTCCATCCGGCGTATAAATCCAAATGTATGGGCACAGAACCATTGTCTCTGAATCACGAAATCTTTTCAACTTCGCGAACATACTTCCATCCCTCATGTTATGGCCATAGATGACCGTGTTGTAATCCTCCAGGTCTGCGTGATTCTGGTAATCCATGAAAATACTCCCGGCATACAAATAACTGCCGTCCGGTGCCCGATGGAGATAATAGTCATTATCCTCTGAATGCATCACCGGATAAGATATCTCCACGGCAGGGATATGAATCCAGGCTATACAGTCTTCATAACTATCCACTAGGGACTCCCAATCAACCGTGATTCGTTCCGGAGCATCGTCTGGAAGGCTTTCTGTCAAATCATCCATTTCTACTTCTGACTCGTATTCATCTGTTATACTCCCCGCACCCAATTCCAAATCATCGTCCCCTGGCCTATACGATTTATCCTGCTGTCCATCAGCGGCATTGGTAAAAGCAGATTCGATATCATCGTATCCTTCCCTGCCTTTCTGATAGCCCAGGTACACCCGCACAGCCATTACAA
>JAJQFO010000338.1 GCA_021201095.1 Lachnospiraceae bacterium
TGGAGGAGAACCGAAGCGCATTGGAGCTGATAGCGGCACGCCTGCTGGAAAAAGAAAGCATCAGTGGAGAAGAATTCATGGAGCTGCTGAAGGGAATTTAAATCATTGAATTTCTTTTCTAAAGAAAACATGGCAACTGGTCAGTACAGTACCTCGCACCTGCTGCGAGGTACAGAGCTGATGCTGGTAGTAGACAGTGAAGAACTGAACGCGCAGCTTCGGACAAAAATGCAGGAGTACGAGGAAGATGCACTGAAGGTGATTGATGTTGATACATCGATTGCACCGGAAGGAAAAGCAGCACAGGAAGTCAGCGATGGGAAAAACCGGCTCCTGCAGATTCTGAAATACTTCAATTGGGGACGTTTTATTATGTGAGGGAAGATGTGTTCAATAACATTTTAAGAGGACGGTGAGACATGAGGCTTAATCCAAAGCTGAAGGAAAAAATTATGGAGTCGCTTTCAGCGGTTCTGCCGGTGACTGGAATTGTGCTGGCTTTAAGCATTCTTGTAGTGCCGCTTGATCTGGGAACGACTGCGGTTTTTCTGGTCGGTGCGGTGCTGCTGGTGATTGGCATGGGCTTTTTCCAGCTTGGAGCAGAGATGGCTATGGAACCGCTGGGAGATGGCGTCGGCGTGCAGATTGCAAAGACAAGAAAAATCGTTCCGGCTATCGTGATCGGTTTTGCAATGGGAATGCTGATCACTATATCGGAGCCGGATCTGCAGGTGCTGGCGGAACAGGTGCCGTCTATCCCAAACATGACACTGATCCTGACGGTGGCTGTCGGGGTGGGGATTTTTCTGGCACTTGCAATTTGCCGTATTCTGTTTAAAATCAGTTTATCGACAATTCTGATTGTGCTGTACCTGCTTTTGATGGTGCTCGCGTTTCTGGTGCCGGAGGATTTTCTGGCGGTGGCGTTTGATGCGGGCGGCGTTACGACCGGGCCGATGACGGTACCATTTATCATGGCTCTGGGTGTTGGCCTGGCTTCTGTGCGAAGCGACAAGGATGCGGCCGAAGACAGCTTCGGTCTGGTCGCACTCTCCAGTGTGGGTCCGGTGGCCGCGGTTTTGCTGTTGGGAATTTTTTATCATCCGGAATCAACGGAATATACAGTGACTGAGGTAGCGCAGGTAGAGACGACACGGGATGTGCTGGTGGAGTTTCTGACCGGCCTGCCGCAGTTCATCAGAGAGGTACTGGTTTCCCTGCTTCCGGTGGTGGCAGTGTATTTTCTGTTTCAGGCTTTGACACATCGTTACCAGAAAAGTGAACGCAGGCGTATTCTGGTCGGATTTGTATATACCTATATCGGGCTGACTTTATTCCTCTGCGGTGTGAATATCGGATTTTCTCCGGTCGGTACTTATCTTGGCAGTGAGATCGCTTCAGGCCATATGAAATGGATCTTGGTTCCGGTCGGGATGCTGATCGGTTATTTTATCGTGAAAGCGGAGCCGGCAATCCAGGTACTGGGACGGCAGGTTGAGTCCGTGACGAACGGTGCCGTTTCGGAAAAGGCAATGAATACCTGTATGTCGGTCGGCGTATCTGTCAGTGTGGGCCTGGCGATGCTGCGGGTCCTGACCGGTATACCCATTCAGTATATTCTGGTTCCGGGATATCTGATTGCATTCCTGCTTTCGCGTATTGTTCCGAAGATGTTTGTCGGTATCGCGTTTGACTCCGGCGGCGTAGCCAGCGGTCCGATGACAACGACCTTTTTGCTGCCATTGAGCCTTGGTGCGTGTCATGCCCTCGGCGGGAATATTATGACGGATGCCTTCGGTGTGGTGGCTTTGGTAGCACTCACGCCGCTGATCGCGGTACAGATCATGGGATTACAATACAAGTATAAGATGAAAAAGATGCAGCAGATCGCTGTCATTACCGGTCCGGATGAGGATGAGACGGACGATATTCTGGATTTTGAGGAGGACGAAGAAGATGACAGAGAAGATGGATGACCGGATGATGGAAAGACCAGCACCGGGATCAAAACCCTGTATCCGCATGCTGTTTGTGGTCACATCTCCGAAGCTTGCGCAGAAGGCGGAGCTGATGTTTGAGGCAGGCCATGTACCTTTGGTATACCGCTCTTATGGGCGGGGAACCGCGTCCAGCGAAATGATGGATACTCTGGGACTTTCCGATGTGAACAAATGCGTTCTGATCTGTATGCTGCCGAAGGTGTTTGCGGATGAACTGCTGAAAAAACTGCGGAAACAGCTGCGATTGGGACTGGTGAACACAGGGGTGGCTTTTACTGTCCCGATTTCCGGGACCAACGGCAGGATGCTGAAGCTGATTGAGCAGATGGAAAAGGAAGAAAACAGAGACAGTGACGACAGCGCAAAAAGGAGTGAGATGAAAATGGAAGAAAGCACCTACGCATTGATCATGGCGATTGTGGACCGCGGCTATAGTGAAACTGTTATGGAGGCAGCCAGACCCAAAGGAGCTACGGGCGGGACTGTGATCAACAGCCGCCGGGTCGGAACTGAGGAGGCGATGCGCTTCTGGGGAATTTCTGTACAGCCGGAAAGGGAACTGGTTCTGATTCTGGCCGACCGCAGCGAAAAGAAGAGTATTATGAAAGCAATCGGTGAAAGCTGCGGGATGCGTTCAGAGGCACACGGCGTGGTGATGTCGCTGCCGGTGGACAGTGTTGTGGGTCTGGATTAATAAAATTAAGAAAAGCCATAAAAGATATGTTTGATTACAAGCAATTAAATGTATACAGGGTACTGGATCATGGACGGATCATTGAGCAGGGCGACCATGACGCTTTGACTTTGAAGTCATCTGCTGCCAGTATCAGTCAATAAAAACATTGGAAGTAGTAGCTGTAACGGATGCGCCGAAGATCAGGTGATGTTCATTAATCTTGTCTATCGCCCAGATTAAGTTTTGGTAGATTCCATTTG
>JAJQFO010000293.1 GCA_021201095.1 Lachnospiraceae bacterium
TCGCCTCTGTGATATAATACAGACGCAGCCGTTTTCCCTTATCTGTCGGCGGCTGTTTGAGTGCGACTGCCTCTGCCATAATCTCATTAAGGACACCGGTCTTAACCCGCATCGACTGATTCTCGATCACCATGTCAATGGTCTCAAACAGCTTCGGCAGGCGCTGCCCAGTCTCGGCGGAGATAAAAATAATTTCCGCGTATGGCATATAAGAAAGGACCTGACGAATCTTTTCCGTATATCGGTAAATGGTCTTATCGTCCTTTTCGATGGCATCCCATTTATTGACCGCAATCACAATGCCCTTGCCCCGCTCGTGCGCAATCCCGGCGATGTGCGCGTCCTGCTCAGTCACGCCTTCTGTCGCATCGATCATCAGAACCACCACATCGGCGCGCTCCACAGCCGAAACTGTGTGGATGATGCTGTAGCGCTCAATTTCTTCTTTGATCCTGCTCTTCCTGCGCAGACCGGCGGTATCAATAAATACGTATTCCTTATCCTGCCAGCGCACCGCGGCATCCACTGCATCGCGGGTCGTGCCCGCAATATTGGTCACAATCAGGCGGTTTTCTCCGAGCAGCTTGTTGATCAGTGAAGATTTACCGACATTCGGCTTGCCCACGATCGCAATGCGCGGACGCTCGTCCTCCTCGGTGGATATTTTTTCCGGATCAAAATAAGAAGTAACGATATCCAGCATATCGCCGATACCCTGGCGATTCGCAGAGGAAATCGGTACCGGATCGCCAATTCCCAGGTTGTAAAACTCATAGACATCAGCCTGATACTTCTGAAAGCTGTCCACTTTATTTACCACCAGCACCACCGGCTTATGGGAGCGCCGGAGCATATCCGCCACCTTCGCGTCCGAATCCACCAGTCCCTGCTGACAGTCTACCATAAAAATAATCACATCCGCAGTATCAATCGCGATCTGGGCCTGTTCACGCATCTGCGAGAGCATGATATCCTTACTTTCCGGCTCAATCCCGCCGGTATCGATCAGGGTAAAATTCAGATTCAGCCACTCAACATCTGCGTAGATACGGTCTCTGGTGACTCCCGGCGTATCTTTTACAATTGAAATATTGGAACCGGCCAACGCGTTAAACAAGGTAGACTTTCCTACATTAGGTCTGCCTACAATCGCGACAATCGGTTTACTCATAACTTGTCCTCACTCTCTTGAAAGTGAGGACGCAGGCCGCGCCATCGGCTGCGCTGATTATCAATGCGCGGCTTCCAGGTCCTCACTCTTCTAAATTTCCAATCACAGCATGTACAAAATCGCTGCCCTCAGACTGCACAATCCGAATCGGTATCCGCAGTGCTTTTTCCAGATCTTCCACACTCAGATCATCCAGAAACACATGTTCACCGCTGCGCAGCATTGTACAGGGAAGGAGAAGCTCGTCTCCAAGGTCTTTCCCGGTAAGCTGTGCCTGTAAATCCGCGCCTGTACTCAGGCCGGACACCGTAATCTCTTCTCCGAAAAAATCGTTCCGAATCTCATAAACACGGCAGAATACATCAGGATAAAGGCCGCGGATACTCTCGCACAGCCTGCGCAGGAACGGCCCGGCCAGACGGCCCGTAGCAATCGACACTTTCCTTTTAAGGAAACCATCCTCGGCTTCTCCAGATGAAAAGGCTCCGTTCGCCCCGCCGTTTCCAGCATCTGAAACGCAATCCGTTCCGACGCCTGCGGCAGTGTCATTGCACACAGAGCTGGCAGCTCCAGAAGGCGAAGCATCAAGCGCCCCATCGTTTCCTGCTGAGAAAACACCTGCCCGGATGCTTTCGCCGGCAGCGCAGGAATTAGAAGAATTCATTGCTCTTTCCTGCCGTATGCCATCCAGCGTCTCATTTACCTCTTCAAACAACAGCCGCATCATGCCGACGCCATTTTCCAGCTGCAGATATCCGTCGTAGCGATCTGCCTCGGGAAAATCCCGCCCGGCCATAATATACCATTCATCGGAGGCATGTATAAAATGCAGTCCATATCTGTCATAAATCTTTTTCTGCCAGCGCTCAATGCAATCGATCACCTGGCAGGCATCCTCTGGCGTGAAAGCCTCCAGCGGATACAGTCCTTCCCGGTATTTTGTCAGACCGACCGGCACGACAGACACGCTGCGCAGCTGCGGAAGGTATTTCACAAGCTCCCGGATGGAATATTCCAGTTCTTCCCCATCGTTGATGCCCCGGCAGAGAACGATCTGTCCGTTCATCTCAATCCCGGCGTCCGCCATGCGCCGTACTTTTGAGAAAATATCTCCGGCAAAGCGATTGCGCAGCATCATGCGCCGCAGCTTGGGATTCATGGTATGAAAAGAAATATTTATCGGCTCCAGGTGATATTGAATGATCCGGTCAATGTCATGATCGCTCATATTTGTCAGGGTTACATAATTTCCCTGCAGAAAAGACAGCCTGGAATCATCATCCTTGAAATAAAGGGTATCACGCATCCCCTTTGGCATCTGGTCAATAAAGCAGAAAATGCAGTGGTTCCGGCAGGAGCGGTATTCATCCATCAGCGAGCTTTCAAAGGTGAGACCCAGATCATCCTCAAATTCCTTCTCAATCTCCAGCTCCCACTCTTCCCCGTCCGCTTTGCGCACCTGCAAAGTCAGATATTCTTCATTGATCAGATAATGATAATCAAAAATATCCTCCACCAGATGGTCATTTACTGAGAGCAGGACATCACCTGGCGCAAGCTCCAGCTCCCAGGCTATGCTGCCCGGCTCTACTTCCTTTATAATATGTTCGGTATGTTTATTTTCCATAATCTTATTATGAAATGAACTGAGGACATGTTATTTTGCAACAGTTCCTCATCTGCTCTGTGCGAAAGCTGAGCTTCCATCGCAATCTACACTTGATCCTGTATGACACAAAGCCTGGAACCGGCAAAGACAAAGTGGCTGCAAATAGCCGCCGCACGGGCTGCGGGTACACCGCCTTAAACAGTAGCTTCCCCGCGGATTTTCTGCAGCAGCTCGTGAATCTTTGCAGTAGGACTCTCGATGTTGCTCAGCGTAGCGTCATGATTTAATGCTTCAATGATCGTAGCAGTAAAACGCGTCATATCAGCCTCCGCATACCACGGTTTCGTCAAAAGCTCCGGATTGCGGTAATGAAGATTCGTGGTCACTACTTTCGTGATGAAGCCTTTTTCATAGTATTCATCAAACTTTTTCAGACCGTCCGTAAACAGACCGAATGTCGTACAAACAAACACGCGCTTTGCACCGCGCTCCTTCACCTGCTTTGCCACATCCAGCATGCTTTCTCCGGAGGAAATCATATCATCTACCACAATAACGTCCTTGCCCTCGACAGAATCTCCCAGAAACTCATGTGCGACAATCGGATTCTTGCCATTTACAATGACGGAGTAATCACGTCTTTTATAAAACATGCCCATGTCTACGCCAAGGATTCCTGAAAAATAGACTGCACGGCTCATCGCACCTTCATCCGGGCTGATGATCATCAGATGGTCATTATCAATCTGAAAGTCTTCCACATTGTCTACCAGTGCCTTCAGGAACTGATAGGTCGGCATGAAAGAATCAAATCCGCTTAATGGAATCGCGTTCTGAACGCGGGGATCATGCGCGTCGAAAGTAATGATGTTGGTTACGCCCATGGCTTCAAGCTCCTGCAGAGCAAGAGAACAGTCCAGAGACTCCCTTTTTGAGCGCTTATGCTGTCTTCCCTCGTATAAGAACGGCATCACAACATTCACCCGTTTTGCCTTGCCATTCGCCGCAGCAATAATACGCTTTAAGTCCTGAAAATGATTATCCGGGGACATATGGTTTTCATGACCGCAGACCGTATAGGTAAGGCTATAGTTGCAGACATCGACAAGAATATAAAGATCCGTTCCTCTGACAGAATCATTGATCTGCCCCTTGCCTTCGCCGGTGCCGAAACGCGGACAGCAGCAATCCAGTAAATAAGTGTCCGCAATATACCCCGGCTGAGAGATGACGTTGCTGTTTTCCGGCTTCAGGTGGCTGTTTTTTCTGGATTCTACCAGATGCCTGTCTACTGCCGCCCCGAAGTCACGGCAGCCCTCAAGAGCCGCGATCTTCAACGGACCTACCGGCAAAATCTGATCCAGCTTTTCATTTTCAAATTCAGACATAGATACCCTCTCTTTCGTGGATAAAGCTATAGAATATTATGTATAAGAGACTGGCTTTCGTGCACAGTATAGCATCTGGATTTCCATGCGTCAAGAAAACGTTTTCGTTATTCTACCAGTCGCGGATAGCCAGAAAAGCAGCCAGATTTCCTCGTTTGCCATGCGATGCCCGATGGGAAAAGAGCACATCCGGGTTACAGCAGGTGCACAGGTCAGTAACAAAAATATTCTCGGACCGGATTCCCGCATTTTGCATGTTAATTCTGCATGCTTCCCATAAATTCAGCTGAAATCTGTCATTTCTGTTCGGCCGAAACAAAAGTGGCCAGACGGACTCCGGATAATGCTCACGAAACTGAGAAACAACATCCTCTCCAACCTCGTAGCAGTCCTGGCATATGGAAGGTCCAATGGCGGCAATCACGCTGGCCGGATCTGTCCCATAAGTACCTTGCATCTTTTCCACCGTGACGCAGGCAATATCGTAGACCGTGCCCTTCCATCCGGAATGCGAAAGACCGATCGCCCGGTGTACCGGGTCTACAAGATAAAGCGGCACACAGTCTGCGTAAAAGGTCGTAAGCACTACACCCGGCTCATTGGTTACCAGACCATCGACATCCTGATAATCCCGTTCAAAAAGAGTGCCCTTCCCGCAATCCTTTCGTGTTACCTCGCGCACATTGGTTGTATGCGTCTGGTCAGAAAATACCATACGGTCACAGGGAAATCCGACCGCATCTGCAATTCGCCTGAAATTTTCATCCACACGCTCAGGAATATCCCCGCGTGTGTAGCTCAGATTCATCTCTCCAAGCTCATTTTCGCTGACACCGCCCAGGCGGCTGCTGAACCCATGACACAGAAAGGGAATCTGTTCAAAAGGAGGAAACGTAAAATAAAGAACGCCCTTGTTCCAGTTTTCGCGCACATGGTCTGAAGATTGTTTTCGCAATAAATGCCCCATATTTTCCTCACAGTTTTAAATCTGTATGGCAAGCGATCATTGCCGCTTATTTCTTCTTATATCCAAAAGCAATGTCCAGAGTACGTCCTTTATGACAGGCGGCCCGTCTTGCTGAACACTACTCGTTGATTATGCTCTTTGATTATGCTTAAGTCCAAAACGCATCCTTTATCACACGTGTTTCCTCTTTATCAAATGCCACCACGTCAAAACGCACCGGCGTATCGTCCGGAAGATGTCTTTCCATCAGGTACCATCTGGCCGCACGGATGATACGCTTCTGCTTTTTTGCATCCACGGCTTCTGATGCGCTGCCATTGCTTTCATCCGAGCGGTATTTTACCTCTATAAATACCAGATAACCTTTCTCTGAAGCAATCAGATCAATCTCTCCAGCCCGGCAGCGGTAATTGCGGCTGAGAATCCGATAGCCAAGGCTGATCAGGTGAGCGGCCGCCAGATCCTCGTATCGGGTGCCGACTGCGCGTTTGTTCATACGAAATGTCCTATAAATGTTTTCCTGTGAATGGGTGACGGGCCATATTTTTTCAAAGCTTCAATATGTGCCGCCGAGCCATAGCCTTTATGAGAAGCAAAGCCATATTCCGGCATTAACACATCATATTCCACCATCAGGCGATCCCTGGTCACCTTGGCAAGAACGCTGGCCGCAGCAATCGACAGACTTTTCCCGTCGCCGCCGATGATCGGCACCTGACGGTAAGGGATCTGTGGAATCGTAACTGCATCGTTCAAAAGAACCTGCGGCTGAGGGGACAGCTGACGGACAGCCTCGCGCATCGCCTCGTAGGTTGCCTGCAAAATATTAATTTCATCAATCCGCTCCGGAGAGGCCATACCGATTCCGTAGGATACCGCTTTTTCCTTAATTTCTTCAAACAGCTCCTCACGCCTTTTGGCGGTGAGCTTTTTAGAATCATTCAGGTACAGAATCTCACAATCATGCGGCAAAATGACCGCTCCGGCCACGACTGGTCCGGCCAGAGGACCTCTTCCGGCTTCGTCAATGCCGCAGATCAGTCCCAGATCCTCGTATTTGTGTTCATAAATGCGCATATTCTCCAGACGCTGGCGCTCTTTTGCAAGCAACTCCCTCTTTTTCTGTGCCTGTGCGACCAGACGCCCGACGCCGCTGCGGCTATCCTGCCCGTACTCTTTGATAAGCTCCGGGAGCATGGATTCTTCTGCTGTTTCGAATGCCTCTTTGATTTCTCTGACTGATTTCATAGAATCCCTCTCATCCGTTTTATTCCCGCGAAGTAACGAACCAATTTCAAGAAATAAATCCGAACGACTTAAGCGGCCAGACCCGAAGCAGAGCCCTGCCGATAATTTCGTCCCTTGAAATATTTCCGACACTGGGCTCCCTGCTGTCTGTACTGTCATTGCGGTTGTCGCCGAGTACAAAATATTCCTGCTCTCCAAGCGTTATCTCCGCAGAAGCCAGCCCCGGGTTTTTAATTTCCTCGTATCCATAGGATTCTTCCAGAATCTCTCCGTTAATGTAAATCACACCATCCTCAATCTTCACAGTTTCGCCGGGAAGACCGATGATGCGCTTGATATAGTAGGTATCTTCCTGATACTGAAAGGGAAATACGATCACATCAAACCGCTTTGGATCCGTAAACCGGTAGGATATCAGGTCAACAATCAGCTGATCTCCATCGTTCAGGGCCGGATACATGGATTCCCCGCGCACCTCCGTGCGCTCACCAACGTAATTCACAACCACATACGCCACACAGCAGATCAGCAGAACATAAAAAATCCACCCAATTGCCTCGCGGACAATACTCCTTTTCTTTTTCTCACCCTTTTTCAATCATTTATCCCCTTAATTGTGTCCCTGTCAGCTCTGCAAATCAAAAGCGGTACCCTCGCACCCGTTATGCAGACCTGCCGCTGCTCCATGCCCGATATTCTCCCCTGTCAATCACAGGCAAGGCGGCTGATTCACCTGCCCTGTTACTGATGCGTCAGAAAACCAATGCTGCCAAACGGCCAGATCCGCACCCAGGCCTTTCCGACAATGGAATCGCGGCTCACATTCCCGACCTTCACCGTACGGCTGTCTGTGCTGTTATTTCTGTTATCTCCCAGCACAAAGTATTCATCCTCGCCCAAAGTAATTTCCTCGCTCGCGCGTCCGGGATTCTCAATCGTCGCCTTTCCGTAATCCTCTTCGAGGATCTCTCCGTTAATATAAATATTCCCCTCATCATCAATGCGCACTGTTTCACCGGGCAGACCAATGATGCGTTTAATATAATATTCATTAGAATCCTCGTAAGGACGAAAAACGATAATATCAAACCGCTGCGGATCTCCAAAGCGGTAGGAAAGCTTCTCCACGATCAGGTTGTCGCCATTCTGGAGCGTATCATTCATAGAAGAGCCGTCCACTACCGTCCTCTGACCGACAAAATGCAAAATCAGCCAGGTCGCCAGCACAACAAATGCAATATAAAAGATCCAGCTTAAAATTTCTTTTTTCGGATCCACTGTCTTTTCCTCTTCTGCAGGATCACCCTGTCTGTTTTCATTGCTCATAGATCATTTCTCTTCTTTCTATTTGTTGATTGTCACGAACGCACCGTTTATGGACGTTCGAGCGTAATCCGCCCGATCCTTCCGCTCCTGAAATCGTCCAGAAGAATGGAAGCCGCACGCTCATAATCAGGCTCTCCACCCTTTTTCAGGCATCCGCGCACTCTGGCAATATCCGCAAGGAGCTTTAGAGAATCCTGTCCTTCATCAATCTGATAACGAGCGGCTAAGAACCCCGGATATTCTTTAACCAGAAAGTCCAGCACCCAGAGGGAAAGCTCCTCCGTCTGCAGAATCTCATCCCGAACAGAGCCAAGCGCCGCCAGTCTCGTTCCGACCTGTGCGTCGTCAATTTTAGGCCACAGGATTCCAGGCGTATCAAGCAGCTCAATCCCCTTCTGGGGACGGATCCACTGTTTGCCCTTCGTGACGCCAGGCTTATTGCCGGTCTTTGCACTGGCTTTCCCGGCAAAGGAATTAATGAAGGTGGACTTTCCCACATTGGGAATACCGGCAATCATAGCCCGCACCGGACGGTTCTGAATCCCCTTTTTACGGTCACGCTCCACCTTTTCCTGGCTGGCTTCCGTAATGATCTGCCAGACCTGTTTCATATCCGTGGAGGCCCGGGAATTGACCGCTGCCGCTTTAAATCCGGCTTTCCGAAAATAATCTTCCCAGCAGCGGGTCATACGTTCATCCGCCATATCTGCCTTATTCAGTAAAATCACACGGGATTTATTTTTCGCCAGCTCATCAATATCCGGATTTCTCCCCGATAAAGGAGCGCGGGCGTCCGTCAGCTCGATGACCAGGTCGATCAGCTTTATATCCTCCTGCATCATCCGCCTGGCCTTTGTCATATGCCCCGGATACCACTGAATATCCATAATAATCTCCTCGTGAAGGTCAGCGGACAAATCCCCGGTGAGAAGACGGTGAAATCACATACCAGACCTTTCCTTCTATATAATCACTTGACACCACGCCTACATCCGCGAAGCGGCTGTCTTCACTGTTGTTGCGGTTATCTCCCAGCACGAAATATTCTCTGTCCCCGAGAGTAATTCCATCTTCTGCCATTCCTCCATTCGTCATGACCGGATAGTTCTGCTCCTCGATATACACTTCTCCGTCGATATAAATCATGCCGTCTTTGATCTGAATCGTCTCTCCCGGAAGGCCAATTACCCGCTTGATGCTTGTATACGCTGTAGTACTCCCGTTCGGCTTAAATGCGATCACATCCCCGCGCTGCGGACTCCCGAACTGGTAGACAAACGTATTCAGAAGGACCGTATCACCTCCGGAAAGGGTCGTATCCATTGATTGGCCGATATTCGTCCGGGTCTGTCCGAAAAAATAAACCACCACGTAGGCAAACAGAATAACAACCAGAATCTCAAAGGCCCACAAAAGGATGTTGCGGAATATGGAATGTTTCTTCGTAGTCAATTGCGGGTGCCTCCTTCTGCCTGTTTGCTGTATGTTTGCCGGCTGTAGAAAAATCTGCGCCGCCGTGTGCGCAAAAAGGGAGAATACATAAATGTAATCTCCCTGATCCGATCCTTATTTCACAAGCTCTTTTACTTTGGCTTTCTTGCCTACGCGTCCTCTCAGGTATGTCAGCTTCGCGCGTCTTACTTTACCATGGCGAACCACTTCCACCTTCTCTACGCTCGGGGAATGCAGCGGCCAAGTCTTCTCTACGCCGACACCATTTGAAGTCTTGCGAACTGTGAAGGTCTCGCGGACGCCGCCGCCCTGTCTCTTCATGACAATGCCTTCAAATACCTGGATTCTCTCGCGGTTGCCCTCTTTGATCTTTCCGTACACTCTCACCGTGTCACCTACGGAAAACTGCGGTACCTCAGTCTTAAGCTGGGCAGCCTCGATCTGTTTAATAATATCGCTCATTTTGGATCTCCTTCCTGTAATCGATGTTCTTAATACTCCCGCGCCTGATCCGGAATCTGTGAGAAACGGCATAATGAGCTGTCATCGTTTCCTACCTTCACGCTCCTGATCCACGAGTACTGTAACAGAGGACCATCTTTCTCGCAACGCAAATGAGTGTAGCATGATTCCCGATAAAATGCAAGAAAATATTCTCTGTTTTTCTAACTTTTCGTCACTGGCTGTTTTGGCAGATACCTCCCGTTTTACTGCGGCCATATACCACTCCCATATATGTTTCCAGTCGTCGGTCAGCCGGCCGCTTCCAGATCAATCACCGACATATTTTCATCGAAAAATGTGACTGTCAGGCAGTTGCCAAGCCTGTCAAAAGTTCGCTCCACATAAGCATAGCCATCCGGGCCGGACTGCAGCTGCTCCTCCTCATCATAATACCATTCTTTTACACAATTGTTATTTTCGTCATATTCATATCGGTGAATTGCGAAGCCAAATGATGAAACAACAACCGCCTCATCTGTGTCGTAATAGGTACCGCTGAGGCGATTCCCATTTTCATCATAGGTGAATTCAAGAGCAAAAAAACCGCAGGTAAGATGAAGCATTCGATCTTCGTTTTCGTCATAGAGTGCCTCATACGTCATGTTTCCATTTTCGTCATACTCAAATCTGACTAAAGCGTATCCCTCTACGACATTCAGCATCAGCTCCTCATTTTCATCATAGAAACCCTCATATACTACATTCCCTTTTTCGTCAAAGCCAACAAGGTCAATGGCAAACCCCAGCACTTCATTGATCATCAATTCACCGTTTTCATCAAATTCCTTAATCCAGATTACCTCTCCGTTTTCGTTATATTCCAGTTTTTCAATGGCGGATCCCAGATCAGGGTGTACCATCAATTCATTGTTTTCATCGTAGTATTCATAGAGGATACAATGCCCGTTTTCATCAAATTCTCTCCTCATTACAGCAAATCTTTCCTCCGGATGAATCATCAATTCATCGTTCTCATCCAGATAAGCCCAATAAGTATAATTTCCGTTATCGTCATACTCAATGCTCACAGCAGAATATTCATACAGCGGATTGATCATACGCTCACCATTTTCGTCAAAATATGCCTGATAAGTGATGTTCCCATTTTCGTCACATTGCAGCACGGAGAGAGCGCTGCCTAAAGATGGAAGAATCATCAGCTGACCATCTTCACCATAAAACGCCCAGAACAGATAATTACCGTTTTCATCATATTCCGCCTGGCAAGCCGCATATCCGTATTCGGGGTGAATTACAAGCTCTTCCCTTTCATCGAAATATGCATCATAAATTACATATCCGTTTGCGTCATACTCGTACACCTCCAGTGCCAGACCGTCCGGTCCGGATGAAAGTCTGCCGTACTCATCATAATAGCCAACAGAAAGCAGTTGATTGCCGGCACTATATTCTGTTTTTTTCACTGCGTACCAGATGCCCTCCGGAATCATCAGCTGATTGTGTTCATCATAGTAGGCAATGGATGAACAATTTCCATTGCTGTCATATTCATAAACTACAGCCGCAAAGTAATAATTCTCCGCATCTTTTCGTGTGAGACAGCCATTTTCATCATAAAAAGCCGCAGAAATAAGCTTCCCGCTCGCATCAAATTCGTCGTACTCCATGGCGCATCCATAGACGTCAGAGCAAAACAGCTGATCATTTTCGTCATAATAAGAATAGGAAATGACGTTGCCATATGCATCATAGCTCCATTTGATTTTGGCATACCCCTTCCAATCTGACATGCAAAGCTGTCCATAGATGTCGTAAGTGGCTTCCTGCAGCAGATTGCCATTTTCGTCATATTCATATTCAATGGATGCGTAGGATAAGCCATCCATTGACGGCGCACCCTGACTGTCCAGGTATTCGATCCGCCGCGTCAGATCCGAGTCTTCGCTCACATACTCATAATGTTCACTGGCATAATAGCCTCCGGAGCGCAGATTTCCCTGCTCATCATAATAAAAAATGTCTGTGACCCGCCCCTGTTTGTCATAGGAATACGTGTACTTCACATAGCCATACAAAAGCTCCGGTTCACCAGTCTCATCAAAAAACTCTACGGTTTCCTGGTGAATCCCGTCCTCTGTGTAAAGCTGGCGCATCCGCAGGACCTGATTCGCGTCATACCATTCAATCTTCTGCAGATCGTTGGTGTCAGAGTCATATTCAAGCGTCATATACGCATAATTGAACTGATTGTCATAATAAAAATCAAGATAGTTTCCGTCCCCGTCTCTGCAGATCCGATAGCAGAGTCTTCCATTTTCAATCGTGTAAAAAACAGAGTAAATGTATTGCTCTTCGTCATATCTGGAAGGCACAGAATAAAAATCCATCGCGACAGGGTTCAGATACTCGTCCAGAGTAATGATCTCTTTGCTCCATCCTTCTGAACAGTTAAGCGGATGTCCGTTGCTGCTGTAGCAGGAAATTTCCGTCAGGCGATTATTTTCATAGCTGTACACCGTATAGGGAAATCCGGTAATAGAGTCCGCTTCGGTCTCGCCGTCAGAAATCTCCTCCAGTCTGGCGATTGCGCTTTGCGTATTCTCTTCCTGAAATTTTACGTCTGTCTTTTTCGTCAGCAAGCCTGCTTCATTGTACTCGTATTGATATCCACATATTCCGTCTCCATTAGTAAGGATCTCGCCGAGCTGTCCGGTAACGGTCATAAAATCCAGGGATTGCAGAAATCCATTTTCATCATAGCTCATACGATAATGAGAGATTGCCGTATCTGAACCGTCCTGATTCTGCAGTGTCTGAGAATACGTCTGCTCCGAGGCGTTTCTGGTCAGATGTGCAATTGACAGATCCTTTTCCGTATAATCCAGGCAGAGAACAGATTTCCCATCCTCGTCAAGATAATCTGCAACGGTCAATACACCATCTGTATAAGTGTAAACAACCTGTGAGCAGGAAATGTCAAATTCAACTAAACCAGCAGAATGCGCGAACCCCTCGCCCTCCAGATAGCGAATCTTCTGTACCTGATGATTTTTTGTAGTAACCTCCGCATAATAAAACATATTCCTGTACTGGTCCGGAGTGAGTTTATCACCAATCCCTTCCAGCACGCCCCAGTGCAGGGCACAATCTACATAATAAGCCGTATGCTCCACCTGCGTATCCCAGTACCAGTAAATGCCGACAGCAGAAAAAATTGCAATTACTAATGCAGCAAAGGAGGCAAGCATTGCGGTTCTTCTCGCGCGGATCCGGTCAAGATTCTTTACGGAAGTCATATTTACCTGCAGCATTGCGGCGACAATACGCAGCATCGCGTCATGCTTTCCATTGTCACGAATATTGACGCCGAGCAGCTCTGTCTCCTTTGAGAGCTCTTTCAAAGCCGGTGGAAAGCATTCTTCTACCGGATTGTCGCTGACCGAATCGATAATGACAGGAATAATCTGATCCGGCTTATGCCCGGAGCGCAGGAAACCATGAATTTCTTCATCGATATAATCAGCACCTGCTTTGATATTGGGGGAACAGATCACAATCAGGTAGCG
This sequence comes from Lachnospiraceae bacterium, assembly GCA_021201095.1. Taxonomy (GTDB): domain Bacteria; phylum Bacillota; class Clostridia; order Lachnospirales; family Lachnospiraceae; genus Choladousia. The sequence continues at coordinate 13,193 of JAJQFO010000293.1, forward strand.
GGAAGCTGCAAGGTTCTGCATCAGCCTGTCGTGAAGCGGTCCGGGAGGCAGATCGGTCTGATCTCTGAAAATCGGACTAAGACGTTTTCTGCCGACCGCTTTCGCGAGTTTGACCGGAAGGCGGTAATTATTCAGCTTTTTCTGCAGCCATTTTGCAAAATGAAGATCCTGATGCTTATAACTGATAAATGCGTAAAAATCATAAATCTGTTCCATAACTCCCTCACTATCGCAGCTTATCATTTGTGGTTGTCTATTTCGCTTACCTGAACCATACAGTCAGGAAAATCAACATGCAGTTACTCATTTAAGAAAGCTATCTTAGTAATCTCTGCAGGTATGCAGCCTGCTCCTCACTCAGAGTGACGCCGGCTTCTCCATTTAAAAGTTGCAGCAAAAATTTCCGGTCTCCTTTATCCAGTGCAATCCCGTCCAGAAGCTCCGGCCGGATCAGCAGGGTGCGAAGCAGGGACTGACTGCGTCTCCATCGGTCCACATTGCCGTGATGACCGGATAAGAGAACCGGAGGAACCGCCCGCTCATGCCAGATTTCCGGGCGGCTGTACTGCGGATATTCCAGCAGGCCATCCGAAAAGCTTTCCGACTCTCCTGACTGTTCGTTGCTCAGCACTCCGGGAACCATCCGGGCAATTGCGTCCATCATGACCATGGCAGGAAGCTCGCCCCCGGTCAAAACATAATCGCCGATCGACACCTGATCGGTAACAATTTCATCGAGTACCCGCTCATCCACACCCTCATAGTGGCCGCAAAGAAAAATCAGGTTCTTTTCACGCGCAAATTCCTTTGCCATAGCCTGATGGAAAACTCGTCCCTGCGGAGTAAGGTAGATCACTCTCGCAGATGTCAGAGTCTTCGGAGCAATTTCTTTCTGAATAGGTTCGTTCGGATGAGCATCGTTCTGATCAGTTTCTTCTGGCTCAACTTCTTTTGGATCAGCTTCTTTCGGCTCTGTTTCTTTTGGCTCTGTCTCTTTTGGCTCAGT
>JAJQFO010000359.1 GCA_021201095.1 Lachnospiraceae bacterium
AGAAATTAATTTATAGAAACAAAAATTTATATGGTAAAAATGAATTTCCTGTGATATACTAAACGGAGCTATGAAAAACGAAAAGAAAGGACGTGTGATTTATGACAAGAGTAGATGATTTAGTAGCTGCATTAAAGAAGCATGATGAAGAAAAGAAAAAAAATACGGCACTGTGGATTTTCGCAATTATTGGAGCCGTAGCAGCAGTTGCTGCAATTGCTTACGCAGTGTATCGTTATTTCACGCCGGACTATCTGGATGATTTCGAGGACGATTTCGACGATGATTTTGACGATTTCTTTGAGGATGACGACTTCCCGGAAGCAAAGGACGAGAAAGACGAATCAGAGGATGAGGAAACGTCAGAGGACGAGACAGAAGAGGAAGCTGAAGAGGCGTCCGAAGAGGCGTCCGAAGAAGAAACAGCAGCTCAGGAAGATACATCTGAGGCGGAAGCACCGGCTGAGGAAGAAAACGATGATGCATCGGCAGAAGAGAGCACAGAAGACTGATCGGTCATTTAAATTCTCTGCTATTTTCTTCTTAAATAATGAAAATGATAAGATGAGGTGGGTTTTCCCCACCTCATTTCTTTGAAACAGATTGCCTTCAATCTCATTGGTTTCAGAGGATGGGGAATTCATGAATTTCCCAGGCAATCTCTTTCAGAGATTTTGCAGGGAATGTGTATGGAGCTTAGTAGTTTACTGCTCCGGGATGAGTGGAAGGGAAGGCCTTTGCCTGATAGAGAAAGCGAAAGGGAATGCCTTTACCTGATAGAGAAAGCGAAAGGGAATGCCCTTGCCAGATGGAGGAAACGCACATGAAAAAAGGACAGATACTGGAAGGCACGGTGGAGCGCGTCGATTTTCCCAATAAGGGAATTGTCCGCACCGATGAAGGAACCGTTCTGGTAAAAGATACCATTCCCGGGCAGACCATACGCCTGGCAATTTCTAAAAAACGGAGCGGCCGTGCCGAGGGAAGGCTGCTGGAGGTGCTTCAGCCATCCGCTCTGGAGAGTCGCCCGGCAGTATGCGGAAATTTCCCATCCTGCGGAGGCTGCTTCTGGCAGAGTGTTCCTTATGAGGAGCAGCTGGTACTCAAGGCCAATCAGGTGAAACGGCTTCTGGAGCCTGTGCTGCGAAAGGCGGAAGGCAGTGAGGAAGAAGTCTCGGAAAATAGATCCTCAGAAAATAGACTTTCAGAAAATAGACTCTCAGAAAATAGACTCTCAGAAAATGGAGATTCAGAGGGTGGAGATTCAGAGGGTGGAGACAGAAACGGGGAAATTATGGCATCTGCCGAAAAAGCAGCCGCCTCACAGCCAGCTGCCGATCGGATTACGGGGGACACCTTTGCCAGTTCATATGTCGACTCCATTTTCGAAGGAATCCTTGCCAGTCCGCAGGAATTTGCTTATCGGAACAAAATGGAATTTTCCTTCGGAGATGCGTATAAGGACGGGCCGCTTTGTCTTGGCCTGCATAAACGGGGGAGTCGTTACGATGTCCTGACTGCTTCCGACTGCCGCCTGGTACATGTGGACATGACCGCTATTCTGACAGAGACGCTTACATTTTTCCAGGAACAGCAGATCCCATACTATCACAAAATGACGCACGAAGGTATCCTGCGTCACATTCTGCTGCGCCGCGCGGAAAAGACAGGAGAGATTCTCATCTGCCTGGTAACGACAGCGGAAATAAGCGGCAGCCTGCTGCAGCAGTATGCCGCGCAGATGCAGAACCTTTCCCTGGAAGGCCGTATCGCCGGAATCCTTCATATGCAGAACAATTCTGTAGCGGACATTGTGCAGAGCGAAAAGACCACGATTTTATATGGCCAGGACTATTTTTACGAAAGCCTGCTTGGCCTGCGCTTTAAAATCACGCCCTTTTCCTTCTTCCAGACCAACTCTCTGGGGGCAGAGGTCCTTTACAGCACGGCCCGCTCATTTGTGCTGGGGAAAGAAATAATTGGGGCGCCTGATCTGGCAGGAATCAAGCCTGGAGCAGCTGCATCAGAAAAGGTTGGTCATCAGGGACCTGTAACTATAAATATCAGGACAGAGGAACCGGATTTAGAATTAAATTCAAGTGAATCAAAACCAGACGGAACAGATCCGAACGTACCAGATTCAGGCGAATCAGCCCCCGGTGTGATTTTTGATTTTTACAGCGGTACAGGCACCATCGCCCAGATTCTCGCGCCCATAGCGAAAAAAGTCATCGGCGTTGAAATCGTAGAAGAAGCTGTCGTGGCTGCGCGTGAAAACGCTGTGCTAAATGGCCTGGATAATTGTACTTTCATAGCAGGCGATGTCCTGAAAGTCCTCGATACCATCTCCGACCGCCCGGACTTTATCGTACTCGATCCGCCGCGTGACGGGATCCATCCGAAGGCTCTGCAGAAAATTATCGCCTATGGCGCTCCGCGGATTCTCTATATTTCCTGCAAACCGACCAGCCTCGCGCGGGATCTGGAGGTGCTGCTGGCGAACGGATATCAGGCAGAACGGCTCTGCTGCGTGGATATGTTTCCGCAGACGGCGAACGTCGAGACTATAGTATTGATGTCAAGAAACAACACACAATGAGCAAAAAAAGGCTTGAAAACAGGGGCTTTTGCCGCTTGGCCGGGAAAACGGTGAAGTGGTGAAAGCCTTTTCTTGTTTTCTGACAAAACATATCCATGTGGGGAGATAAGGGCATGCGAGAATACGAAACTACTTTTTAGAGGTTGGGTTGTGGATACGAAACTGCTTTTTGAGGGGTTGTGGATAGGAAAATGCTGTCAATTGGTTATGCATTTTTGAGAGGCTCACATGCAGGAGATAATACCAAAATAGAACATTTGTTTTGCATAACACGGTTTTCCAAAATTGTCAAGAGAAATTTTCGAATCCCTTTGACTTTTG
>JAJQFO010000115.1 GCA_021201095.1 Lachnospiraceae bacterium
GAAGCTGCTTAAAATAAGGCACTTTAGCGATTTTTCATGTGGGAAGTATTAGTATATTATATATAGGAGGCAGACGACATCCTGCCGGTGCGACTGACACCACAATAATCCGAAACCTCTACCGGACGAATGGGCCGGAAGTCGGCAGGCGACGATAAACCCTGAAACTTGTACCGGGCGAATGGACCGGAAGTCGGCGGACGACGATAAAATCAGTCATTAAGGGGAACGCGCAGCATTGCGGTGTTGCAGTTCCCCTTTAAATATGCCGTAATAATATAACTTATCGAACGGAAGTAAAGCTAAAAGTTCTTCCCAAGCTTGTTACTCCCAACCTTTCTGCTAATATGATAGGTGACTATCACAGCGCAAGACCGATACTGGAAACAGACAAGCTGGCTGGTAATACACACTGTTGTATGGGACTTGTAACAAATTTTAGACAGACTCCATATTATTCCCCAAACAGCGTGCTGGCTACCGATATTCGTGAAGTCACAAGTGATCGGGTTAGAATCGTTGCTACATATCGCAAATATGCAAAAGAAAAACAATATTCTGAATTAGTATATGCTGCAAAAAAAGTCGACTGGCTCAAAATCAACTTACCAGCTGAGTTTTCTTATCTGGATAAACCCACATAATTTATCTGACTATCAAATTAAAATATCCTTTGAACATATTGACCGGATGATCCATATTTAAATGGAAACCTTTACTTCATCCAGCAATCATTTTGAAGAATATGGTCTGGGTCAAATTGACCCAGACCATATCTTACTCATTTTCGCAAATTCTGTTGTAATGTCTAATGCTTTAACTATAAATCAGTTCCGACAATACGATTTCTTCCGCAGCATTACGGATATTATTCATCGCGCCGATCCAGCTCATCTGATCGCGGGCTTTCAGCGCCTCGTCGATGTGCTGCCGCTCAGCCATCTGTCTGATCAGCAAGTCTATCCTCTCATGTGCAGCATCGTCAATCTCATTCAGATGTGCCGTCAGCTTTCCGGTCAGCAGCAGCGAAGAGTACATCCCACTCCGGTGTTCTTTCAGGAATGTTTTTCGCATCCTGCCATACTTACCGTAATGAGGTTTTTCCTCCTCCGGAAGAACCAAGTCAGGATAATACATCCCATCCTCTGCCAGTGTATAGGTGCCGCCTATTCTTTCATACAGTGATTTCATTTTATTTATCCTTTCCGGCATGTTGCCATTGCAGATGCCGGTTTCCACCACGTACAGGTTACAGTTGCTCCAATACTTTTCCAATATCATTATTGATGCAAATGGATTTCGTTCGTATTTCATCCGGGGCATAGGCTTCATTCAGGTTGATGCAGGCATATGTCGCATCCGGCCACTCGTGAACCATTCGCCAGAAGCTGAATTTTACTATGCCGGGCGTATTCATACCCGTGCCTAGTTCAAGAAACAGTGTTTTCACATTCTGGTGGCGGCGAAGGAACAGAGAATAGCGTTCTGACGCGTTATGCCAGCCCTCGTCCTCGACAAACGTACCATCACAGCGCAAATTCATTGTCATTGGCTTACCGCAGATTGGGCAATGAGGAACCAGTTCGGAAGGAATTGTCATTTTGAGAGTCACGTTATCCGGCAGCTCCATTTCGCCGTTTTCCTCTATTGCATATCCCTGTGATTCTACCATCTGACGTACTGTTTCCTCATTATCATACGTTTTTTGATGGCAGGGCTTTGAGCACTGCCACAGACCGTAGTCGCCCTGGGTGTAGAACAGCCGTTTTTTATCAAATCCAGCCAGCTGAAACTGATGATCCACGTTGGTGGTCAGTACAAAATAATCCTTGTCCTTCACCAGCTCCAGCAGGTCGGTGTAAGGCTTTCCGACACCGGCCTCATAGCGGTTGACGAGAATATGGCGTGACCACCACGCCCAGTATTCCTCCAACGTGTCAAAGGGATAAAACCCGCCGGAGTACATGTCGGTGATACCGTATTTCTGGTGAAAATCCGCAAAGGTCTTTTCGAACCGCTCTCCGCTGTAGCTCATGCCCGCTGACGCGGACAGTCCGGCTCCTGCGCCGATCACGATGGCATCCGCCGTCTCAATTTCATTTTTCAGCAGTGCTATTTTATCCGACGCCTTTGTCTGCGCGGAAAATGCTTTGCTGACTGTTTCACCGAAGAAGGCTCCGGTAGATTTGTAAGTCGTTGTCCTTAAAGACATTGAAGATCACCTCGATTTCGCTATGAGTCTGTGCTTTATATTCTTTTACTGTCCTGACCGCAATCTCTGCCGCCCTTTCATTTGGAAAATGAAATTCTCCGGTGGAGATGCAGCAGAAGGCGGTGCTCCTGATGCCGTTCTGCTCTGCCAGCTCCAGGCAGGAGCGGTAGCAGGAGGCAAGCAGTTCTTTGTCTCTTACCGTCAGCCGGCCGGTGACAATCGGACCGACTGTGTGGATCACATAATCACAGGGCAGATTAAACGCAGGCGTGATTTTCGCGGTCCCGGTCCTGGCTTCTCCCAAATGCAGCAGGCTGCTCCTTTTCGGCTCCTTCCGTTCCTCCTGTCCCTGCAAGGCCATCATTTCCGCACATGCAGCTCGAAGCTGCACGCCTGCATAAGTATGAATTGCATTGTCAATGCATCCATGATTTGGGCAGAAGCAGCCAAGCATCTGGGAATTGGCGGCATTCACGATCGCTTGGCAGCGCAGCGTGGTGATATCTCCCTGCCAGAGATAAATCCCGTCCTGCACCGGAGTGAGGTCCGCTATATCCGTAATGCCTTTTTGCCGAAGCTCCTCCTGCAGATATTGATCCTGTATTTCCAGAAAATCCGGGTTGACAGGCTTTGGCATCCGCACATTAAACAGCGCCCGCAGAAGCCGTTTCTGCTGCTGTTCATCGGACGGGATTTCCATATCCCGGTACTGTTTTTCCTCGGAGAGAAGCTCTCTGATTAAATAAATTCTGCGCTCGTCCTGTGTCATGGCTTCCCACTAATCCTCTCTTTCCTTCTATTCACTTTGCTTTTCAGAAAACGTTCTTCTGGTCAGAATCATCTTGAGTTTTCCTTTGTATGCTCATATAATAAAGCCATACGCCGAACCTGTAAAGTAAGCACATTTTTGTGCCATAGTTACCAAATGGAAACCATAGTCAACTATAAGGAGGATTTTCCCATGGAAACAGAGAAAGACATCAAGGAAACACCGGCGAAAGAATTACCCACCTGCCCGGTAGAAACAACATTGACTCTGATCAGCGATAAATGGAAGGTGCTGATTCTCCGTGACCTGATGCCCGGGACGAAACGGTTTGGAGAATTAAAAAAATCCATCGGGCATATTTCGCAGAAGGTGCTGACCGCCCAGCTCCGCCAGATGGAAGAAAGCGGACTCGTGATCCGGACGGTCTTCCCGGAGGTCCCGCCCCATGTGGAATATACCCTGACGGATTTAGGCTACAGCCTGAAGCCGATCCTGGATGCCATGTGGGACTGGGGCGAGAACTATAAAGCTCAGAATAAGTAACCCAAAACCGGGAAAGCCCGATGACAAAGCTGCTGCTGTCATCGGGCTTTCTGCTATCCTCTCTTCTCGATCGTCTGCTTTGGGCAGATCTCCGCGCATCTTCCGCAATGCAGACAACGGCTCTGATCGATCACGACCGGTTTGGTGGAAATGTCGATACATTTCTGCGGACAGACGGAATAGCAAAGCTTGCAGCCGATGCATTTTTCTCCTACAAAATAGCCGCTCTCCACCGTCTGGGGCTGTCCGATCACAATACTGTCGCGCGTTACATGAGACGGATCGCTGATGTCAAAGTATTCTCCGCTTGCTTCATAAAGCTGGAACACTTCCAGAGCGCTGCGGGTATCGGACGGATAAATCGCCTGCATGTAGGTGTTCTTTTCAAAAATCTCATCCAGCTTTTCACTGCCGATGTTCCGAACCCGACCGCGAAGGGATACGGATTTTTGATCCTTTGTGGCAGAGAGGGCAATATACTTCTGCTCCATGAGCTGGGTGTAAAAAGCTTTTCCCTTCGCCGTCAGAAAATATACACCGTTTTCATCCCACAGCATCATATCAATGGTGCGGGTCTGGGGATGGCCGTCCGCGCCGATGGTCGCCACCGTGGCAGAATGGATTTCTTCAACAAGCATTTTCAGATAATTATTTTCGCACATGGTACCCTCTCTCCTTCTATTCCCTTTACTTTTCAGAAAACGTTCTTCTGGTCAGAACCTACTTAAGTTTTCCTCTGGATGCTCATATAATAAAACCATACGCCGAACCTGTAAAGTAAGCACAATAATGTGCCATAGTTACCAGGTGGAAACTATGGCCGATAAACCCTAAACAACTCACTAAAAACTTATTCACTGAATGCAGATTCAGTATATAAACGATCTTATCCCTTTTTCTTCCCTGTCAGCGCATTCATGATCAGAAGCGCCGTCGTGGTAATCAGAACGCAAAGTACCGCCATCGCCATTCCAAGAGAGACGCTGCCCTGCTCAAATTCGCGGTTGATATAGGTGGAAACCACCAGTACGTTCGGCGGCGCGATCAGGCTTGCGGTCACCAGCTCCCGGAAGGAAATAATAAAAATCATCATCCAGCCGGTCGCGATGCCTCTGGAAATCATCGGGAAGGTGATCCGGGCAAACACGTAGGCCGGGCTACCGCCGAATGTGCGCCCCGCCTGTATCAGGCTGTCATTGATCTGCGTAAAGGAAGAGGTGACATACTGCACTGTATAAGGCAGATAGAGAACTACATAGGCCAGCACCATGATGCCCAGCGTATTATAGAGCGGAATGATTTTGTAAATCGCATTCCAGAACAGCATCAGCCCGATTACAAGCACAATACCCGGAAGCATTTCCGGCAGAAGACTGACGGCTTCGACGACCTTTTTCAGTCTGTTTTTTGAAGAATTGCGCTGCTTTCCTTTTTTCCGCACTGCCATCACGACGGCCGTGCCGATCACAGAACAGATGGTGGCGGAGGATACTGCCAGAAACAGGCTGGTCCGAATCGCAGCCATGCTCTTTTTCGTCGTGAACAATTCCTTATAATGCTCCAGCGTGAAATTTCCGGCTGCCAGTCCATAGCCGCGCAGCTTGATCAGGGAGGTCGCGATTACGGAAAAATAGGGCACGCCCACCGCAATCAGAAGCACCAGCACTACCCAGAGCCAGGCGGCAAAGTGCCGGATTCCTTTTAATTCCGTGCGGTACGGGCGGCTGCCTTTCCCGCTGACCAGCTGATAGCTCGTGCGCTCTGTGATATGATTCTGCAGCATCCAGAGGAGCATACAGACGCACACCAGGATCGAAGACAGGCTCGCCGCACTTCCGAAGTCCACCGGCGCCGTTGTCGCGTAGCGGTGAATGTCCGTAGTGAACACATAGAACCCGATCCTGCGGCCAAATGTATAGGGTGTGCCGTATTCCGCCAGGGTCTTTACAAACACCAGCAGCGCGGCGATCGCATAATTTCCGGTCAGAAGCGGAGCAAAAATCTTCCGCATCCGCAGCCCGAATCCGGCTCCAAAGACCGCGCCGCTCTCTTCCAGACTCGCTGGAATGTTGGTCATGGCATTCTTCAGCATTGTCATCATGAATGGAAAAACGTGAAGACTCATCACCAACACCAGCCCGCCAAAGCAGAAAAAGTTTTCAGATAGCGAGCCGGTAAAGGGGAACAGCTGCTGGAACAGGCCGCGTTTCTGCATAAACAGAATCCAGCCCATCGACGCAATGTAAGGCGGCGTCATAAACGGAATCATAAAAACAATATCCAGCCATCCATGGGAAGCCAGCTGCGTCCTTGAAAGCAGCCATGCGGTCGGGGCCGCAATCACGGTGGAGCAAAGCACCACACAGACTCCCAGCAGGAGTGAATTCAGGATCGTCTCCAGATTATCCGCATCCGCAATCACTGCCCAGGCCTGCTCTGGATGGAAAACGCCGTCTTCAAAAACTGCTCTCGCAAAAATCATGACCAGAGGGCAGACGATCAGGACGGTCAGAAGAATTAGAAGGATTGTCAGACCAATATTCTCTTTGATCCAGGTACGTATTTTCACCGCCATTCACCCTTAAAACGAGATATCAGCACATACGCGACCATATACACAACAATGAAAAAAACAGCATCCAGTATCTGCTCCCGGCCAAAAACGCCATTTTTCAGATAACCATACGCTTTCAGAATCGCCTGCGCCACCACAATAACCGCAAGATTCTCAATTAACTTCTTCTTTCCATCTTTCATATTCATACGTTTCTCCTCGTTTCGGTTTCGTTTATTCTGAAAAACACGCCCACCAAAGCGCCGCCCAGATCAGCGGGTGAAATGATCTGCATCAACTCCCATCCTTCGGCAGCATACTGGTTTAAGACTTCCTGAGCCTGCTCCAAATCTTTTTCCCGCGTTAATTTCATTTTTTTGTTTAAATAAACCAGCTTATAATCTTTCATGCCAGACTCTTTCTTAATAATTGTTCTTTATTTCAATCGAGCAGGAGACGGCTCGTCGTATCCTGCTCGCCTGCGCGAGACACAATACTCTCTTTACGCGCCCCTGTGCATCCATACCGAATCCGCCTGCAGAAGTATGCAGGCGGCGTTTTTTTATTTGTCATTTATTTAATTCATTTACTGGCAGATCTCGTTCAGGTTTGCTGCTGTCTCATCTGCCACTTCGATCATCGCGTCCCAGTCGGTCGGAAGCTGCGGAATCTCATCCAGCGTTGTGCGGCCTATGCACTCTACATCGCTGCGGCCCGGGATCAGATAAGCTTCTGCTACCAGCTGCTGCGCCTCATCGCTGAACAGGAAATCAATAAATGCCTGTGCGTTCTCTACATTCGGTGCGGTATTCATGATCATGGCCGGTCTCGGATTTGCCACGGTGCCGCTCTCCGGATAATAGATTGCCAGCGGCTCACCGGAATCAATGGAAGAATACGCATTGTAATCCACGCCCGCGATCAGGATGCCCTTTTCTCCGGTCGTCACCGCCTCCAGTGCTGCCTTGTTCGCGCCCGGAACGGTCAAGCCATTGTCTGCCCATGCCTGAATGATGTCTTCCCCATCCTCAAGACCGGTCACCAGACCCGCCAGGAAGTCTTTGCAGGCACCGGATTTCTCCGGATCCGGAATCGCGATGTCATCGGTATATTCTTCTCCGGCCAGCTCCGCCCAGTCCGCAGAAAGCTCGGAATAGATAGTGGTATTATAGATCACGCCAACCGCCGAAGCGCTGTAGCCAAACAGCATGCTGTCCTCGTCGATCCAGCCGTCCACGATCAGATCCGCGTTTTCCGGCGTGTAGCTCATGATCTTTCCTTCTTCCTTCATGCTCAGGCCATCCGACCAGGACGCGAGGATCACGACATCCGCTACCGGATTTGCTTCCTCCGCCTCCAGTCTGGCAAGGATTTCACCGGTCGTGCCCTGGAACTGCTCGACCTCAATCCCGGTCGCCTCAGTAAACGCTTCCGCCAGCTTATCCGCCAGTCCGGACGGGCTCGGCATGTAAACCGTCACCTTATTGCTCTCCTCTGCCTGCGCGCAAAGGCCCATCGCCATGCACATTGCACCTGCAAGTACCACTGTCGTCAATTTCTTTTTCATGTTCTTCTCCTTTCAATTCTCCTGAACAGTTACTATTTTTTCGGGATCAATGTATACGCAATACAGCTCTCCCGGTGTTGCCCTTTTGCTGCTGTGTACCATCCAGGTACAGCTTTCTCTGTCTTCATCAGCGCAGTCTGGAAGCGAAACTTTTTTTCCATCGACGGCGCGGCCCGCCCTCGCCAGGTTTTGCCCCTCTCCAAGCTCGATATCCTTCAAAGCACAGCGAGATGACGTTTCCATATCATATCGAAGAAAGATCTCATAAGAATCTCCAAGGTACTGCACGCTCTCCACCGGAAGCTGGAATTCCCTGCAGCCCTGCCTTTTTTCCTCAGAAATATTCTCCGGGCGAAACAGCTGCGTCTCATTCAGCCAGTTTGACTTTCCCACAAAATGAGCGACAAACTGCGTTTGCGGGTGCGCGTAGATCTCTTCCGGAGCGTCATACTGATCCACCACGCCGGCATTCAGCACCGCAATCCGGTCACTCATGCTCATCGCTTCCGTCTGGTCATGCGTGACAAAAACCGAGGTGATCCCTCTTTCCGAAACAAGCTTCTTCAGCTCATAACGCATTTCTTCCCTTAAAAGTGCGTCCAGGGCCGAGAGCGGCTCGTCGAACAAAATGCAGGACGGCTCAATCACGATTGCGCGGGCAAAAGCCACCCTCTGCTGCTGTCCTCCGGAAAGCTGATGCGGATAGCGTCCCGCAAATTCTTCCAGCTGGACCGCTGCCAGCGCGCGTTCCACACGTTCCTTCAGCCCGTCCGTCTGCCGTCTTGCCCGAAGCCCAAACGCGACATTTTCAAAGACCGTCATATGCGGCCACAGGGCAAAGTCCTGAAAGACAAACCCAAGCCCCCGCTTTTCCGGCGGCAGATCAATTCCCTCTTTTTTCGAAAAGACGCAGGTCTCATCAAACCAGATCTCACCAGCATCCGGCGTCTCCAGGCCTGCAATCATCCGCAGCAGCGTGGTCTTGCCGCAGCCGGATGGCCCCAGCAGGGTCGTAAAGCTGCCGCTTTCGATGGTAATCGAAACCGGACGAATAACCTGTTTGCCTGCAAATGATTTTTCGATATCTATCAAACGTACTTTCATGGATGTCAGACACCTTTCATGCGATTTCATAGCCTGCCTCCACAATAGCAGGTAAATTGCCCCTGGAATATCGTGTTTTTATAAAATTCAGGAAAAATTCGTGTAAAATATTTAAAACAGCAGCTATTGCCCCTGTTTTTTCTATAAAAGAAATGCTATACTGTTGCCGGCTGCAGAAACCATGCAGAAACGATTCGTAACTGTGAAGGCGCTAAGCAGCTGCAAATTTTCAAAAATAAAAATGGAGAGTCCGACCGTTTACGCGTCGGAGACAGGAAGCTATGAATATCACAATGCTCGGAACCGGCAACGCGATGGCGGCCGAATGCTACAATACTTGTTTTGTAATAAACGATAATGGCAAATATTTCATGGTGGACGGAGGCGGCGGGAATACCGTCATTCGCCAGCTGAATCATGCGGGACTAAACTGGATGGATATGCGGGAAATCTTCATCACGCACCGGCATTCGGACCATCTGTTCGGCATTCTCTGGATGGTGCGTATGATCTGCATGGCTATGAAAAACGGCACTTATGAGGGTGATGCCGCCATTTATGGCCACGACAAAGTCATCTCCATCATCAGAAATATCTCTAAGGAGCTGCTTTCCAAAAAAGACTTACTGTTTCTGGATAACCGGCTTCATCTGATACCGGTCTGTGACGGTGAGGTGCGGCGGATCAATGAAAGAAACGTTACCTTTTTTGATATCCAGTCCACAAAAGCAAAACAATTTGGCTTTTGTATGGAGCTGGACGGCGGTGAAAAACTCACCTGCTGCGGCGATGAACCCTGCAGCCCCTGCTGTGAAAAATATGCCAGAAACTGCAAATGGCTCCTGCATGAAGCTTATTGTCTTTATTCAGAAACTGCCATTTTCTCCCCTTATGAAAAGCACCACTCCACCGTAAAGGATGCCTGTGAAAGAGCCGAACGCCTCGGCGTTCAGAATCTCCTGCTTTACCACACAGAGGATAAAAATATCCGTAACCGAAAAGCGCTGTATATGGAAGAAGGGAAAAAATATTTCTCCGGAAATCTATATGTGCCAGATGATTTGGAAACAATCGAAATCGGCTGACCCTACAAAATGTTCCTCTTTTTAAAGATCAAAAGACAGATGACCAGCACAACCAGGCTGACCAGTATCACCACCGGATATCCGTTTGCCAGCTCCGGCATGTTTTCAAAATTCATTCCATACCACCCGGTGATCAGTGTCAGCGGGAAGAAAATTGTTGATATGACGGTCAGAAAACGCATATTGTCGTTCTGACGCGCGTCCGCAAGCGACTGCCAGGCGTCGCGCACCTGCTGGGCGTATTCCAGAAGATAGCTAGTCCGGTCCTTGAGCCGTTCCGCGCGGTCCGCGGCAGTGCCAAAATATTTCAGCTGCTTGCGGGCAAAATAGCGGTCTTCGTTTTCCTCCAGCTCGCGGATCATATCCATGAGCTGATCATAATAGCTCCGCAGCGTCAGCAGCTGCTTCCGGATCGGCTGCAAACGGTTCTGGATGTTGTCAATGTCCCCTTTTGCCGTCTCATCCTCCAGCTCCATCAGCTCGTGCTCATACTGTTCCAAAAGCACAGAATCCCTGGAAATAAACTCTGTGATAAAATTATACAGAAAGCGTTCGCGCGTGTCTCCCTGGTGTACACGTTTCATCCGGATCCGGTTGACCAGACGCTGCGCAAAACCGCTGTCGTCAATCAGCACAATATAATTCCCTGTAATAATAAAAGCAACCCGGAAACGGCTGCCCAGCACATCCAGCAGCCTTGGGATTGCCAGTGTACCATACAGGCAGTCCTGCTGGCTTTCCACCTTGCAAAAACAAATATCCGAAAGCGACCGATCCAGTTCCACGTTTACAGACAGGTCGCTTAAAACACGCTTGCTTTGATTTTCACTGACAACGAGCACAGCAGATGTCCCAGTCTGAAGCACCGTATCCATATCCGTCTCCACAAGCTGGCTGCCCAATGTATAAATCATTTTTCCTTTACCACTTTCCCTGTTGTCCTGCATCCTGGTTTTCTGGTTTCCCCGTTGTCCTGCATCTGGTTTTCCGGTTTCCCCGTTGTCCTGCTTCTGGTTTTTCCGGTTTCCCTGTTGTCCTGCTTCTGGTTTTTCTGTTCTTCTTCCACTATTATTATCAGCCGTTCAGTGCTTCCCACTCCGTGATCCCGCCGGTGAACAGCTCCTTCAGCTGCTCTTCAGTCACGTTCTCCAACGGGTTCTGTCCATTCACAATCACAGCAATGCCATCCTGCGCAATCGTCTCGTATGAAAGAAGTTCCTTTTCATAATCCTTCAGCTCCCTGGAGGCCATACCGAAATCACACAGTCCCTGCATGGCGTCATTTAGTCCGGTAGTAGAATCCGAAGTCACGACCTCTACCACTGCGTTTGGATTGTACTCCATGTACTCTCCGGCAAGTGCCTCCAAAAGCGGTGCGGCGGACGTGGAACCATGTATCGTAATCGTCCCTGTCTGCTTTCCGGATAAAAATGTTGTCTCTTTTGCAACGGCAACATAGGACTCCCCGACAATCCCCTGGCCCTTTCCTTTCACGTAGGTCAGAAAATCCTGCTCCAGCTCACTGAGGCTTCCGGACCAGGCGAGGATAAAAGGCCGGGAAAGAGGATAATCGCCACTCTTTACGTTCTCCGTCGTCCCGGCGGCACCATTTACCGCCAGTACCTTTTCTTCCTCCAGCTCACTTAAGGCTCCCATCGAAATATAACCAATCGCGGATTCATCTTCCCGCACAGCCGAAATCACTGCCTCTGCGTCCGACCCGATCAGGGCATCCTTCGTCGTCGCGTCCGGCTGATCATCTTCGCCCTCATCAAAACCAAGCAGCTCTGCAAATGCGCTTCTGGTTCCGGAGCCTTCTTCTCTGGAAACGACCTGGACACTGCCCAGCGCATCAAGCCCGGCTACCGTTTCCTTTTCCTGCTCTTTCTCTGCGCCGCATCCGGTAAACAAAAACAGCGCAGCAAGAAAAAACAACACACACAAACCAGTTTTCAGAATTTCCTGCTTTTCCAGCGCAAAAACAGCTGTCATCTTTGCGTCATTTTTCTTTTTCATATTCTCCACCTTTCCATCTTTTATCGGAGCGGAAATCTTTTCCTGCTTCAGCTCATCTTTTATCAGAGCGGAATCTTTTCCTGCTTCAGCAGCAAAAAAACAGACGAACTCTTTTTCCCGCCCGTCAATGCATTCTCGATCCAAAGTGCAGCTGTCGTAATCAGAACGCAGAAAACCGCCATCACCATCCCAGGGGAGGCGCTGCTCTGCACATTACTGCCAGTACTCACAATCCAGGCCGGTGCGCGCCTGTCCCCGGACGCGGGCTACGCATTACTGCCTGTACCCACAATAGCAGGTAAAGTGCTCTGGAAATATCATGTTTTTATAAAATTCAGGAAAATTTCGTGTAAAATATGAAAGAGCAGAAGCCATTGCCTCTGCTCTTTCTAAAGAAAGAATGTTCTCCTGATCCTCGATCCGCCTGCCCGGCCCTGTGCTCGTGATCCTTATTTCCCTAAAACTGAAACTCGCAGGGCACACGGCATTCCAGAAGCTTACTGTAAAGAAGCGGTGCCTGCGACATAAAATTATCGCTTCTTTCTGCATTTCTTACCGATACAAATCCTCCAGTGATAACAAAACCACCTGGTCATCCTTCCTGTCTGCAACCCAGTCCGAATAACCACTCAGTGAAAAAAACAGGTATTTTACGACCCGGTACTTTCCGCTGATCAGGGAAGCACGGCGAATGAGCGTTTCATATACACTCTTATCGATCTTTTCGTTTTTAAATTTACATTCCCCGATTACTGCGGTCTTATCCAGCTCTGAAACGGCTACAACATCAATATCAGCACTCTGCCGAAGCTTCTGGCCATCTGTATCCGAAATGGTTTCCATTCCCCACCAGGAACCCACATTTGTAAGGAAGCTGCCGTAAGTACCCAATACCCCCTGCTCCAGTGTATAACTGCGGCACATACTCTCAAATACGCTCCCCATAAATGCATGCAGGTATGGCTTCACTGCATTTTCATAATAAAGGTCGCCATGCCCGATTTCGATCACGCTGGCTGCTCTGGGAATAAACTGATACCAGAATTTAAACATATGATCCTTTAACACATACTGGGTTTTTTTCCGGTTTTTTTCTTCTGTAATGCAATTCCTTTTTTCAATCAGGTCAATCTCCATCAGGCGCTCAAGAGAGTACAAAACCGTGGATGAATTTTCTCCGATTTTCTGTGAAATTTCGTTTACCGTATTTGTGCCGGACGCCACCTGTTCAATGATATTATTTACCATCGTCACATCCGCAAGCTCCTGTACGAGAAAGTTTCTCGGTTCATCGTACAGATAACCATCTGCGCGGAAAAAAAGACGCTTGATATTGTCATCCAGACTTCTGGTTCTGTCAAGCATGGACAGATATTTGGCTACACCGCCTGTAATCCCGTAGCAGATGGCTTTTTCTTCCGCTGAATAATCCGGGACAAAAAGAGCTGCGTCTTTATAAGAAAAGGCTTCCAGACGAATCTGAGAGGTTCGTCTCCCAAACAGAGGGCTTTTTTCACTGAGCACCTTCTTTTCCATAAAACTGAGAGCGGAGCCGCACAAAATCATCATCAGGTTCCGATCCGTCCACTGCGTATCAATGTATTTTTGAAGAATGGTAAGCAGCGCCTCATCTTTTTCTGCCCAATAAGGGAACTCATCTATCACCAAAATAAGTGGTTCGTTTCCCATTTTCTGCGTAATAAAATCAAACACCGCTTCGGCGGAGAGAAAACGGGCCTGTGAATAAGCAGGATCCAGCACAGAAACCGCCTGCTCGGAAAACAGCTCAAGATTTCTCTCCTTTCCTACTTTTGTAGCCGTGTAAAAGATAGCCTTTTTGTCCTTAATGAATTCCGCAATCAGCGTAGATTTTCCGATACGTCTTCTTCCATACAAAATCGTCATTCGAAATCCGGAACGGTGATATTCTTCATTCAGACTGTCCAGCTCTCGCTCTCTGGCTATAAACATGTTCTGCCTCTCCTTTCATGCGTGTCTGTTTTTCTGCTGTTTCTCCAGACATTTACCCTGGAGCAATTACACTGAATATTTTTAGCCGAAATTATTTTTATTCAAATTCATTTTATTTAAATTCATTTGAATAAAACAGATTCGAATAAAACTATAGCACACACGCGAATTGAAAACAAGCAGAAAACATCATAAAATCAACGCGTGAGCTCTGGAAAACCAGGCATTACCGATGGACATTTCACGTACAATGAATCAGCCACAGGAAACACAGCCTGAAACTCAGTCCGGAAAACCAGGCCTTAGCGATGAACATTTCACGCAGCTTCCGGTCGCATGAATGATTACAACTCCTCCAGAAC
>JAJQFO010000192.1 GCA_021201095.1 Lachnospiraceae bacterium
CTGGACGGAAAAGGATATCTGGCAGTATATCCGCCAGGAAAACATAGAGATCGTTCCTCTTTATTTTGCGGCCGAACGTCCTGTGGTTTATCGGGATGGCAACATCATCATGGTAGATGACGACCGGCTGAAGCTGCGGCCGGGAGAAAAAATTGTAAAAAAGAAGATCCGTTTCCGCACGCTTGGCTGCTATCCGCTGACGGGCGGCGTCGAATCCGACGCGGATACACTGGACGCGATTATTGAGGAAACCTTGAGCGCGGTGGAATCGGAGCGGACCAGCCGCGTCATCGACCATGAGGAAAGCGGCAGCATGGAGCGCAGAAAAAGGGAGGGGTACTTCTAATATGAAGGGACTGCTGAAATTTATTACCTGCGGAAGCGTGGATGACGGAAAATCTACCCTGATCGGACATATTTTATACGACTCCAAGCTGATTTACGCGGATCAGGAGCGCGCGCTGGAGCTGGATTCTAAGGTCGGTTCCAGAGGCGGGGCGATTGACTATTCTCTTTTGCTGGATGGACTGATGGCGGAGCGGGAGCAGGGAATCACGATAGATGTAGCCTACCGCTACTTTACAACCGAAAACCGCAGCTTTATTGTGGCAGACACACCGGGGCATGAGGAGTACACACGCAATATGGCGGTTGGGGCTTCCTTCGCGGATCTGGCTGTGATTCTGGTGGATGCCACGCAGGGAGTGCTCGTGCAGACCAGGCGTCATGCCCGCATCTGCGCACTGATGGGAATCCGTTATTTTGTTTTTGCGGTAAATAAGATGGACCTGGTTGACTACAGCGAAGAACGCTTCCAGGAGATTGAAACACAGATTGAAGCCCTGAAAACAGAGCTGGGACTTTTCAATATCCGGATCATTCCGGTTTCCGCAACGGAAGGCGATAACGTGACCGTAACGTCTGCCCATACCGGCTGGTATGACGGTCCTGCTCTTTTAACGTATCTGGAACAGGTGGACGTCGCGGAAGACAGTTTGTTCCAGGCAGATCTTTCTGACCAGGCTATGTCTGGAACGCAAAAGAATCGATTGAATGCGGCAGAAAGCAGATTTTATCAGACCGACATCACCGACCCGGCCCGGCCTGCGGCGCAGAAAGGAACGCCGTCTGAAGCGCCCTCTTCAGAGGACACTCCCGACAGGCCGCGAAAAGCGCCCCTGGCAGACGGAAACGGAAGGCAGAATCCGGCGGCAGAGAATCCCTTTTATATGCCGGTACAGCGGGTCTGCAGGCCCAATTATGAATTCCGCGGCTTTCAGGGACAGATTGAGGAAGGCATTATTCGGATCGGGGATGAAATTACAGCGCTGCCCAGCCGGGAAAGGGCGCATGTGAAACGCATTCTGGCGGGCGATAGCGAGAAATCAGAAGCTTTTCGCGGACAGCCTGTGACGATCCAGCTTGACCGGGAGGTGGATGTCTCGCGCGGGTGCGTGCTGACTGCAGGAGAGCATTTATCCATCGCATCCGGTGTCACCGCAGATATTCTGTGGATGGACGATGAACCATTGATAAATGGGAAAGCTTTTTTCATAAAAATCGGGACCCGGCTGGTTCCGGGACAGGTACGCCAGATACGTTACAGCACGGATGTCAACACGGGGGAGAAGCATCGGACAGAACATTTGTTGAAAAACGAGATCGGCTCTGTAGAAATCGTATTTGCTGACAGCGTTGTGCTGGATCTGTTCCAGAGACACAAGACCCTGGGTGAATTGATTCTGATTGACCGCATTACCAATATGACTTCCGCCTGCGGAGTCGTTACTTCCACGACGCAGGATCAGCATGAAAACAAAGTGGTCACAGCGGTGAAACGGGCACTTCTGAATGGACACACTGCGGCTATTGTTAAATTTTCACCGGAAGCAGACGGAATCACGCTGCAGCTCGTGCAGGAGGTGGAATACAGGCTGTACATGGAGGGAAGAAGAACGTTCCTTTATCAGCCGGGGCCGAACGAGGATGTAGACCGGATTCTGGAGCTTTTGACGGAGGCGGGCCTGATCGTACTTCTGGTGGAAAATCCGGGAGTACAGATTGCAGAGAATCCGTCCTTCTACACAGGATGGAAGGATGCGGATACCCGCTCAGCAAGTGAGATCGCGCGGGCAATCCTTCGGGAGACCTCTTTGGTATCAGAGGGTACACAGGATGGCGGGTACCTGTAACAGAGAGGCTGGGGATATGAAATCCGATGATAAACCGGGAAGGCCTGAAAGAACTGTATACGGGATTCCTGTCAATGATGTAAAAGCAAACACTGAGGGAAGACCTGTGGGAGAATGCCCGCGGCTTCCCTGTAAGAGAGGAGAGGAAACATGGCAGTTGATTACGCGACTTTGAAAAAAGGCGGCTTTATGCGCCAGAAGCAAAAAGACAATTTTTCTCTGCGCCTGCAGGTAGTGGGCGGTACGCTTACAGCGGAGAATCTCGCGAAGATCGCCGAGGTGGCAGAAAAATATGGAGAGGGATATGTACATCTGACCTCCCGTCAGGGTGTGGAAATTCCATTTATCAAATTAAAAGACATTGATTCTGTGAAAGAGGAGCTGGCGGAGGGCGGCTGTAAGCCTGGTGTCTGCGGGCCGCGTGTCCGGACGGTGACAGCCTGTCAGGGAAACGCAGTCTGTCCGAGCGGCAATATTGACTGTCAGGATATTGCGAAAAAGCTGGATCAGCGCTACTTCGGCAGAGAGCTTCCCCATAAATTCAAATTCGGAGTCACAGGCTGCCAGAATAACTGCCTGAAAGCAGAGGAAAATGATGTAGGAATCAAGGGGGCGCTGAATGTAAAATGGCGTCAGGAAGACTGTATCGGATGCGGAGTCTGTGAGCAGGCTTGCCGCTCCCACGCGATTACCCTGGTGGACGGAAAGGTTACGG
>JAJQFO010000182.1 GCA_021201095.1 Lachnospiraceae bacterium
CTGTGGCTTTATAGAGCTGCCTTTTTTCGTGTAGATCGAATCTTTCAGATCGTTAACCGGAATATAGCAGACTGATCGTGGCGCGATTTCAATAAAGGCTGCACCAATCGTCCCGGAAATATCACGGATTCTTCCTATATAAATATTACCGAGAATGGATTCTCTGTCCTCATAGTCACAATGAATTTCAACCGCCCGGCCATTTTCCAGCAAAAATGAAAAAATGGCGCCATGCATCTTGCAGATAATATATTGGTTCATAAGATTTCCTCGCCTAGATCATAAAGAGATTTCAGGCATCGGGAACCATCCTCGCCGACATCCGCATAAATCTCGCAGCGGTTGATTTCATAGGCAAACGGATCGCAGGAAACATTTTGCGCACTTAAGTACGTGTCCATCACAAGCTCTGGCTTCAGGTTTGCTACGCTGCCTGCGGAAAGTTTCAGAAACAGGATATCATCCTCAAGCGACCATGCATAGATCATTGGACGGATATCCACTTCTTTTTCCGACCGTTTCGTTTTTTTCATGACAGGAATCTGCTCCTGATTAAAAAAAGAGGAAAGACCATTCTTCCAATCAATTTCTGGCTCATGCCCTTTGCGAAAACGCAGTGCATAATCCGCAGCTGCGACAAGTGTCATGGCTTTGTTTGCCTTTCCATTCGGGATGCACACAAAGCCTGTCACAGGCATTTCCTCCGTTCCGGCCTGATTGATCCTATCAATGGCTTCCCGGGAAGAGATCGGGGTCTTTAGTTCAATATCCATATACTCTGCATCGCTGGTCAGTCCAATACCCAAAGGAGATGCGAAGGACATGATCATATGGGGATTAAAGCCTTCTGTATATGCGACATCAATCTCTGCCCGGCGCAATGCCTTCTGGAAATAGCGCATGACGTCCAGATGCCCGATAAATTTCATGCTTCCCTTTTTAGAAAATCTAACCCTTACTTTCAACACAGACACCTCCTCTATAGCAGTTAGCACCACATCCGGAGCACTTCTGGCGGCAGTTTGGTGTAATGGCGGCTTCCTTTGCCTTATGCCATTCATTTTTCAGAAATTGCTTTGTCACACCAATATGGATAAAGTCCCAGGGGAAAATCTCATCCTCGCCGCGCTCCCTTGTCGTATAAAAATCCATGTCAACCCCAGTATGCTCAAATGCTTCCAGATAACGGTCATAATTCCACATTTCGGTCCAGGCATCATATAATGCCCCGTTTTGGTAGGCGTCCATATTGACTTCTGCCACTCTCCGGTCTCCTCTCGCGAACACGCCTTCCAGAAGTGTGACATCCGCCTGATGCCAGTTGTAACGAATGCTTTTGTGATTGAGCATTTCCTTGATTTCATGATTGACTGTCTTTGCAAAGCCCAGATAATCGCCCACAGGATGCATGGAAGCCCACTGGAATGGCGTGAATGGCTTCGGTACAAAGAAGGAGGTACTCACAGTAATCTGACATTTGCCGTTCCGTTCCTCTTTTGGTATTTCATAATAGCATCGGGCGATCTGATCTGCCAGATGCGCAATGGCCTGCCGGTCATCGTCCGTCTCGTAGGGGAGTCCGAGCATAAAATAAAGCTTCACCTTATTCCAGCCGCCGTGAAAGGCTTCTCTGGCTCCCTGTAAAATCACTTCTTCCGTCAGCCCCTTATTGATGACATCACGCATGCGCTGCGATCCCGCCTCCGGAGCAAAGGTCAGACTGCTCTTGCGGACATCCTGCACCTTGCTCATGACATCCAGTGAGAAAGAGTCGATTCGCAGTGACGGCAGAGATATATTCACTTTCCGCTCCTGGCACTCATCAATCAGGTACGTTACGATCCCATTCAGGTCGCTGTAATCACTGGAGCTGAGAGAACTTAAAGAAATTTCTTCCTGTCCGGATGTCTTCAGCATCCGCGAGGCATGCTCCTTTAAGAAATCCAGAGAGCGCTCCCTGGTAGGACGGTAAATCATTCCTGCCTGGCAGAAACGGCAGCCCCGGATACAGCCTCGCTGGATTTCCAGCACGACCCGATCCTGCGTGATCTTCATATATGGAACAATCGGCTTTTCCGGGTAAGGCACCTGGTTCAGATCCATAACGACCTGTTTTTCAATCACCGCAGGAATATCAGGTTCTTTTGGAAGGAAAGACGCAATCGTTCCGTCCTCCTTGTAAGTAACTTCATAAAGTGAGGGAACATAAATGCCCGGAATTTTCGCGGCTCTGTGCAGAAATTCACTCCGTGCGATTCCATCTGCGCGGCATTCCTTGTATAAGTCGAATAATTTATCATATACGGTCTCGCCCTCACCGATATAAAACATGTCAAAAAAGGGCGCAAGAGGCTCCGGATTGTACGCACAGGGACCTCCGCCGATCACCAGCGGATCCGCTTCGGAACGCTCAGCTGCAAAGAGAGGAATCTGCGCCAGATCGAGAATCTGCAGGACGTTCGCGTAGCACATCTCGTACTGCAGCGTGATCCCGATAAAGTCAAAATTCCGGATCGCATCCTGTGATTCCAGGGCAAACAGCGGAAGCTTCTGCTCTCTCATAATCTTGTCCAGATCTGTCCACGGCGAAAAGACGCGCTCGCACCACACATCCGGACGTCTGTTAAACATATCATAAAGGATATGCAGCCCGGTATGTGACATCCCAACTTCATAAATGTCGGCGAATGTCATAGCGAAGCGAATGTCCACGGAATTCGCATCTTTCATTACAGCATTAATCTCTCCGCCGATATACCGGGCCGGTTTTTCGACAGAGAGCAGGATTTCATCACTTAGTGCCAGTTTTCTCATTTTGCAGCCTGCCTTTACACAGTTTATTTCCGCGAAGCAACGAGCCAGGTAGCCGGAGCCATAAGGGCACTGAGTGCCAGGGGCACTCGTTAAGTGCCGACCGGAGCGAAGCGTAGATCCGTCGGCATAGCCGACACCTTATGACATAGCTTGCACGGATATTTGACTTACAAAGATTTTTTATTTCCTCTGCATCCTTCATACAGGATCATGCATATCCGCATACAGGATCCGTACATAAAAGCTATGGAAACAGGAAAGATTTCGATCGTATAAAATATCCACATGAATCTTATCATATCATCCCAAAAAAGCAAGCATTAATTAAAACGCGGATGGGCCGGATGCCAGAACGCTCTATGTTTTTGCCCATGCCACGCAGTAAGTGCGTGGCATGGTGTGAACAGCAACCCAATCATACATCATGCTTCAGACGCTCAAAGCGGTTCTTATCATCACGCATGTTCTTCTGCCTTAAAATAAAAACCATTTTATATAATACAGCATCACATGATTCCGATTTTATTGTTCTCTGACAATCATTTTTCCCGAATTAATAGGGGGTTCCATTTTTGCCTGCAACTATCAGTAATATTTCGGTTCATTTTCTTATTGTGAAGAAACGCTTTCCTGCTAATCTCATAGCAACCAGCGCAGCTGCCATAAGCAAAATTGTGAACACAACTGATTCTTCCATCGGATCACCTGTCTTCACCTCATCTGTAGTGACTGCAGCCGAAGTTTCTTCTTCTGTTTCGGGAGCTTCTGTCTGAGGAATTTCCTGAGGGATTTCCACAGTCTGTGCTTCATCCTCGATGTCCTTATGCTCTGCGATCCGGTTCTCCTCAGTCGTTTCCTCTTCAGAGGACGTCAGGAACAGCTCCTCGAAAACTACCAGGGATTTGCCTGCAAGTGTTGTATTGCCTTCCTCATCAAGAAAATCGCCCGCATTGACGGTAAAGGTGACATCATAGGAGCCATCGTTGGCATCCGGCGTAAAGGGATCCGAGTATACCGTGTAGGTGCTGCCTTCGGAATCAATAAGCGCCTCGCCTGTCTCCTTGTCCATCAGCACGCCTTTCAGGATATAAACTGCATCTGTGGATACAGTATAGATTGCATTTTCCTGCTCACGGACCGTGCCATCCAGGTATACAATGTGCTTCGCCTGTTCAGCCATAGCCGCCAGATCCTCGGATGTCCACAGGTTCTTATAAGTAACTGTGTCTGTAATCATGATGTCAGTATAGTTTCCGTCTTCGTCATAAATAGCCGTCTCATCCATGCCGTTTATGCTCGCAGTCGTTCCGATTTGCGCAATACGGATGGTCTGCGGCAGATCCTCAAGGTCATTATGTGTATAAATGTCCGTGCCATCCCGACTAAAGGATTCGACCGCTACAAGCGTCGCTCCCGCCAGCTTCGAAGCGTCCACTGTGAAGCTGACAGATACGTAACCGCTGATGACCGTCTGTCCATCCGCAAGGGTTCTCACATTCACAGAATCAACCGCTGCCTCACTGCCATCCTCACAGAAAGCAGCTGTAAGGTCTCCTGCGGCTTTGAAGGTTACTGCCTCAGCTTTTGTTACCGCTTCTCCGGCTTCATGTCTTACACCGTTCGCATCGGTAAATGCTTCTTTGTAAACCAGCTGTCCGGTAATTGTGTATTCCTGCCCCACAAGGAGATTTTCGAAGTACACACGGTCTGTAATCATCCGGTTCTCCTCTGCCAGTGACATATGTTCATTTGTCAATGTGTCTGTCGCGTTCGTCTTTCCTGCCGGATAATAAACAGTCTGTTCCGCCAGGGATTCCTCGTCCCAGCCGTCGCCGTCCCCTGCCGGGTGTGAGCTGATCAGTATGCCATTGTGATAAATATTTTCAAATACAGTCAGGCTCTTTCCCTGCACCTTGTCACTGGTAACGGCAAAATTCAGATAATAAATCTCAGTTGTCTCTTCGGCAGTGAATGTCAGGGTCTCTGTATAAGCTTCCTCTCTGTCATCCGTCAGGGTACCGTCTGCTTTCAGGTAATAAGTCTCACCGGTAGACAGGTCAGAGTCACCGAGGGATACCAGCACACCGTCGATAGTGTATTCCATACCGGAAACCAGTCCGGTCAGGCTTACTTCATCATGGATGGATGTAATACTTGTTCCATCCGGCACGGCTCCCACCTGGTCACCTGTCGAGGCATCAACAGCGGTAGTGTGAATCGAGATCTCGCTCACACTCTGGTCTTCGTCCTCAATATCCGAATGCTCGTTAACCAGGTCCTCCTCCGGTACTTCCTCCGGGATGGTTTCTGGTGTATATGACACATCCTGATAGAGCTTTTCAAACACAACCACTTCGATTCCCTGTATCTTTGAGCTGTCAAGCGTGTAAACCAGATCCACGGTTCCGTTTACAGAATTCAGAGACTCATCGTACGCTGTCACGGAAGCCGCAGAACCATCCGCTGCCGTAATGGACTTGCCGTCCCCGGATACCGTAATAGTAACTGCCTGTGTGATCTCCCCGCCGTCAATCAGCAGGGGTGTTTCCTCTCCGGATTTAAGACTTTCGGTCACGTTGTAAAGCTTGCCGGATACGACATAAGTCTGCCCAGGTACGAGATTGCCTAGTGCCACCGTATCCGTGATCACCTGTTTTGCATCCTCTTCCGCTTCTTGTCCAAAAAGACTCCTTGCAAAGTTCATCAGTGCGCCCCAGATCGTTCCTACATGATCGCCGGTATTGGTATCCACTGCTGTCGTATGGATGTCCGGGTAATAAACAGACTGATCATCATCGCTGATGTCTGCGTGAATGGTTACTTCAATGCCATTGTGATACAGGTTTTCAAATACTACGACAGTTTTCCCGGCCAGAAGACTGGAATCAAGCGTAAATGTAAGGATGCAGGTACCATCAACAGAATGGTTCTCTTCGTGATACTCCGTCACGATGTAGTCACCGCTGCTGTCTGTTTCTGCCGTGAATGTCACTGATGCAGTTATTTCTGCGCCGTCCTCATCAAGGAGAGGCAGCCCGGTCCCGCGGTTCATGAGCGTACCTGTAAGAGCATACTCTTTGCCAACAACCAGGTTTGTAAAACACACAACATCATTGATAACCGCTTTTTCTTCCACTGTGCCGACGTGGCTGGAAGTATCAAGATCTGTCGCTGTCGTGCGGATCTTTGGAAAGTGGACAGACTGTCCAAGGTCTGTGAGATCCGCATGGCTTGCCACGATCACTTCATTGTGATACAGATCTTCAAACACGACCGTTGTCACGCCCGCGAGTGAAGAAGCATCCAGGATGTAAATCAGGTCAACTGTACAATCCACGGAATTCATCTCCTCGTTGTATACCACGTCTCCTATATTTTCACCGTTTTCCGCTGTCACGGTGCCGTCTTCGTTTACTGAAACAGCCGCGCTTTGCGTAACCGTTTCACCGTCGTTTACAAGCAGCTCCTCCCCAGTTTCCTTATCCATCAGCACACCACTGACTGTGTAGGTCATGCCTGGCACAAGGTTCCAGAGGGAAACGGTATCAACAATTACGGTCTCGTCCGTATTGCCGACCTCATCGCCAACAGCTGTATCCATTGCAGATGTTTGAACCTTTGGATAATGAATGGTTTCATTTTCATCCGTAATTTCATTATGTGTGGCTACAGCTATTTGATTGTACTCCAGACTTTCAAATGCAACTACTGTCGTTCCCTCCATCAGCGAGCCATCGAATACAAAGGTAATATCGATTGTGCCGCTTACAGAGTTTGAAGCCTCATCGATTTCCGCCGTAATTCCTTCTCCAGTTTCTCCGGCTATAAATGTACGATAAGCGATTACTGCACAATTATCGGCATCAGTCAGTTCCCACCCGGTATCTTTATTCACAAGAGTTCCGCTTACTGTATATTCTTTTCCTGGAATAAGATTTGTGTAAATAACGGTATCAACGATGACAGCCTGTGTACTGATAATTCCTCCGGAAGTATTTTCTGTACTGCCAGTTACCGTCCCAACATGATCCAAAGTATAGCCGTCTGCAGCTATCGTACGGATCTTTGGGAAATGAACCGTCTGGCCTTCATCCGTAAGGTCACTGTGTGTTGCTACAATAACACCATTATGGATCAAGTCTTCAAATACTACTACGGATTCTCCGGCAAGTCCGCCTGCGTCAAACATAAATGTCAGGTCAACCTTTCCGCTGACCGTGCAGTAATCAGCATCGTAAGCAGTAACCGACGTCTTTTCACCGTTGGAAGATGTAATGGTTCCGTCGCCAACCGTAATGATTACGCTCTGCGTCACAGCCTCTCCGTCCACGGTAAGATCGCTGCCGTCAGACTGGTTTACAAGCTTGCCGAAAACCGTGTATGTCTTCCCCGGTACAAGGTTTGTCAGGGTCACGGTATCCGTAATTGTTGCATTTTTCTGTACAGTTCCTACATCATCCAGTGTAGAACCATCCGTCGCAGATGTCTTTACCTCCGGATAATGAACAGACTGGCCTTCGTCTGTGAGATCTGCGTGGCTTGCCACCTTCACATCTTCGTGATACAAATCTTCAAACACGACAACCGTGCCGCCTTCCAGTTTGGAAGAATCCACCAGGTAAATCAGCTCCACGGTGACAGTTGCAACTGCAGCTGCGGAATCTGTCACATAGCTGTTGTCAGCAACGTCTCCTCCTGCGCTCTTTGCGACGTTCTTGCCATAGCTGGAGATGGTCACTGTTCCGTTAGCCGTCGTTCCATCTGAATAAGTAAACGCAGCATTTCCCGCCGCATCAGATGTAATGGTCACGGTATCAAACGTTCCCTCCAGCGTTTCAACCGTTTCTCCGGCCTTATGGCTTATGCCCTCTGCATCTGTGAAATCCTGCTGGTATACAAGAGCTCCCTTCAGGGTATACGTATACTGGCCGTCAGTGTCATTGTCATCAAAGATTACATTTTCTATAGTTACTTCATCATAGACTGTCGCTGTTTCTGAGGATGTTCCAACATCATCCTGTGTCATGCTGTCGCTTGCGGAAGTATGCAGTTCCGGATAGCGGATGGTCTGATCCTCATCTACAATGCTGTCATGCACCAGGATTGCTTCGCCTACTGGGTTTCCGTCCGCATCAGCGCGATAAAGGGATTCCACCACAACCAGCGTCCGTTCGCTGAAAGATGAAGAATCTAAAGTAAATTCCGGCATTTCTATGGTTCCGGAAACCGGTGTGTCGCTACGCGAATAAATTCTGCTCGACTGAACAGTCTTTCCGTCTTCAATCGCCTCTCCGGTATCCGCATCCAATACCTGCATTACAATGACATAAATCTCGCCCTTCGCCAGGTTGCTGTAGGATACGGTATCGAGGATCGCATCATCCGTGCTCTTGGCGCCCACACGTGTTCCTGTCAGGGAATCAACTGCAGTTGTATGGATATCCGGTACATAAAGCATCTGATCTGTATCTGTTAAATCTTCATGCTTCGCCACCAGAATCCAGTTTCCGTTGATATACTGATACAGGTAATCTATTGCGACAATTGTATGTCCATTCAGTCCTTCCGTATCGAGGAGTGCCGTCATGGTGATGTCACCATAGGTATTGTTTGTCCCGGATTTCTTCTCTGGCTGGAATTCTTTTGTTACCCACTTCCCATCATCGCTTATGGACGCGTCTGCATCATTTGTACTGCTGATAGAAAGTACCTTATTTCTATCCGTAATATCCACAAACTGTGTCTCCATCCGATAAGTATGGTCAGAGGAAACATGCGTAAATGCTACGGTATCAGAGATCTCTACGGACTCACGAACCGGAACGGTATGCGTATCAGATTCGACATCCTGCGCAGCAGATGTCAGAACAATCTCTGTATCTACGAGCGGATGGTAAACATTCTCCTGCGCATTGTTTGTTGTAGAGTCAGAAAGCAGTGCAGTCAAATCGCCTGTATCGTTATAAATATAGATCAGGTCGGATTCCAGAAGATTTTCGCTTAAGGATGAGTTGTCCTCGCACTGAATTTCTGTAATCCTGTAATAAGCCGGGTACATTGCCCCATAGTTGTCGTTAATTGCATCCGTAGTGCCAAACCAGATGCCCCACGTGGAAGCTTCTTCAAGAAGTGCTTCTCCTTCTGCCGTCACAACGCCATCCACTACATACTGGTCAAAACCATTGGTATTTGTGGAATGCGTGCGGGAAGTATCCACCAGACCATTTTCATCTGACACAATCACATGGCTTTCCAGTACCGTCTCATTTCCTTCACCGTCCACGTAGATTGCGGAGATAAGGAATGGGATATAGGACTTGTACTCACCGTCAATATTTACCTTCAGGAAGCTCAAATCACTCCGGCGCGGTGTCTGGTCAACAGTCTCCGTACCCGTATCATTGATATCCGTAAAGGAACTGTCCCCATTGGTGCTGCCAAGGGCAACCACCACACCATCATCGCGGATAACCGCTTTGCCGACAAATGATTCATCGATCCAATATCCATAGGAGGATTTTACTTCAATAATATAATACGTGCCATAAGGCAGGTCCGTCTCTCCGGTTGCCGCTGCGCCATACTCATCCGTGGTGATCGTCTGGACGGTATATTCTCCGGAATCTGCCAGCGCGCGCAGATCTGCATAAGTCGGATTTTCCGACAGTACGGATTTTGCGTTTGGGATTTCCTCACCGTCTTTATTTAGCACCACCGCGTCACTCGCGTTGATAATGGCAAATTCTGCATCCTCAAGAGAAGTATAGCCCTGCGTATCAGCAGCCTGCAGTTCGCTATCGTTCTTAATAAGGCTGATACCGCCGCGGTAAATCTGCTGGGCAACGCTTATATCCTTTGAATCAGAATTCTGGATCGTCTGCGCGGCATAAACCACGCCGTTTTCAAGCACGATAATTTTTCCGACCCAGGTCTCGTTCACCAGGTAGCCGGTCGCCGCGGTTGTCTCGATCACGTAATACGTGCCGCAAGACAGGCTGTAATCCAGGCCATCCCCGTCCGTATCGGTCGTTGCAAAACCTCCCGCGTCAGTCGTGATGGTCTGCATCACATAATTTGTCCCGGAGGCGCTGTCAACATATTCCTTTATCTTGGAATAGGTAGCCGTGTCATCCGTCAGCCCGGTTGTCGCGACCGTCTCACCGGCTGTATTCACGGAAGAACCAGAGGATGCGTTCACAATCGTGAACATCGCGCCGGACAGATCCGTGTCGCCATGGTCCGCACTGCGTCCAAGCATAAAGTCAACTTTCTGTACGGAAAGCCCGCCCTTTGTCGGCGTATCCGAACAGCTTGTCGCTGCCGCCGTGACCGCGCCGTTTTCACGGACTTCGACCTTCTCTACCCAGGTAGTGTTAAGTTCGTAGCCTTCGGGCGCCTTGGTCTCGATCACGTAGTAGGTGCCGTATGGAAGATCATTACTTCCGGTTGCGGCATAGCCGGTCGCGTCGGTCGTGACCACCTGCATCGTGCATGTCTCTGCTGCCGCGAGTACATCCGCGTAAGAAACATCACCGGAAAGCCCGGATGCCGGAATTACCGTTCCGGATGCGTTTTCTGCCGCGTTAGCGGAAGCGTTTACAATGGTAAACTCCGCGCCCGCAAGCGTCGCGCTGCCACTTGGCGTATTCGTGCCGGTTGCGGCATCGATCTTCTGTACGGACAAACCGCCTTCCAGCACATAATTGGTTACTTCGTAGGAAATCACTTCCTCGTTATCGGTAATTTTAATATCTTTGCTTGTGTTTGTTCCTGTGCCAGAATAACCATCGCCCTGGCCGCTTTCTACTACTGTATAATTGCCAGCCTGCAGAACGTTCCCGGTTTCCGCATGGCCGTTCTCATCCGTCGTGATAGTCATCACGACATCGCCTTTAGAATATGCCTTGTTTTTTCCATCATTAACAGTCACCGTATAATCATTCTGGCTGATGATGTCAAACGTAAAGCCTTCCAGTGATCCGTCGCCCTGGGCGCTGCCATCCAATGTCTTCGCGTCCAGCTTGTCAATCGATATGCTGCCAAACGCGACTACGTTGTCAATATAGCCGGCCTTCTGGACCATATCGTTTTCAATGATCGTTGTGGCCGTCGTTGATGCCGTTCCGCTTATCGTGTTCGTACCATTACTAATCGTCCAGCCGGAAGTTGTAAGCGCATACGTAACCGTATCATCTGACTTAACAAAATCTTCCGGAGCCTCAAGCTCGGTAATGGTGAGATAGCCGATTGGAAGGCAAACATCGCCATTTGAGTCCATATAAAGACTTTCACTTATATAATCAGAAGCAAGGTAATCTGTTTTGAGTTTTACATTACCATCAGTGTCACTCGTCAAATACCACGTCTTCGCAGCCGTTCCGCTTGCGCTGGCCGCGCCTGCGTAGAAGTCAGCCTGGAAGACTGCCCCTGCAAGGGATGCGCTGGTATTGGCTTTGGTAGTCTTCTGGAGAATCAGGTCAATCGTGTAAGTGATTGGGATCTCCGAAACCGCCAGCGTTTTTGGATTGTCCGCCGTGTTGCCTGTTGTGACCTCAACCATATGCACTGTTGTGTCTGCCAGATATCCGGCAGGGGTCTTTGTTTCCTTTACGTAATATGTGCCTGCGGCCATCTTCAATGTGTTTGCGTTACCATCCTCGTCTGTCACAGTCAGGATGGCATTGTTTCCGTCAGAATCTTTCGCCACAGTGTTACAGGAGGAATCTGTATAAACGGTATATTCCGCACCCTTCAGCGAATAACCTGTATTCCCGCTTGTGACGGAAGTATTTGCCGAGGATTTTTTCAGGCAGAGATAACCCGCATCAGGTATATTCTTTATTATTATACCGGTGTCCCCAGTGTCTGCATTGTAGAGATACAGTCTTCTTGACTGGTCAACTGTCGGATTTTCATATACTATGGGATCTGTTAGTCCATGGTATACCGTTGTATCCAGTGTATAACCTTCCGGCGCTTCTATCTCCTGGAATTCATAATATCCTTCCGGGAAATAGGCCTTGCCGGTAGACGTATAATACACATAGGAAGAACCGTCCAGGACCTGAGGGTTTCCATTCTCATCCAGGTCCGTTAAAAGCTTTCCATTTTCACCAGTTTTAAAATACCAGGTGTAGACAAGCTCAGAGCCCTGTGCATATGGGTAATAATCTACTTTTATAACAGCATCGGCAAGCGGTGTTTCATCTTCATCGTCAGCCACCTTTTTAACATAAGCATCCAGATCCAGGTAGCTCACATAATTTTTGGTTGAAAACGTATAGTATTCCGTTGAAGTTCCTTCCGCAAGTGTTACTTCCGCAGAATATACGGTTGGGTTGACCGCTGTACCATGACCAGCAGAATATTCTCTGTAATAAAGTGTTTTGGTCTCTCCTATTGTAATGTCTGTCAAAGTCAGCCAGTTGGAATAATATTCCCCATCTTCATTGGCTGCTTTGATCGTTACGGTTCCGATCCGTGCAGATTTATTCATATTCACTGCATCTTCTTCTGACCACCAGAAGATATATTTGGAACCCTGGATGGTAAATTCGGAGATATCGTTTATCCATGTAATGTATCCAAGGTCGCCTTCCTCTTCATTATATGCGGTTCCAACAGAAAGGCTTTTTTTAATCCGGACCTTTACCGGCTTCGGCTCTTTTTCTGTAACTGTCACTGTCAGATCAAGGTAAAGATCCGTTTTATCATCCGATGCAGCATCAGATTTCGATACGGTAAAAGAGGTAACCGTGTCAGATAATGCCCATTCTCCGCTGTCAGGAGCCTTTAGCTCTTTCAGATAGTAGGTTTGTCCCGCCTGAAAATAAGTCCCTTTCAAGGTGGTTTCTTCCCCGGTGATTGTAAGAAGCGCAAGCGCATTTGTGTCGTTTTCATCCTCCGCAGCTTCCGCAAGGGCTTTTGTTGTAAACACTCCGTAAATTGCACCTTCCATACTGTTGTAGTAAGTTCCGTCAGAAGCTGATTGTTTTTTTACAGTAAGCCGAATACGGAGCGGACTGTTTTTCTTCGAGTAAGTATAGGTCCCGGTATCCGGTACAACAATCTTATCCGCTTCTTCAGATGGGCTTCCGGCCAGAGACGGCTCTCCTGTCTCTTTTATATAATACGTGCCAGCGTCAAGCTCCCCTGACCAGTACCCGGTCGAATCTGTAGTAACCGTCATGACTGTTTTTGTACATGCAGCGTCTGAATAGATTGTAAATGTCGCAGTCAGGTCATATACGGATGTATCAATGTCTTCCATGGAACTCGGATTTGTCCATTTCTTATAAATCTCAAGGCCGGTTGGATTATACGAAAATGAACCGTACGAATAATAGGCATGCTGATAGCTCTGGTAAGAATCATTATGGAAATATAGTTCATAGTATGCGGTATTCGTAGAAGTATCCACTTTATAAATTATAAAATACAGATATCCGGTCTGCCCATGTTGCGGATTATGCTTTCCGGTGGCACTGGCGCATTTCCATAAAGAATAAGTCCATTGATTCAATTCTTCTCCAACATATTCAGAATTGGAATCCGCGCTGTTTAAATATACCTTTAAAGGGGCATCCTGATAAAAATAATGGGTTGCGCTCATCCAGGAGGTAACGGTTACCCTTGTCTGGTAAACATCCCCGACCTCCGGATCTGTGAACATTTTTGTAATGTCATTCTGCAGTCCGGCGGCCACCTTTGCATCATATTGTGCGTAGTTGTTATCGCCGGTCAGCTCCGGCACATCAGCCATATCGCCCGCCGTTTTCAAACATATTTCAGCCACTTCGTAGCCTTCTCCGGAAAAAACTACAGATTCGCAGGCATGCATATATGCATCGACATCCGAATAGATAAGCTCCGTAGACACGATGTTTCCATCCCTATACATAGTGATACTGTATGCGACGGATCCACTGTCTATATCTCCGGCGATATCCAGATAGATGATTTCATCATAATCTGTCACGTCTAGCTCCATCCCGGTCTCCGTCAATGTTCCAAGGGAATTCTGGAAATACTCGTCCTCATAGATTGCGACGGTACCTGTGCCGGATCCTGTCTGCCGGATGATTTTCCCTGTCTCTGGTATAGAACCTTCGACAAAGACAAAAGACGCCGTAATAATCATTTTAAAGTCCGCGCCTGGCGTGATGGATACAGTTTCCGTATCATACGATGCCAGGACATTTCCATCACCATCCGTAACTGTGATTGCTTCAAGTTCATAGCCGTCATTAGCTGAAGCAGTGACAATTACAGTCCCGGTAGTCTCGTACCATGCTTCCCAGGGACCGTATTCCATCATGTCGAAGGTATAGGTA
>JAJQFO010000262.1 GCA_021201095.1 Lachnospiraceae bacterium
CATTCAAAATGGGATTTGAGAAGAAAGACGCAGCGAAAAATGAATATATGCTGACAGGCAGCTTCAAAAAGAAAGGCTACGACTGGTGGTGGCACTCGTTTACTGCCATAAATGAAGTTACTGGTGAAGAAAAAGCCTTTTTCATTGAATTTTTTGCTATAAACCCTGGCTTAGCCCAGGAAAAACCTGTATTCGGCCAACTCCCGGAAAACAAAGCTGATAACGCGCGGCCTTCCTACCTGATGGTCAAAGCCGGAAGCTGGGGTTCCACAGACGTTGCTAAGAATAGCAATGCGGTTCAAAAGCCCTGCCAGCTTCATCGATTCTTCCCGTAGAAAGATGTGAGCATTCATGGGAAAGCACCCTACTCTGTAAAGGCCGCGGACTGTTATGCGTCAGATACGAGACTTTCCGGCAGCATATCGGTAAGCAGGGAGGACGCTGCTGCGCATCCGGAATGGATGTGTGACAGCGGGGAAATGTCCTGGGATCTTGAAATAGATAAGCAGATTGCTTTTAATGTCGGATACGGCACCAGCAAACTGTTCCGTTTTCTCAAAGCGTTTGAAATGTACTGGCACGCGGAAGGTATGAAAAGCACCTATCATGGGACTGTTACACTAAACGGCGTTGTCTATCGGGTTTTCCCGGAAAAAAGCTACGGCTACGCTGACAAAAACTGGGGACGAAACTTTACCTCTCCATGGGTATGGCTGTCCTCCAATCACCTGATCAGCAATCTTTCCGGGCAACAGCTGGCAAACAGCGTCTTCGATATTGGCGGCGGCAGACCCAAAATCTACTTCGTTTCACTGAATCGGATTCTGCTCGGTGCTTTTTATTATGAAGGGACATCCTATGAGTTTAATTTTTCCAAATTCTGGACCGGCTGTAAAACAAAATTTTCCTGTAAAGAGGCGGAAAACGAAATTCAGTGGCGTGTCCGGCAGGAAAACCGACAGGTGATCATGGAAACCTGTGTCCGCTGCAGAAAAAAAGATATGCTTTTGGTCAACTACGAAGCCCCTGACGGCAGCAAACGCCACAATCGCCTCTGGAACGGCGGGAATGGAGTCGGACGCATAAAGCTGTATCGCAAGGGAAAAAATGGAAAATCATTGATTGACGATATCTCCGCATACAACATAGGGTGCGAATACGGGGAATATTAAGAAGTAGCCGTGCAAGCTAAGTCATACGGTATCGTCCTTGCCGCCAGATGCCTTATGACTCTGGCCCTTGGCTCGTTGCTTCGCGGGAATGAAAAATCGAACGTTGAGGAAAGATGGAGGTTGTGCGATGAAAACAACGATTGTATATGCTCATCCCTGGGACGGGAGTTTTAACAATGCAGTGCTAAAGGAAGCAGAAAAAGCATCTGGCAATTATGAACTGATTGATCTTTATGCGGATGAGTTTAATCCGGTGATGTCAAAGGCAGAACTGGCAGTATACGCCAGAGGAGAGTTTTTAGATCCGTTGGTGGCAAAATATAATCAGATTCTGGATGATACGGACAGGATTATCTTTATTTTCCCCATCTGGTGGTACGACATGCCCGCAATCATGCGGGGATTTCTGGATAAGGTAATGCTGGAAGGTTCCGCTTATACAACTGGCGCTGCCGGTCTTACTCCGGTTCGTAATATTTCACAGACATATATTTTTACCACATCTTCCACACCGACGGATGTGCTGGTGGATACTTTCGGAGACCCCATCCATAATGCCATGATCAGCGCTACATTTCAGATCGTGGGCTTTCAGAACGCGATATGGAAAAATCTGGGAGGCATCGACGCAAGTACACCTCAGGAACGACAGGAATTTCTGGATGAAGTGAGGAGAATGCTGGAATAGTTGAGGTGATGTTATGGAATTAAAAAAGCTTGATGGTAATTTTACCGTATGTAAGGTTGAAGATTTTTCACTTGTGAATATAGATGCAGAATACTGTTTTATAGGAAAAACGGACGAAGAAAAATCTCTTGTATGCCTCACAGCAGATGTTCCGTCAAATGTTATTCAGCGTGATGATGGCTGGAAAGGCTTTCGTATTCAAGGCGTCCTGGATTTTTCACTGATTGGAATATTATCCAGAATTTCAACTGTTCTGGCTGATAAAGGGATTTCGATTTTTGCTGTATCTACTTACAATACAGATTATATTCTGCTAAAAGAAGAACACTATCAAAAAGCCTTAGACATACTCGAACATTCTGGATACAATATCATGGCCTGACGATTACCAGCTTATTGATGGGCTATACGGAACGTAAAGCTACAGGAGGGAAGGAGTAATGAAGCTTGCGATGGCACAGATGTCCATGACGGAAAATATAGAGGAAAACTATTTAAAAACACTGGCAAGCTGTAATGCGGCTTCCGACTGTGATCTGATTTTTTTCCCGGAGATACAGTTTTCCCCTTTCTTTCCGCAATACGAAAAGAAAGATGTGAAGCAGTACAGAATGACGCGGGAACATGAATACATAAAGCGATTATGCGATATGAGCCGTCAGCATCGTCTTTACATTTCTCCCAATATCTATCTTTTTGAAAATGGGAAATACTACGATGCTTCTCTCTGGAGCAATACAGACGGACAGATTGTGGACGTGGCAAAGATGGTTCACGTCGTTCAGGCGCAATCCTTTTACGAGCAGGATTACTATAAGCCATCAGAGGACGGCTTTAAGGTATTTCATACAGAGTTTGGAAACGTTGGAATCGTCATCTGCTTTGACAGACATCTTCCGGAAAGTATCCGGACCTGCGCGCTCAAAGGAGCTGATCTGATTTTGATCCCGACTGCAAATTGTAAGAACGAACCCATGGAACTGTTTGAATGGGAAATCCGGGTTCAGGCGATGCAGAACCAGGTGTTTATAGCGATGTGCAATC
>JAJQFO010000340.1:0-10130 GCA_021201095.1 Lachnospiraceae bacterium
CTCCGGCAGAGTCGTCACCCGAAGTACCACTGCCATCTCCGGCAGAGTCGTCACCCGAAGTACCACTGCCATCTCCGGCAGAGTCGTCACCTGAAGTACCGCTGCCATCTCCAGCAGAGTCATTGCCCGATGTGCCGCTGCCATCTCCGGCAGACTCATCCCCCGAAGTACCATCAGCCTCTCCGCCAGCGCCGGTATCCGGTGTCTCCGTTTCCTGCTCAGACTCATTCTCTGTCTGGATAACGGACTCTGTCTGCTCTGCGGCAGCTCCCATACGCTCCGAGCCGGTTTCCAGACTGCCATACCCCAAAACCACTTCAAAAATAATGGCAATTACCAAAAGTACAATCAGGACAGCCAGTACAATCCAGAGAATACGCA
Organism: Lachnospiraceae bacterium; assembly: GCA_021201095.1. Taxonomy (GTDB): domain Bacteria; phylum Bacillota; class Clostridia; order Lachnospirales; family Lachnospiraceae; genus Choladousia. The sequence goes on from JAJQFO010000340.1 coordinate 382, forward strand.
TCCTGAACTCAGTCTCTTCATCCCTGCGTCTGCGACCGGACGGAGAGGGCTCCGTCAGACGTTCTCTGGGCGCCGTCCCAATGGTCTGCGCGCGGCGGCTCCGCCGCCCTTCCGAAAATGAATAATCCCTGTCAGCCTGACGTCCCGGCGATTCTGAAGATATCCCTGCAGCCGGTTGGCCGGGTAGCTCTGCCTCTGTCCTCTGATAGGATCGGATGGATTTTCCCGCAGATGTTCTTTGGGAAGGACGGACAGGTGTTTCCGTATAGTCTCCGGCGGAATCCTCTTCCGGCAGAGTCCCCGTGTAAATACGGGAACGCCCCAGTGTTTTCTTCTGTTCACTCATGATTTTATCCTCAATGATCAGCCTGTGAAATATCTTCCGCAATTCTGCTCATCCACGTAATACAAGAATCTGTCGATTCTGTCATTCGCTTACAAAAACCAAATCCGTCTCTTACTATAACATGACATCCGCAAAGTTTCAACGACACGAATCTTATTTTTTTCGTAATAGTTTTTTGCAGGCGACTAAAAACAGCGGAAACTTTTTATCTTTACGAAACTCATTTCCGATGCTATACTGTAAAAGCTCCCGGCCACGGGGAAGCGACGAAATCATAAGGGAGGTCCATCCATCATGTCCGAACCGGTAACTCTGTACAAGCTGATTGTCCTGTATATGCTGAGCAAAGCGGATTTTCCGCTGACTGACGCCCAGCTTTCCGATTTTATCCTTGGTCAGGGATATACCGATTATTTTGTCTTTCACATGGTTCTTTCGGATCTGGAGGAAGGACAGATGATCCGCTCTGAAAAAATCCGTGACGACACCTATTACTCGATGGCGGATGCGGGTGAGGAGGCTCTGAAATACTTCCATAACCGTATTTCACCTTCCATCCGTGCTGAGATTGACCAGTACATGGCAGAAAACAAAATGCGGCTGCGCGATGAGGTGTCTGTCCTGGCGGATTATTATAAAAATACGGACGGCGATTATTCTGTACACTGCATTGTGAAAGAGAAGCGTTCCAGGCCAATCGATCTGACCTTCTCGGTTCCTTATGAGGAGCAGGCTAAAAAAGCCTGCCGCAACTGGCCGGAGCACAGCCAGCAGATTTACGCTTTTATAATGAAAGAATTGCTGTAAGGACCAAATGTAATCAGCTGCCCGTTCACCTGCGAAGTTCGTCTGCGCTCCGCAAACATGGCGGGCTTCTTGCAAATGATATCATATTACCAGGAGGATTAAATTTATGAAAGACATGCACGTTTCCGATTCGGTGATCTACGTCGGCGTGGACGATACCACGCTGGACCTTTTTGAGGGCCAGTACCGGATTCCTTACGGAGTTTCCTACAATTCTTATCTGATTATGGATGAAAAAACCGCTGTCATGGACACCGTAGATCCGCGAGGCACCGATGAATGGCTGCAAAAAATCCAGGCGGCGCTCGGCGGCAGAAAGCCGGATTATCTCGTCGTACAGCATATGGAGCCGGATCATTCCGGAAGCATCCGCAGCTTTCTGGATACCTACCCGGAGACCACTGTGGTCGGCAATAAGAAAACGTTTCCCATGCTGAAACAGTTTTTTGATCTGAAGGAGCAGACCCTGACTGTAGATGAAGGCGATACGCTCTCTCTTGGCAGCCACACACTGCAGTTTTTCATGGCGCCGTTTGTACACTGGCCAGAGGTGATGGTGACTTATGAGCAGAGTGAAAAGTTGCTTTTCTCCGCGGACGGCTTCGGGACCTTCGGCGCACTTTCTGAGGACATTGACTGGATCACCGAGGCACGGCGCTATTATATCAACATTGTCGGGAAATACGGCACGCAGGTGCAGGCGCTTCTGAAAAAAGCATCCGGCCTGGATATCGCAGCCATTCTCCCGCTGCACGGTCCGGTACTCAAAAGCGATCTCGGATACTATATCGGCAAATATCTCACTTGGAGCAGCTACGAGCCGGAGGAAAAAGGTGTCGTAATTGCTTATGCGTCCTTGCATGGAAATACCGGCAAAGCCGCCAGAAAATTTGCGGATATTCTCCGTGAAAAAGGTGAAAAACAGGTCGCCGTGTTTGATCTGAACCGTGACGATATGTCCGCGGCAATTGAAGCCGCATACCGCTATGACCGGCTCGTGCTCGCCAGCGTGACCTACGACGCATCCCTTCACCCGGCAATGGAGGACTTCTTATATCACCTGAAAATCAAAAACTTCCAGAAGCGGACCGTCGGCTACATCCAGAATGGCAGCTGGGGACCGGTTTCCGCGAAGCTTATGAAGGCACATATCGCACAAATGAAAGACGTGACCGAGGCAGAGCCGGTCGTCACAATCCGCTCCACGCTCTCGGAAGCAAATATTGCGGAAATGGAAAGCCTTGCGGACGCTCTGACCGCTGACAGATAATTCTCCCGGATCATTCTCAGGCAGCTTTTCATTAAAAAGCTGCCTGAGAATACAAGATTCAGGTTCTATTCATTCCATGCCGCATTTGAGACTGACAGTAATTCTTTTCTACTCCGTCCATGCCGGAAGAAAACCATATACACAATTTTTCATTATTCTTATGACCGGGTAACCTGATTATGCGCATTTTATTAGCCGAAGATGAACGGGATCTGAACCGCATCATCACCAGAAAACTGACTTCTTCCGGATACAGCGTAGACAGCTGTTTTGACGGAAACGAGGCGATGGATCATCTCGCCTGCGCGGAATATGACGCCATTATCCTGGATATCATGATGCCCGGGACGGATGGCTTCGCGGTGCTGCGCTCCCTGCGCAGTGCCGGGAAAACCGTTCCGGTGCTGTTTCTGACCGCGCGTGATTCCATCGCGGACCGGGTAAAAGGGCTGGATCTGGGCGCAAACGATTACCTCGTCAAGCCTTTTTCCTTTGACGAGCTTCTCGCCCGAGTGCGGGCCATGATCCGCACCGCGCATGGCAGCGCGCAGAATCTTCTCACCGTCGGGGATCTTACCATGGACTGCGCTGCAGGGCGTGTTACCCGGGCCGGGCAGGAAATCATCCTCTCCGCCAAAGAATACGCGCTGCTTGAATATCTGATGCACAACGCCGGCATCGTCCTCTCCCGCGAAAAGATTGAGAATCACATCTGGAATTATGATTATGAAGGCGGCACAAATGTCGTCGATGTCTACATCAGCTATCTGCGCCGGAAAATCGACGGCGGCCGCACCCAAAAGCTGATCCACACTGTACGCGGGCGCGGCTACGTGCTGCGGGAGGATCCGGCATGAAAAAAGCTTCCATCCGTCTGAAAATCACCCTCTGGTTCGCCGCGATTCTAATCGTAAACGTAGTCCTCGCCTATCTGGTCGTCCTCTCCACCGGCAGAGGCGTCATCCAGAAAACCGTCCGCGACAATCTGATTTCCACCGTAGAGAGCAACATCGATGAGGTGGAATATTACTTTTCTCTTTCCGCCATCCAAAAAAGCAGTGATGTCGACTATTATCTGAGCTATGGAGACGGTTATCTGGAAATTGACGATGATTTTCTCGATAAAGTCAACGACGTCTACAGCTCCCTTTACCAGGCAGACGGTACGCTCCTCTATGGGGAGAACCCGATCGCGGCCGATACCGCAGATCTGTCCTTTCTGGATACCGAAGTGCAGCGTGTGCGGGTAAACGGCACTCTTTATTATGTCTTTGACCGCGCGCTCACCGGGGACGGGCTGGACGGACTCTGGCTGCGCGGCATTGTTTCCGAAGAGCAGGGCGAGCTTGAGCTCTCCGCCATTTCGCGCGCCTCCCTGATCCTGCTGCCCGGCCTGGTTCTGCTCGCCATCTTCGGCGGCTTTCTGATCGCGGGACGCGTCCTCGCCCCCATCCGTCAGATCGCCGACACCGCCTCGCAGATCCGCCAGGGCGACGATCTGAAAAAACGCATCGAGCTAAGCGAAGGAAAAGACGAGCTGCACCAGCTGGCCGCTGAGTTTAACAAAATGTTCGCCCGCCTGGACGACTCCTTTCAGGAGCAGCAGCAGTTTGTCTCGGACGCCTCCCACGAGCTCCGCACACCAGTCGCCGTAATCAACGCCCAGTGCGAGCTGACTCTGGAGGAAGAAAATCCGGACACGGATGAATACCGCGAAGCGCTTGAAACCATCTCCAGGCAGGGTCAGAAGCTGAACCGGCTCATCAGCGACATGCTGGGATTCACCCGCCTGAAGCTGCAGCCGGAGCGCTACGCAAAGGAAACTCTCGATCTGACGGCACTTGTTTTGGATGTCTGCGATGATATGGCACTGATCCGGGAGAACGGGATCATGCTCAGCTACAGTGTCCAGGGAAATAAATCCCCACATGGCAGCGAAGGCTATCATTGCAGAGAAAATAAAAATACCTGTGAAAACGACGATTTCAGAGAGAATATCCGTAGCAGCCAAAGCAGCGATTCAAGGGAGAATATCCGCGGCAATGAAAGTTGTGATGAAGAAGATCACATCCGCATCTATGGAAATTATGAGCTCGTCACGCGGCTCCTTACCAATCTGATCAGCAACGCTTACCGTTACGGAAAACCAGACGGCCATATCTGGGTCAGCCTTAGCCTTAACGCCGACAGTGACAATGGCAAACATTCTGTACTCCCGTCCGACAGTGACAAACATTCTGCATTTCTGTCCGTCCGTGACGACGGCATCGGCATCGCGCCAGATCAGCTGAAGTCCATTTTCCGGCGCTTTTATCAGGTCGATCCTTCGCGCTCGAATGGAGGCAGCGGACTTGGGCTGGCGATGGTACAGGAAATTGCGGACTTTCATGGCGGAACTGTGACAGTGGAAAGTAAACCGCAGCGCGGAAGCACATTTATTGTAAGTTTTCCGCTGCCATAATTTTTTTCTGCTAAATTTGTTTATTCTAATCTTCCTCTAATGTTTGCCTGCTATATTGTAGTCAGAAAAAACAAATAATAAAAAAAAATAAAGGAGGACACGATTATGACGAACAAAACCTGGAATTATTTAAACCTACGAAAGACCGCTGTTATTACCCTCACCTGCCTGCTCGGGGCATTTACATTCGGCGCATCCGCTCTGGCGGCGGAAGCCGGAGCCTCCGCTGAGGCAGAAACCTCGGCTGCAGAATCTGTCATCGGCGCGGAAGCCGCTAAAAATTTTGCTTTTGCCGACGCGGGTGTGGACCCGGCCGCTGCTGAGTATGTTTCCGCAAAGTATGACTACGATGATGGAGAATTTCTCTACGATGTAGAATTTACCGCCGAAGGAACAGAATATGAGTACCATGTGCAGGCATACGACGGCAGCATTCTCCAGAAATCGGTTGATTATGAAGCCTTAAGGAATTCTCTCCTCTCATCCAGAAGCATCGCGGAGAATACGGCTTCCATCTCTCTGGAAGAAGCAAAAGAAATCGCACTTGCAGACACGCTGCTTACGGAGGAAGAGACCGCCGCTGTCACCTACACAAAGGAAAAGGAAGATTATGACGACGGTTTATCCGTTTATGACATCGAATTCTATACCGACGAGAAGCAATACGAGTACGAAATCAGTGCTCTCACCGGTGATATCCTGAGCCTTTCCGAGGAGCTTCTCCCGGCTGCCGTAGCAGGCAGCCAGAGTAATGATACTTCCGCATCAGGAGCGACGGAAAGTACCTCAAACACAGCCTCTAGTGCAGAAAATTCCGGAAGTGCTGCAAATTCACAAGCTTCTCAAAGCACACAAAATGCCCTGGATTCCCAGGATTCTCAGAGCACCTACATCAGTGTAGACGAAGCCAAGGCCATCGCGCTTGCGAAGGCCGGGCTTTCTTCTGAAGATGTGACCTTTAAAAAGGCAAAGCTCGACCGGGAGGACGGTGTCATGGTCTATGAGATAGAATTCTATCAGGGCAAAACCGAATATGAATTTGAGATCAATGCCGTCACTGGAGAAATACGGGAATTTGAAATTGACTGAACTTTTTGTCGACCTATTTCAAATGGGATTCCCTGATTAAAGCTACTTTAAAAAAGCTTTTAAAAAAGCCATCCGAGATTTTGCTCAGATGGCTTTTTGCTGATGAGCACGGCCGCGAGAAAAAAATGGTGGTTCTGTGCCACTCGCAGCCGACTCGAGCAATCAAAAGGCGTCAAGCGCCTCCTGCTCAATTTAATAATACACAGGAAGTGCGGAATCCCTCATATGATTTTTCACGGATTCCATCCGTCCTCCCCGCCAAGCACCTTTTCCTTTGAAAAATGCTCCGCTGTCCCCGGATCAGTGAGCTGCCTGGAAAAAGGAACTCTGGCTTCTTTGTGAAAGTCGGCTGACCCCGGACCCGTATTTCCGTATTCCACGTAGGTGCAGCATTTCTCTGCCTTCGGCTTATTCCAGTTATCCCATCCTTCTGGATAAATATGACTGCCCATGGTGCAGCACACAAACGCGGTCCTCGCATAATCTCTCCATGGGCGGCCCAGATATGTATTGCATGCTTCCTGCTCTTGCGTTTCCCTGCTTCGGGTTTCTTCACCGCCCTGGTCTTCTTCTCTGCCTTGGGTTTCTTCGCCGCCCTGAGTTCCTTCCCTGCCTTGAATTCTCTCTTCTTGTGTATCCCTGCCCGTCAGTGCGCAGTGGGAAAACACAAGACCATATTCCTGTCCTTCCCAGGTACTGGCAGCCGAGATAAACGATTCCCTCTCCGTGTGGATTTCGCAGTTTTCGAAAAATGCAGTATTCGGACCGAAGATAAAATCGATGTCGCCGCAGATGTAGCAGTCTTTGAAATAATTCCGCACCGGACTGCTGCTGATGGGGACCTGAGACTCTGTAAAGAAGTCCGGAAGCATCGGATACGGATTCTGGTCAAAGTCCTTTACATACCCGGCAAAAACCGTATCCTGATATCCGATCAGACGGCAATTGCGGAAAGTGAGCCGATCCGCCCCGGCGTAAATAGCCAGCGCCTGTCCGGCCTGCTCTCCAGGGCCGGCCGTATTTTTTATCGTAATATTTTCCACCGTGATATCCCTGCCTGCAAAGAGCATGACGGCCGTGTTGAAGGTGCCATAGGGTCTGGAACCATCCGGACGCATCTGATAAGCTCCGTCTCCATAACAGATCACAGTGTTGGCTGGATTTTCCCCAACGATCTCTATATTTTCCTTCCGGATAAAAACCTTTTCTTCGTAAATACCCGGCTCTATACAGATCACTACCTTCTCTCTCGGGCCATCCTCTATGGAAAGGACAGCCGACTGCAGGGACGGAAAGCTCCCCGGTCTGGTTTTTGAAACATGGATAATCTGCATCTGTATATCCACTCCTTACTTTTAAAAAAATGTGCCCGCTGCAGCTATCATCCCGTCAGTCCTGCAGGGGAATAGCCTGTAACAACTATATCCGTATCGCCCAAATTTGTCAACATCGTTTGTTTACACAGGAAAATCATTACATGTCCGTACTCGCAAAGCGAGTATGGATGAAGGCCGCGCCAATCGCGAAGCGATTCTTCATTGCGCGGCTCTCATTATTGTGCTAGAATGATTAAAGTTCGCAGAAACAGATATGCATCATAAAAGGAGGCACTCATGAGCAATGTCCTGATTCCAGAAAATTATCATTCCCTTCTCAATAATTATGAGACGCAGGAGGCCATCGGCCTCATCAAGCACCTGATGGAACAAAAGCTTTGCATGGCGCTGAAGCTGAAGCGTGTGACGGCTCCGCTGTTTGTAGATCCCGCGACGGGCTTAAATGACGACCTGAACGGCGTGGAACGGCCGGTCACGTTCGGAATTCCGGACGCCGGCGTGGACGCGCAGGTCGTACATTCGCTGGCCAAGTGGAAGCGGATGGCTCTCTACCGCTATGATTTCCATGTCGGCAACGGTCTGCTGTGCGATATGAACGCGATCCGCCGCGACGAGGAGCTCGACAACCTGCATTCCGCGTATGTCGACCAGTGGGACTGGGAAAAAATCATCACGGCAGATGAGCGGAATTTCGACTATCTGAAAATGACGGTAAAGCGCATTGTGGAATCCATCTGCAATACGCTGGACGAGGTTCGATACAAATATGAACAGCTGGACACAGAGCTTTGCCGCGAGATTACCTTTATTACCTCGCAGGAGCTGGAGGATCTCTACCCAGATCTGACTCCGAAGGAGCGGGAAAATGTCTTTGCAAAAGAAAAGAAAACGATCTTTATCATGCAGATCGGCGACCTGCTGAAATCCGGGGAACCGCATGACGGGCGGGCACCGGACTACGACGACTGGCAGCTGAACGGCGACCTGCTGTTCTGGCATGAGCCGCTTCAGTGTGCACTGGAGGTGTCCTCCATGGGGATCCGCGTGGACGCGCGCTCGCTCGATGAGCAGCTTACCAAGTCCGGCCACAATGAAAGACGGAAGCTTCCCTTCCATCAGATGCTGCTCTCCGGTGAGCTTCCGCTGACCATCGGCGGCGGTATCGGGCAGTCCCGCATCTGTATGCTGCTGCTTAAGAAGGCGCATGTCGGCGAGGTACAGGCCGGGATCTGGGACGAGGAAACCCTGCGTCTATGCCGTGAGGCCGGCATCCGCATTCTGTAAATCGATAACCGCATAAACTGGCTGTAACAGGCGGCAGATTTCCCGTCCTGCATTTGTGTATTGCTGTATTTTCTTCAAGAACATCCACTGGTTCTCTCCGCTTCGGTCCGTCCTTAACGCGTGCCACTGGCACGCAGGACCGTTCAGCGCCGCCAATATCCGTGCAAGCTATGTCATAAAATGTCGGCTATGCCGACGGATTCCTTATGGCTCCGGCTACCTGGCTCGATGCTACGCAGAAATAAGATCTCTCTTTCCTTGCAGAAATACAGCCTGCCGACCGGCAGGCTGTATTTTTCGTTCATCTGTAGTTGTCTTTGAGTGTTAGTAGAACCAGTGGTCTCCAATCTGAATTCCCTTATTTGCGGTAGTATTGAAGTAAAGAGCGCCGCCTGTCGGGTCTTCTCCGGCGATGGCTGCCTGAGCGGCTGTATAACAGGTGCTGGGGACACCGTTTGCGATTGCCGTAGAAAGCGCGCCGCTGGAAGCCGGGGTAAACTGACCGCTCTGATAAATCACCTCGCTGATCGTGTTGGGGAACGATGAGCTGGCTACGCGGTTCATCACAACTGCTCCGACAGCAACCATGCCATCATAGCTCTGGTTGCCAGCCTCGCAGTAAATCAATGCTGCAAGGAGAGTCGTATTGTCCGTGCTGTCAGATGTAACAGATGCGGTAGCTGCAGCAGCCTCTGTAGACACTGTTGACTCTGCCTCAGTAGATGCTGTTGTCTCAGCCTCTGTGGCTGCCGTAATCTCTGCTTCCGTCTCTGATGCAGTGAAGATTGCAGCTTCTGTCTCAGATACAGCTGCCACTGCTGTCTCCTCATCCAGAGACGATGTCACTACATTTCCATTTGAATCATAATAGGTATCTGTATCAGCATCGTAATAACCCATGTCGTCATCTTCGTCATCATCATCATCCGTGGAAGAAGATGAACTCTCAGTACTGGATGTACTCTCGGTGCTGGCCGTAGTCTCTGTCTGCGCTGTGGTCTCCGCCTCCGTCGCAGCCGTTGTCTCTGCCTCTGTAGCAGCAGTCGTCTCTGCTTCCGTCGCGGCAGTTGTCTCCGAAGTAGAAGAAGACGAGCTCGAGGACGAAGAGCCTGACGAGGAACTCGAGGAGGACGATCCTGTTGAGGAAGACCCTGT
>JAJQFO010000340.1:10230-14080 GCA_021201095.1 Lachnospiraceae bacterium
GAGGACGATCCTGTTGAGGAAGACCCTGTCGATGATGAATCGGATGATGCTTCACTTGTCTGATCCTCGGAAACAGTTGTCTCCTCCGGCCATACTATATCATAAAGCTTTACAAGCTCCACCCGCTCCTGATCCTTCGGCGTAGCTGATTCGAACAGCATGACGCTTGTTACGTCTTCGCTGGATACAAACGCAGTCGAATCCTCATCATACTGAATCTCGATCCAGTGTCCATAATCATTCACTACCTGATAAACATCCTCGGCCTCCATGGTGTCCTTTACCGTGGAGCCCTCCATATCGGTATAAATATTTACATCATCCCAATCTGCGCGCACGCCTTCCGCGCCGTAAACCTCAGCGATCTCGGCTACATCATCCCCAAACAGGAGATAATCCGTCATCACATAGCCTGTGATCCCGTTGGAATAAAACTGAGTCCAGACATCGCCCTTTTCAATGACCCAGACCGCTGTGCCTCTGTACAAATATCCAAGAATCTCGCTCTCCGTATCAGCCGCATACCGGATGTTCACGCCTGTCTCAACTTTCTCACTGTTCGTAATCGCTACATTGCCCCAGGCACCCTCCTGCTCATAGGCAACCGCCACAAGCTCCGGCTCATATTCCGTCTCAGTCTCCGTTTCGGATTCTGTCTCTGTTTCCGTCTCAGTCTCCTGGGCTTCCGTCTCGATGGCAGCGGCGTCTGTTTCCGTCTGGGCTGACTCTGTCGTGTCAGTTTCTGCCGCCTCAATGAGCTCTGTCTCGATGGCAGCCTCCTCCGCTTCCTCAGCGGCAGATGCCTCTGCTGTATGTATGTCTGTCAGCGTCATGGCTCCCGCCAGTGATGTGGCACACATCACCGCCACGAGTCCAAATGCCAGCCAAACTGTTTTTTTCTTCATCTGCGTTCCTCCCTGTCCCCTTAATACATTTTTATTAAAAATTATTACGTAATTGTTAAATCTTGATGACAGGGCTATTGTAATATGTTTCGATGTGTTTGTCAATGTATTTTTTTCGATTCATACCTGCATTCTTAAATTTTCTGCGGGCAGATGTTCTGTAATCCTTCTGAAACAAAATATACGTAACACCGCTTATTTGCACAGCTTTCCCAACAGCTCCTCAAAGCATACCCCGTCCGTTGGAGGAATGTCCATTTCCATGGATTTCTCTATGCAAAGCCTGACAAAGCGGGACGCTTTGCGCACAGAATTATAAAATGGTACGCCATTTACCGCATCGGCTGCTATGACAGAGGCAAACACATCTCCGGTGCCGCAGCGCTGCATTCCAACCCTGTGTGTGCGGACAAATCTGGGAACCATTCCTCTCTCATAGCAATAATTCGCAATAAACTCTCCCTGCGGAATTCCGGTAATCACAATCCTGCCTGGTCCCATCTCTGAGAGGGTTTCCGCTAATGTGCGCACCTGCCGGATCTGCCACCGGCCATCGTGCCAGGGCTGACCGGTCAGGATGCACGCTTCCGTCAGATTGGGAGTCAGGATATCTGCACAGGCAGCAAGCTTTTTCATTTTGCGGCACATTTCCTCCGTGTAAGTCGCATAAGGCCTGCCATCGTCCCCCATCACCGGATCCACGATCACCACAGTATTTTTTTCTTTAAAATCATTCAGGAAACGCAATACGATCTGAATCTGTTCTTCTGAGCCCAGAAAGCCGGTGCTGATCCCGTCAAAGGAAAGATGGAGTTTTTTCCATTCCTCAATATAGGGCTGCATTCGATCCGTAAAATCTTCAAAAAACCAGCTTTCATAAGCTGTGTGATTGGATAATACGGATGTCGGCACCGGACAGCACTGAATTTTCATTGCCGAGATAATCGGAAGCGACACGGTCAGTGAACAGCGACCAAAGCCGGTAAAATCATTGATCAGGGCGATTTTCTTCTGATGAATGTGCCCGGTTTCTTTATTTTCGGTTTCTTTATTTTCGTTTTTTTTATTTTCGGTCCCTTTATTTGGGATTGCTTTATTTTCGCTCTCTGTAATCGGTCTTCTATCTGATATCTGATTCATAGCGGACAGCCTCTTTTCGTCTGATGTTTCCGATTTTCAGGTTAATACTGTGAACTACCCATCATTTAAAGCCAATGGGATTTCGGTCGACTTATTTCATTTCACCGCCTAGAATCATATCACAATCGCGCTTTTCCCTCAACCGGTTTTCTGCCTGACGCCAAATCCCCGGAGACATGGTTACTGCGTTACGCATTCTCTCCAGTCTGCGCCCGCTTCGGCCTGTTCCTTTATCTTTCTCCGCTTTTCATTTTTCACTGCATACCGGTCGGTTTTTTTACTTTTTTTATTTGTCCGAATTGCTGCTCCGCCGATCAGCGCTGCAAGCATTACGACCGCTATCGCATAACCGATGATTGAAATAGTCATATTCATCATATTGCCACCTTCTTTCTTTTCCCGTTGTTTCTTTTTCTATTGCTTATCAGATCCCTGCTGATTTTTATTCACTGTTTTTTCTACTATTTATTTTGCTTCTTCCGCAATAAAGTACCCGAAATTCAGCTGGTTCATGGCGACCTCCGCTAGATTCACGCAGCTGTTGCCCATGCGGTCAATGCAGTGCAGGATGCGCATAAACGGTCCGGAAAGGCTTCTTTTGCATTTGCCTTCGGTCACACGCTGCATATGAGATTTCCGCATTTTGATATCCAGATCCAGCACCTCACCCTTGTGCCGGATCATTTTCTTCAAAGCTGTGTCATCATTTCCCATGAGGGCTGTGAGTGCGTTCGTGTACATGATTTCAATCTGTTTCAGACTGTCATTCAGATCCTTCATGGCCTCCCCGGAATACTGGTAATTTTTATCAATTTTTTCCTGTATGATATCCGCCATCTCCACAGAAAGATTGCCCATGCGCTCCACATCGCTGAGTACATACATCAGCTTGGCGGTCTGCGTAGCCTGCTGCTCGGTCAGGGCACCTGACGAGAAAAGGTCTGCCAGGTACTCATTGATTTCTCCCTGCAGAGATTCCACAGCGTGACCGTATTCCCGTACCTTTGACAGCGTCTGGGTATCTCCGCTTTTTACAGTGCCATGCACATCCTGAAGCATCATCCGCACGACGTCGCCGCAGTTCAGCGTCTCTTTGGCTACCAGCTTCAGCGCGGCGGCCGGCTGTGAAAGGACATTTTTGTCCAGATAAATGGTCTTTGCCGGATCCGCTTCCTCCAGCTTCCCGTCCGGTATGATTTTCATTACCAGCTTCACCATCAGGCCCAGCAGCGGGATCCAGAGCACCGTCATTGTAAGGTTAAAGATCGTGTGCGCGTTCGCAATCTGCCGCGAAATCACCTCGATCTCCGGGCCGCTCGGCGAAATGTACTGAATCAATGCCGCATAAGGCTTCACAAACCAGATGAACAGCAGAGCGCCCGAAATATTAAACAGAGAATGTGCAATTGCAGTTCTTCTTGCATCCTTTGACTGGCCGATGGAGGCCAGAAGCGCGGTGATCGTTGTTCCGATGTTGTCGCCGAGCAGGATCGGAATCGCGCCCGTAAGTCCAAGAATGCTGGTCACACCGTCCGCGCCCGCCTGCGAGGCAAAGTTCTGAAGTACCGCGATCGTGGCGCTGCTGCTCTGCACCGCCAGCGTCATCAGTGTACCTACCAGCACGCCAAGGACCGGAATATCCGCCACCTTCCCGATCATATCTGTAAATACCGGGCTGGATGCCAAAGGCTTCATCACGCTGCCCATGGTCTCAATTCCCAGAAACAGCAGTCCGAACGCGAATACCGTCATCGCTATGTTTTTCACCCGTTCCTTTTTACAGACAAACGAGACAATAAATCCGC
>JAJQFO010000325.1 GCA_021201095.1 Lachnospiraceae bacterium
GCCGACGGATTCCTTATGACTCCGGCTACTTGGCTCGTTGCTTCGCGGGAATAAAAAAAACGGGGAAATTCAGCTGGCTGAATCAGCGGCGATTCAGCTGTTTTCGACAGCTTTTCAGCGCTGCTTTTTAAGTGGCTGGTCCGCCGCCTGTTGTATCAGGATTTTTGGCATTTCGTATCGCTTCCGTCATCTGATTATATTTATCCAGGCTCATAAGAACCACGCTTTTTCCTTCTTCATATGGTACAATGATCGTTTCATTTTGTTCGCAGACAGTGTCGCAATATTTTTTCAGATTGCTGCGCATTGCGGAAAAGTTAGTGGTCAGCATAGACATCTCTCCTTTGTATAAAATTATTGCAGAACCGGATCAGTTATTTGGTGTATTTATAATATAATGACAGAAATTTTCTGTCAAGGAGGGCGAATTACTTCGAAAAATTCAGAATATCAATTGGCGGTTTCACAATTATAGGATGTAATTGCAATGCGTTAATACATATAAATTATTGTGAAGATTGCACAAACTTCTGATATGCAATATATAGTTGGTTAAAATAAAAATATGACATTGCATATTTCGAAATAAAATAGATGACAGACAAGTTTTTCTGTGATAGAATGTGTCAAGGAGGGACATGCTTATGAATGGAAAACCAATTAATACAGAAGCAAGACAAATCCTGGAGGAAGGGAGGCGATTGGGAAGACAGAAAGCAAGATTGGAAAGAAGATTGGAACAAAGCAAAGAACTCGAACGCCAATGCCGCAGAACGAATATGACAGAACTGAGGACAGCGGAGCTGGAGATTGGCATAGCAAAAACAAAGCTGAAAATAGCAGAAGCTAATCTTGAAATTGTAAAAGCGCAAGCAAAATTTAAAGCGGCGGAGATAGAACAAGAAATAGCTCAGCTGAGCGAAGAAATAAAGGCTTTGGAATAATGCGCCGCTGTTCTTTGAGAGAACAACGATTTGTAAAGAAGAGGTGAATATTATAGCGTACAGAATTGTCTGCGCAAACGCCGCAGGAAAGGCTACGAAAGAGAAACGTATATCGAAAGAAATTCTGAGCAAAAATCCTGTTACAGAAGTGATTGTGGAAGAAGCGCCAAAGGAGCATACTGGTGATCCGTATGACGACGCATATCGGACGATGCTGGACTACTGTCCGCAGCTCCTGATACCACTGGTTAATGAGATTTTTGGTGAGCATTTTACTAAAGATGACAAAGTCGTATTCGAAAAAGATGTACACATGCAGAAAGAGCAGAGTGGAGGTTCTTCCAGACGCGCGGCAGATTCCAGCTTCGAGATTGTCGGGATTGTTACAAAGACCTCGAAGAGATTTCTGGTCGAAGAGCAGACCAGACCGGATAGCAGCATTCTGGCCAGAATATTTGAGTACGCACTCCTGTGTGCGAGAGAGCATATGGTTACGGATGGAAACGTGCTGAGAGTGGAATTCCCAAACTGTGCGGTGCTGTTCCTGAGAAGCACGAAAAAAACGCCGGACAAAATGAGCATAGAGTTCGGGGCGCAGACGGGGATAATTCCAATAGATGTACTTGTAATGAAGCTGAAGGATTATACACTTGACGAGATGATTAATAAGGATCTATTGATTTTATTTCCATTCTACCTGTTTCGCTTTAACAAAGGGATGCTTAAGGAATACAATCAGGATCCGGTACTGCTTGAGAGCATCGTAAATGATTACGCGAGGATCAGAGAGCATCTGACCCAAAAGGTTGCCAACGGCGAGCTGGATGAATATTACAGGCGGACACTTATCGAACTGTGCAGAATAGTAGCAGAAAATCTGGCCAGACATTATAAAAATATTGTGAAAGGGGTGCAGTCAGTTATGGGAGGAAAGGCGATCGAAACCGAAGCGTGGACAATTCTGAACAAAGGACGGCAAGAAGGAATAGCAGTAGGACGGGAAGAAGGAATAGCGGTAGGAAGAGAAGAAGGAAGAGCAGAAGGACGGGAAGAAGGAATTGCGGTAGGAAGAGAAGAAGGAAGACAGGAGGAGCGAGTGAAAACCGAGCGGGAGCACCGCAAAGCGGAGGCGGCGGAGCAGAGAGCCAATGCGGCAGAGGAAAGAGCCAGTGCGGCAGAACAGGAAACGAAAAGACTCCGGGAGCAGTTAAATGCGCTGCAGCTGCAGAATGGCCTGAAACCGGCGCAGCAGTAATTATTATCATTCCCAGAATATTCGCAGACAGTATCGGCGTTAAACAAAACAGATATCCAGTGGCAGAATCAGTCAAAATGGCTGGCTCTGCCTGCTTTTTTATGCGCAGGCCAAAAATCTGACAATTATGAAAATACTGTACGCCTGTAACAGAGAAAACGATAAATTTACGCAAAAACATACAAAATTTACAAAAACGCAACACCAAAAACCTCAATGGTATATAAAGCTCACATAATTAACAAATTTGCAACAACAAATAAGGGACAGATTTTCTGATTCTTTGTTCATAAAAAAATATTGCAACATAAATACAACATAATATAAAATAGAGCACAATATAAAGAATATAAAGTATTCTTAAAATATAAGTAAAAAAATAAACATGCATAATGAAACACGAGGTAATTTCAGGTCATGCTGCCAGATTGCACGCTTACGGTTCCCGGCCCTCCCTGATTTTAAAAATATTGAAATGCCTAGCTTGCCAGGCTTTTGAAACAGGCCGCTTGCAATCTCATTGGCTTTAGGTAAAAGCCAGTTCATTTAAGTACATCATAGCTCTGGGATGGATAGGAATGTTGTGAGAATGAAGTGAGAATGTAATGAAAAGCGCACCTGTGGAAAATTTTATGGCAAAGCTGTTGACTGACATTATAGTCATTAGCTTTCAGAGTGGTTCTGCACAATATAAATT
>JAJQFO010000273.1 GCA_021201095.1 Lachnospiraceae bacterium
GAACAAAATAATTATCAGGAGAATTGTCCGTTAAAAGGAGGCGCGTTAAGGTGCCTCTTTTTTGTTTATGTCGTTGTGATATATATCTTCGTATGTCAAAGGGAATTCCATGATTTAATATTTAAATTCTTCCGAAATGATGTTGCTAAATTCAAATGACCAGAAAAACTGACTTAAGAGAAAATTTCTATGATTATTTTTATATGCTGAAAATATTTATCTATTTGTATAAAAATATTATTGTTTTTAAAATAATATAGGATTAAATTCAAACAATCTACCGCTAAAAACTATCTTGACAAATAACACATACGATATTAATATATTCCGAAAAGGAGGAAGATAAATGGAAAAACAGGATAATTTGCTTCCTGAAGACTGTGGCTATCGGATTGTGCGTCATTTGGGCAGCGGAGGGGAAGGCTCTGTGTACCTTGTGTGTCAGCTTAGTACTTGCCAGCTAAGAGCCGCAAAAATAATTTCCCATATAAAAGGAGACAGCAGACATGAATTGAATATGATGAAAAACCTGAATCATCCATCTCTGCCAGGAATCATTGACGTTTTAGAAATGGATAAAGATGTATGGCTGATTATGGATTATATTAATGGCACACGACTGGATACTGCAGTTTCGGAGGGTATGAGCGAAAAGCAGGTCTGGTCTGTGGCACGGCAGTTGTCGAATGTACTATTTTACCTGCATGGAAGAAAGACGCAGATTCTTCATTTGGATATTAAACCGTCAAATATACTGCTTCGACAGGATGGCAGCCTGGTTCTGATCGATTTTGGAGCGGCTATCCGAGGACATCCTGGGCAGGATAGCTATCTGGGCTATGGTACACGAGGGTTTGCTGCTCCGGAACAATATAAGAAGGAAGGGAAAGTCGATGTGAGAACAGATATATATGGAGCTGGAGCAGTATTGTATTATTGTATTTATGGAAAAGTACCAGGGAGCGACAAGCAGGTAAAGCGCTTAGGTAAGACGGTTTCCAGAAGACTTTTACGCATTATTCATACTTGTATGTCTGAAAATCCGAATGATCGGTATCAGAATGCTCAGCAGTTTTATAAAGCGGTCTGCGAGGCAGAAAATAATTTTAAAATGAGCGGACAATTTTATAAAACAGCTGCTGTGACACTACTTTTGCTCGTTACAGTCATTTTCGCCTTTGCTCGATTGTCTGTACACCATCAGTCTGATTTCGCATTATGGAACGAGTTATCAGGAACATTGGATTTGGAACAATCGGAAAATGAAACTGTAGAATGGGTGGAGACCGATGCACTGACATCGGACACGATTGACGCAGAAAAAGAATACATCAGATTACTTGAAATGGCTGTTGGCATGGGGCTTGAGCAGGCTTCTGAGTGCTTTCGGAATGCTGCTGTATTGTTTCCAGCGGATGGAAAATGGTATTTGTCCTTGATAGAGTGGGTGACAGCGGATGGCCTGTTTGAACTTGAAGAAGAAACAGTGGTAAAGGAATTAATTTACATGATTCCTTCTGGAAATGATGCTACAGCTTTGGAACTTTTGAAAGCATCTGGAAAAGAGTATGGTTATGTCGCGTTTCGCATTGGGTTGGCATACTGGTACTATTACGAAGGAAGCGGGGGAAAAAGTGCTGCGGCGGGATGGTTTAATCGCGCCGTGTCTTCTCAGACGGAAGATTCTACAGAAAGCTGGTTGACACAGGCAACGATTCTTGCGCGAATTGCTTCTTATTATGGAATGCTTGGAGGAATCGATACAAATGAGGAACGCGAAGAGATGGAATGGGAGTATTGGAAGGATTTGAAAGAACTCTGGTATTTATATCTTGAAGGATTGGAATCAACGGCCATCTGTTCTGAAACTGCCGGGGAATTGTTAGCCATATTGATTTTACAAGCATATGAATTGCAGCAATATGGCGAATCTGGTGAAGAAATGATCGCTATGGTTGAAAGCATAAAAGAGTTTCTTGCCGATGATTCCATAGAGGGACTGGAAAAGGAGCGTGAAATGCTTGAAGAGCAATGCGCTGCGGCATATTCTTCTATTGAAAGATTATTGCAGAGTGAGACTTAAGGGAATTAGATTATAATTGTTAGAGTTTACAACAAGTAAACTTTTTTTATAAGCTACGGATATGGTTTTGCAGTGAAATATCTATGTCATAAAGTTGTAGGATCCGATATATGGAGAAAGTAGAGAGGATAGGTATATGATAAAAAGAAATGAAAAGAAAACAATAAGCAGGAAAAATAAAGTAGAAAGAAAGTGCGTATGTGGAAATAAGGCTCAGAGATTTTTAATTGGAATTATTGTTTTGTCAATATTGTTTATCTGGAGCGGAAGTATTCTTTCTGATTCTATGACAAAAAAGGGTTATGCTAAGGCTTCCTATCAGAATAATCTAGCGGTTAGCCGAATACAAAGAAATGGGGCGGTATCAGAAATCGAAACCGGGGTTGAGACAGAAAGTGAGACGGAAACCGAAACAGAAACCGAGACGGAAAGTGAGACAGAAACTGAGACAGAAACTGAAGCGGAAAGTGAGATGGAAACCGAAGCAGAAAGTGAGACGGAAACTGAGACAGAGAACGAAACAGAAATTGAAACGGAGATACAATCTTATAATGCGTTTGATATGGAAAAAACACTTTCAGAAAATAAAAATGAATTAGATACACATTCAGGAGATGAGAGCGAGCTGAATAATGAATTACAGATAGCGGACGAGATTGAGTCTGAGACAGTGACGCAGTCAGAGCTTTGGATAGACACAAAGCTGGAAGTGGAGAGCGACACAGAGGCGGACACGAAGAACGATACAGAGGAGGACACGAAGAGCCACACAGACTAGGATACGAAGAGAGACACAGCGGCGGCATCGTAA
>JAJQFO010000133.1 GCA_021201095.1 Lachnospiraceae bacterium
TATACAGCTCCTCCTATCAGGGAGCGAAAAATCTCAAAAAAGAGTTCCTGTTAAATCTGGACATGCTGTCAAAATCAGCTTCGATATCTCCAGCTCTGTCACCTTCAGCAGAGCCATTTTCAGCGGAGCCACCTTCAGCCGAATCATCTTCTGCAGAGCCACCTTCAGTAGAGCCATCTTCAGTAGAGTCATCTTCAGCAGAGTCACATTCAGCAGAATCACCTTCAACAGAGTCACCTATAGCAGAGCCTGCTTCAACAGAGTCACCTTTAACAGAGTCTGCTTCAACAGAATTGCCTGCAAAAATGAAGACTCCTGACACTTGTGAAAAAAGCATTGCACTCGTAAGTAACGCAAATAACACTTCGAAGGGACAGGAAACCCCTCCGCTTTTTTCGGATGTCGCTCATGACTGGCTGGCAACCAAAAAACTCTCCATAAAAAAATCCACTTACGCAAACTATTCCTTCATGGTTGAGAAGCATCTCCTGCCGGACTTTGGCAATCTTGCCATTAAAGATGTAGATACAAACCGGATTGATGCATTTTTGCTGGGCAAAAAGGAGCACGGCGGCATCAGAAATGGGGAAGCTCTTTCTGAAAAAACGATTTCTGAAATCAAAGGCACTCTGAACCGGGTTCTCCGGTATGCAAAATCCCACAATATTATTGACACAGTGCCGGATTCCATGCCAGTCAGTGTCAAACAGCCTCCGATTGAGATTCTGACAAAGCAGGAACAGGAGTCCATTGAGGCAGAGGCATTAAGCGAAGACACGCATTTCAGTCTGGGCGTGCTTCTTTGCCTGAATACGGGAATTCGTGAGGGCGAGCTCTGCGGGCTGCAATGGGGCGATTTCGACTGGGATGCAGAAACCCTTTCGATCAGCAAAACGGTGTACCGGATTTCCAATATGGATGATGAGTCTGGTCCCAAAACCCGTGTGGTAATCGATAAGCCAAAGACGGTTTATTCCATCCGCACCATTCCGCTGCCGCCCGATACCGTGCAGTATTTCAAAGACCGTGCCGGAGCGGCCTCCGAATATGTGGTGACAGGCACGGAAAAATTTATGGAGCCGCGTGTATGCCGTGACCGTTATGCGCGTTTTGAGAAAAGAGCCGGTGTAACGCACCGCAAATTTCATACGCTCCGCCATACTTATGCAACAAATTGCGTAAACGACGGCGTCAATACGAAAGTTCTCAGTGCGAACATGGGACATTCCAATGTGAACATCACGCTCCAGCTGTACGTCCACCCCTCTATGGAGACGAAGAAAGCAGAGGTGAGCAAGCTGAAAACCTTTATGAATCGTGGTCAGGACTAAAGGGAAATTAGTATTGCCAATGACCCAGGCCGATTTCTATGCGAATAAACGTCGAAAGTGACCGGACAGAAAACCAGGCGAACAAGCGTCGTTGGTGACTGGGCAGAAAATCAATCGAACAAGCGTCGCAGGTAGCCAGGCAGAAAATCAGGCAAACAAGCATCGCCAGTGGTCAGATTAGTGGTCAATTCAAAACCGTCAGGAAGCAGAAAGTCAGTAAAATCAAAGGATTTCGAGTAACTACTCCCTTAATATTCTGCTAAGGGATTTATTTCACCCTGATTTCCCACCAAATTTATGCTGCACGGTCAAAAAAAGAGCCGGTTTCCCGGCTCTCTTATAAGGTATTTCGTATGAATTCTGTATGACAGATACAGGATTATGCTTTCCACAGGCTGTGGAGGTTGCAGTAGGCATATACTTCCTCTACTTCATCTCCGTCGCAGAGCGCAAATTCCGCCGCCGGCTTTTCTCCCGGTGTGAGCTCCTTGAGCCGGAAGCCTTCTTTCGTCTTGACGGCTATCCATGCAATATAATGCTCGGGAAGCATCGGATGCTCCACGGAGCCAACGGTCACTTTCACAAGGTTTCCTTCTACCTGGTAAACGGGAACATGCTTCTCCACTGCTGCGTCTGTCGTACCCGGAATGAGCTCTTTCATAGTCTGTCCGCAGCATTTAAGCGGAGTTCCCTTGTCTTCTACCTTCATAACGATATTTCCACAAACTTCACAGATATAAAATTTTGCTTCCATAATA
The DNA here is from genome assembly GCA_021201095.1 of Lachnospiraceae bacterium. Lineage (GTDB taxonomy): Bacteria > Bacillota > Clostridia > Lachnospirales > Lachnospiraceae > Choladousia. The sequence continues at coordinate 2,090 of JAJQFO010000133.1, forward strand.
GATTCCTCCCGATATTTGTTTTGTATTTGTTGGTATTTGCAATGTGATTTCTTATTGCATGTTTCCTACCGTACGTTCTCTGCTGCATGTTTCCTGCTATACGCTTATTTTTCCCGCACAATATGCACCTGCCATGCCTGATAGGCGCCACTCATCCACGGCACCGGCAGACCGGCGGACATCAATGCGCTGCCGGGATAGAGCTTTTTCTCATTTGCGAGAATTGCGTTGCCGGCGTTTTTCTGCCGGTGAGCGTACCGGGTGCTTTCCGTTTCTTCGAGGCGGTACCATCCGTCCGGATCGAGGCCGCGCAGCCGTACGTACTGTACCGGAGAATTGCAATGCGCTCCTGTCCGGATCAGGTTCAACAGTGCATCTGATCCATCCTCTGAAGTGAATTCCCAGGCTGTGTATTCCTCATTTTCCATCGGGGAGGAAAGACGCCAGTAGCGGCCCTCCCGGATCAGGTCACTGTACTGGATGTAGTCCCGGATCTGCCGCCGCACGGTTTCTTTTTCCTGGTCGGAAATCAAGTTCAGATCCAGCTCATAGCCAAAGGTACCGGCCATCGCGACGACGCCGCGGGTCTCAATATCTGTGCTGCGGCCGGTCTGATGGTTGGGCACGGCGGATACATGGGAGCCGACCGCTGAAATCGGATAGCCGAAGGAGGTCCCGTACTGGATGCGCAGCCGCTCGACAGCGTCTGTGTTGTCGCTGCACCAGATCTGCGGCGTGTAGTAAAGCATGCCTGCGTCAAAACGGCCGCCGCCGCCGGAGCAGCCCTCGATGAGAATTTCCGGGAACCGTTCTTCCAGCCGTTCCAGAAAATCATAGACGCCCAGCACATAGCGGTGCAGCGTCGCACCCTGATTTTGCTCTCGCGCACCCAGCGAATAAATGTCGGTCAGATGGCGGTTCATATCCATCTTAATGTAGGCAATGTTCGCATGAGAAACCACCTCCGTGATCTGATCCAGGACATGATCTACGACCTCTTTGCGTGAGAAATCAAGAACGAGCTGATTTCTGCCGCGCACTGGTGCCCTGCCCGGGATCGTAAACGCCCAGTCCGGATGGGCGCGGTACAGGTCGCTGTCTTCGGAAATCATCTCCGGCTCAATCCAGAGGCCAAACTTCATCCCCAGCGCGTTGACACGTCCGGCTACCTCGCCGAGCGGACAGCCCAGCTTTTCCTCATTGACGTACCAGTCGCCAAGACCGGTATTGTCGCTGTCCCTTTTGCCGAACCAGCCGTCGTCCAGCACCAGCATCTCCACGCCAAGCTCGGCCGCCTGCGCAGCGATCCGCTCCAGCTTGTCCGCATCAAAATCAAAATAGGCAGCCTCCCAGCTGTTGATCAGCACCGGGCGGCGCCGATCCCTCCAGACTCCGCGGCACACATGGCGGCGGATCAGCCTGTGGTACTCATCGGAAAGGCATTCAAAGCCATTCGCACTGTAGCAGAGCGCTGCTTCCGGTGTATCAAAGGTCTCCTGCGGACGCAGCTCCCAGGAAAAGAGCTCGTCAGAAATCCCCAGCAGAGCACGGGTCTGCCCGTACTGATCTGTCAAAGCCTCTCCTTTGAAATTGCCGCTGTACAGAAGCTGGAAGCCGTAGCACTCTCCCTGCGTCTCCCCGGTCTCGCGGGATGCCAGGATGAAAAACGGATTCTGCTGATGGCTCGAAGCGCCTCTGCGGCTCTGCAGCACCTGCTCCGCCCTCAGAAGGGGACTGCGCTCAGGCTGCCGCTCCATCCCATGTCTTCCATGAAAATGGATCAGATCAAAATCTCCGTACAGAAAATCTACACAGCAGCTCGCTGCCTTCTCAATGTACACGGTCTGCGCACCGCAATTGCGGATTTTCACCGCACGCGTGATCACATCGCTGTCAGAGAGAACCCCATAAAGCAGGGTCACCTCCAGGCCAAGTACGGAATCCGCCAGCACGATCTCCAGGGTCTGCGCCGACGCGGCGGCCGTATCCGCAGTGTCTGTCTCAGTATCTGCCGGAGCTGACTCACATACTCCGGCGCCTTTCTTCGAATCCACATATACAGCCGGCATCCCCGGAATGCTGTATTTTCCTTCCCGCACACGCGCTGACTGATACCGCAGATCACAGCAGCTCACTCCTTCAGCATTACGGATCTGCAGGGCCGTGCTGCGATAATCTCCCGTGCCAAAACAGGGATATTCCTGAGGGAGCGCGTCCAGAGAATACGTGCGGTCCATCCCCGTATCATTCGGATTTCCGGCAAAACCGCGGTCATAATAGGTCACCAGGTAACGCAAATCAGCGTTTAAAGCTCCGCCGCTGATGCGTTTCCCATAATAGACATGCAGAAGATGTCCATACTCTCCCACTGCCATCTGGTAGGTACTGTTCTTCGTTTCAATCGTAAATAGCTTGTTATTTTCGTCCACAAAAACGGGCATACAGTTCTCCTCCGCAAGTTGTATATTGTTTTTTTAAATTTAATAATGGATTTTAAATTTCTCATAGACACGATTGAATTTATGTGATATATTGATATTGCTGTCGACTCTTTCCAGCAGGAAGGAGGTGATGTTCCATGTGTGATTTAATCATCACTTTCCTTATTGCGGTCGGAGCGAATGTAGTTAGCTATTACATAAGCAAATGGCTGGATCGCAATAAGTAGGCAGCAACAGCATAAAAGGAACAGCTCACCGTAACGAGCGAGAACACCCCAGAGGATGACGCCCTCTGGGGTGTTCGCTTTTTTGTGCCCATGGAATCATCACTTTCCTTAGCTGCCCCTATCTTATGCTATATGATTTAAAAAGTCAATACCTAATTTGCACACAACAGATAAAAAGTTTATGCTTCAATTGCACACAACAGTCCAAAAATTGGAGTATCATTTGAACATAGCCGGAAAGTTTGCGTTTCACCTGCACTAACCTGATGATGTTCAGGAAAATTATAAGAAGAAAACCGCTCTTCGTTCCACTTCGGTCGGCGAATATCCCGTCCAAAGGACGGGATGCCACCCGGCGAAGGCTAAACGGACAACCACTGGATGTCCAGCGCCCTTCCGATAAGTTAAATTATGCCCAGCGCCGGAATCCTTCCATCTCGATCCCGAACGGCTGCAGTATTTTCCCAACCATGTGGCGCTCCATGTCACTGACAGTGAGCGGCTCCTGATCAGAACTTCCATTCATATAGTAGGTCACCACAGGTGGCATGACAAAGACATTATGCAGCCTGGATACCGCCAGCATATTTTCCAGGTGAATCGGGCTCAGCGGCGACTCACGCACGGCCAGCACCAGCTTGCGCTGCTCTTTGATTGTCACATCCGCCGCACGCAGCAGCAGGTTTTCGCTGAAACCATGGGCGATGCCACTTAAAGTCTTCATCGAACAGGGCAGGATGATCATCCCTTCCGTCAGAAATGTGCCGCTCGCGATCGCCGCACCAATGTTGTAATTATCATAGCAGACATCCGCAAGTTCGCGAATCTGCTCCGGATCGTAGCCGCTCTCCTGCTTTGCAGTAAGCTCCGCTCCATAGGTATACACCAGATGTGTCTCAACATCCGGCACTTTTTTCAATTCATTTAACAGGCAGGTGGCCAGTGGGAAACCGCTGGCGCCGCTGATGCCTACGACTATTCGTTTCATATGGACCTCCGTCATATAGAATTTTGGCAATAAAATGATATCCCATTTTCTTTCTTTTGTTCAATTCTATTTTTGAACTAATCTATGCTGTATCAGCTTCTTTATAGTCAATTCCAAAAGCACCTTCTCTATACAAAAACTCTCAAAAAAATATCTTCGATCGCAAAAAGTACTTGCATTTAATATCATTTCGTATAAAATAAATTATCAGGGAGACGGGTTTTCACCGTGATTATGCGGGCTGCTCGTTTTCCTTTTTTTATAGCCAGAATATCATACAAATATTTTTTCCCGTCTTCTGCATGTCTGACCAGCATTTTTGCGCCAAACACATTATATCTGATTAATTCTTCTGGTTTATTACCATAAACCGGCAATGCAAATCTTACCGTATATCTATACCATCCAAACGAATCAAAGTCTCGCGTCCGGCAGCCCGCAGAATGCGTCCACCGGCGAGGTTCCTTTAAATGTACTCTTTCCGAGTAATTTGTCTATCACAGCCTCAATCATCGGACGATGACAGCTATACGCGTTGATGTAAGTCTTCACGCGCGGCACATCCTGCAGGTGATAAGGATTGGAGAAGGACACAAAGATGTACGGTTCCTCTTCCACATGGCGCGGCACGTCGAGGGCATGTTTTTTCGCCCAGAACAGACGCACTGCCGTCTGGTTGGAGGCATGCTCACAGTTCGCCAGATAAAGCGTCAGGCGGTTTTTCGGTAAATCTCTGGTGCCGTGCAGCTCTTCCTGTTCGATGTCAAAGCGCTCGGTCTGAAATCCCGCAGCCTGTAGCAGCTCTTCTGCGATCGCAGTCATGCTGCTCTCGATGGTATATCTCGCATCACCTGGTGCTGCCATGCAGCCTTCTGTGATTTCGTCCTTACCAAGCGTCACCAGACGGATCAGCGGAAAACGCTCCGGGGTAAGCGGCAGCACGTCCTGATTGTTTTTCACCAGCGTCACGCATTTGTCCGCGCATTCCGCCTGCCACTGCTTTGCTTCTGGAAAAATTTCTTCGTGCGGGATATTCCCTCGCCGGGTGGCATCCCACGCTTCGCATGGGATATTCCCCGCTACCCTCGCTTTCAGGGCAAGTGTGCGCATCAGTGCCTCATTCAGCCGCTCCTCGGTGAGAAAGCCGCTCTTTAGTGCATCCAGCATATACTGATAATCTTCGTAAAAGCCGGTGGTAAATACCAGCATGTCGCAGCCTGCCATGATCGCGGTCGGGATCGCCTCCCGGCGGGGCATGGCCTGTGTGAATCCGCTCATGATGGTAGCGTCGGTCGTGATCACACCGTTAAAGCCAAATTTTTCTCTGAGGACGCCGGTCAGCAGCTCCCTGCTCAAAGAGCCGGGGAGACAATCTTCAAAGCGAAGATCTGGATTGATGTCCATCGCTACGTTCGGCTGAACGATGTGACCCACCATCACGCTCATCAGTCCATCCTCGATCAGCTGCTGGTAGATCGCGCCGTAGCTTTCGTACCACTCTTTTGCAGACAAACTGTTATAAGTCGGGTGCAGGTGCTGGTCGCGGAAATCCACGCCGTCCCCCGGATAATGCTTTGCACAGGCCGCCATGCCGAGCGCCTGCAGCGTGCGGACATACTGCGAGCAGAAGCTCTTTACCCGCTCCAGATCCGACCCGCAGGTACGCACGTTCGTGATGGGATTCCGATAGTTCAGATCCAGGTCGCAGACCGGCGAAAATGTCCAGTTGATACCGACCGACTCGCCCTCCAGAGCACAGACCTTCGCGAACTTTTCCATCACGCTCAGGTCGTCCGTGGCAGCCACGGCCATCGGCCAGCCAAAAAAGGTGCCGTCACTTAACGCCCCGGTGCCGCCCTCTTCCAGGTTCGCCGCTTTCAGAAGAGGAATCCGCGCCGCCGCATCCAGAGGCTCGTACCATGCGCGGATATCGTCCGCAGGCGCCGGTCGGAATAAGATTCCGCCGATGCTGTAGTCCTCCACCAGCGTCTTCAGCTCGTCCGCTCCATAGTCCTGTCCCATTACACAGAACAGCTGACCGACCTTCTTCTCCGGTGTCAGGGAGGCCAGCGTATTCTCCACCCAACGCAGCTGGTCGTCTGTTAAATAAAATGGTTTTTCCCGTAGATTCGTAGAATTCATATGCTCTGCCTTCATCCTTTCCGCGCTCAGGCTATACAGTAAATGTAGTATGATATCTCTATCATACTACATTTTCCGCCGGATGTTCTATTCTATTTTTCAGCAGATCTATGCGAAATGTGACTTGATTTCTCCGTTCTGTTTGTTTTACTCTCGAGAAAAAACATATGGTTAATCTCACTCTTTCGCCTGCCTGATCAGGCAATCCTTCCCCAGAAAAGCCGCGCCATAGCAAAGGATCGTCCGGTAGCCTTCGATCCTGAGATTTCTCGCGTACTGCATCCGCTCAATCTGATCAAGTGCCTCCTGGCATTCACTCTCTAAAGTGGCATCCTTCTTTTTGCCTGGCCACTTGGCCTCAATAACAATGGCGCGCCTGCGGCGGCGTTCCTTGATCGTGATATCCGCCCGGCCTTTGCCCTGTTCTGAGTTAGATTTTACCTCGTACCCCGCCCCGGAAAACATACCGGCAATGAAGGCATGATAAAAATCTTCTTTATAGGCATAATAACTGATGGTATCAAAAAGGATATCTGAGACATCCTCCGTCAGTTTTTCTTCTTCTCCGTTCCACCACTCATCAAACAGCTCACTGCGGTCTCTTTCCCTGATATTTTCCTCAAACCAGGCCTGCACAGTATCCTTAAAAACAAATTTCACTTCTTCGTTCGGGATACGCAGAGAAGTTTTTCCTTTCTGCGGAGTCATTCCTTCCGGAAGCTCTTCTGGCAATACCCGGGTCAGATAACCTGTCAGATAGAGAATGCTCCATAAATTATCTTCCGAAGAATGGGCAATATCATATGTCAGATCCTCCCGAATCTGCTCCTGAATCACTCCTCCCGAGAGCAGGACTTCAAATTTTTCCTTTACATACATCCCCGGCAGGTCGATAAATCGCCGGATGATATTGTTATGGCTTGTGTCCAGCCAATGGTTGCCCGGCTCTGCTTTTTCATCATAGCTCAAATCCAGCACGTGAAGCAGCACATCCCAAGGACAGTAAATCTCTGTTTTTCCAAACCGATAGCCATCATACCAGCGCTTCATTTCCGGCATCGCTTCTGAAAGCTCCGCATCCGCAAGAATCTGCGTAACTTCTTTCTCCGTAAAACCAAAACAGTCCTGATATCTGACATCCGAAATGGAATTCGATACAAAATTATTTGCACCGGTAAATATGCTTTCTTTGGCTACCCTTAAGCAACCTGTCACGACAGCAAATTTAAGGTTTGGATTGGACTTCCACGACATCCCCAGGAGCACACGGATCACATTCAGCATCTCGTCATAGTAGCCGTTGTCGCTGGCTTTTGCAAGTGGGACGTCATATTCGTCCACAAGTAGAATGACTTCCTTCCCATAGTGTACACACAACATGCGGAGCAAAAGCTCCAGAGCATTCTTTACTTCGGAAAGCTCCCCCCTGCGCATACACAGGCTGTTGAAGGTTTCCTTATCAGCAATCGATTGCTTATCATCCTGCAGCAGGTAGATATGTTCATTACAAAGATTCGAGACTACAAATTTCAGCATGTCATAGGCATCCTGAAAATCTCGCCCGCTGACATCCTTCAGTGTCACAAAAATCACCGGCCACTGGTTCATCCACTGCGCACACAGCTCCTGATTCTTCGAAATCTCCAGTCCTTCGAAAAGCTCACGGCTGTCTTTACGAATATCAAAAAAGCTTGCGAGCATGCTCATTGCCAGTGTTTTTCCGAAGCGGCGGGGGCGGGTGATTAAATTCACTTTAAAAGGATCATCCATCATCTCGCTGATGAGATGGGTTTTATCTATATAGTAACAGTGATCTTTACGCACCTGTTCAAACAGGTCCATGCCGTAAGGCAGACGGATCCTCGCCATTTTTCAGCACTCCTTTCTTTCCTGAATTGTCACGTTTTCTTTTATATTGATTCTACCACGCAAATTCTAAAATTGCAATAAAAAGCTGTAATACATTATTTTCGATCACACTTCGCATGGGATATTTCCTCGTCGGCCCTGTGCATAAAAAAAGTTTCCAGAAAACTGATTAGATTTTTCTGGAAACTCTTCTGATTCTGATTTTCAAAAAATCCCGCTATGCGAAATCGCATTCACCGATGGTTTGACTTAAATCCAGCACAAGGGACACGGCGGGCTTGTTTTGGAATGACAAGCCATGTTAAATCGTTTTCAACGATAGCAAGATCAACATCTGTCGCAAAGGACACGGCAGATAGAGGAAGAAAAGCGTTCCCTATCCGCTTACTAATGGTTCAGAATAACTCCGGCACCCATTTTTTCGGATCGACATCCATGAATTTCGCGCGCTCGAAACGGTCCTTCTGATCGTAGGGCACGGTGCAGTCGAAGATGGCTTTGCATGCCACGCCGGTCGCGCGGATGTCCGGATGGTAAGCCGGATTGTTGGACGGGTCGAGCGGATGGCACTGCACACCCGGGATCATGACGATGTCCTTGTCCGCCTGGAAACGGGTGGTCATTGCCCACATCACGTCCTTGATGTCAAATGGGTCGACGTCCTCGTCAACGAGGAAGACATGCTTGAGCTCTGCGAATGCAGAAAATGCGAGCAGGGCTGCCTGGCGCTGGCGTCCCTCGTCGGAGGGCATGGACTTTTTGAACTGCATGATAGCGATGTACTTGCCGCCGCCTGAGGAGGCGCAGTATACATTCAAAAGCTTGCCCGGCATGGCCTTTTCCACCATTGCCAGGATGCTCGCCTCGGTCGGGATGCCCGCCATGGAGACATGCTCCTCGGACGGCCCGATGCAGGTCTGCATGATCGGGTTTTTACGGGTTGTCACGGCTTTTACCTTGATCACCGGAAGCGCCGCGTTGGCCGGTCCGCAGTAGCCAGGGAACTCCGGCATGGCCTTGCCGGTGCCGGAATTGATGTCCTCCTGAATGCGTCTGCCCGGCAGCACCTCGCCCTCAATGACGTACTCTGCGTTGGCGATGGCGCGCTCGTTGATGGTCAGACATTTCACCAGCTCCACCGGCTGGTGGCGGATCGCTCCTGCCGCCTGCAGCTCGTCATAGCCCAGCGGCGTTGTCGGCGGCTCGAAGCAGGAAGCAATCTCGATGGCCGGATCAACACCAATGGAAATCGAGATCGGCAGCGGCTCTCCTTTCGCCTCAGCCAGCTCAAAGAAATGGCCGATGTGGCGTGCGCCCGGCTGGAAGAAGATCGAGATCTCATCCTTACTCTGCAGGCACATCCGGTGAATCGTCACGTCCGATGTCCCGGTCTCCGGACTGGTCGCATAGCACATGCCAAGCGTAATATAGGGACCTGCATCCTCCTCAGTATTCGTCGGAGCCGGTACCAGCTTTCTCACATCAAAATCCGGATCGGTCGCCAGATGCACCACCTCCTGGCATTTGGCCTGTTCCCGCGGGATCTCTACCGGCGGGATCGGATTGGTCACGCTGTCTTTGAGCAGAAATCCCAGCCGTTTCGGGTCGCAGTTAAGCAGCGCGCCCACCCTTTTGCGGCTCGCCAGCAGACCGATCAGCACCTTCGCATCCGGATGGCCTTTCACATTGTTAAAAATCATCGCAGGGCCTTCCTGCGTCGGGCGCTGCACAGTACCGCCCGCACCCACGTGGCGGTAGACGCCGGAGAGCTCCGCCATCGGCTCCACTTCCACATCCGTCTCCACCAGCTGCCCCGGCATGGTCTTTAAAAGCTCCAGCGCCGAGCGCAGATCGGTTACTTTTTCTGCCATCGTCTTGTCCTCCTTACCATTTTATAATACTCAATCGCTTAGCGATCTATGCAGCTGCAAGTCCCAGAACAGAACATAAACGCTCTATTCCAGAGTTTTTTCAGCTTATCTGCAGATACTCTCAACCCAGTCGCATACCTCGCCCGGATAATCTGCCTCGCTGTGCGGCTGTTCCCAGACCAGCGCATAGTCAACCGGCTTTCCGGCGTTTGCCAGCTCCAGCGCCAGGGTCATGCCGATCATAAAGGAAGTATCCGCATCGCTTGCACCGACACGCACGCGGTAGTATTTCGCCTGATCGGACTGTTCCTCTGTGCCAATGAAATTCAGCGGGTTGTTCAGGAACAGCTGACGCATAAGTGCAGAATCACCTGTTGCCAGAACATACGCCGGATAGTATTTCGCATACTCTTCCGGGAACTGCTCCTTCAGAGATTCTATCGCTTTCGCGACATCCGTGCTGAAATGTACAGCCGGCTGCTCCGCGTTTCCATATACTTCATTTTCTCCGCTCTTGCAGGATAATATGTCAAATGAAGTACAGGGTTTCATCCTGCGGCGGTGATTCAGCACATAAGTGTCCAGTTCCGAAACCCTGGCCTGCTTTCCATCCCAGGAAAGCCAGCCGCTCTTATCCTTTCCCTGCAGGGTGATCATCTCCGGCTCAAACGGAGGCGGCGTCGGCACGCCCTTTGGCGGACGGGACAGGATGTCTCCAAGTGTTGGAGGCGCCATCGGTTTTCCTCCCGGAAGGCCGTCTTCCGGACCACCCATTGGCGGCTTACGCAGTGCCACTCCCGGACCGGCATGTCCCTGCATCAGAGCAATATCATCCGGCTCGCTGCCCTTTCCGTCTTTTTTGTCTATTCCATCTTTTTCGCTTTTTCCATCGTCATCTTTACCGCCCATCGGCGCCATCGCCTGATAGGTATAATTGCCTTTGATATAATCCTCTGCCGAATAGGTCTCCGGCAGCTCACCCGCAGCCAGTTTCGTCAGGAACTTCGTCGCCGCCTTGCTGATCTCTGCCATCAGATAATCGTATGCACTGCCGCTCCTGCCGTCAGCATTCAAAATCAGCGCTTCTCCCGTAGAAGGATCCTTCAGCCCCAGTCCGTTGAAATACTGGATATAGCGCTCTACAAGCTTTTGGGAGAGAGCCTCCTCAAACGGCGTCATCACCGCTGCAGGTCCTGCCGGGGACGGCTCATTTTCCTTATCCGCTGAGAACATCCACTCATAGGCCAGATCTGCATGCTCCAGATCGATGATCGGGCAGTAAATCTGCGCAGCGTAGACATCGTCGCGTTCTTCCATAAAGGCACCGGATTTCTCGAGATAAGAGTCATAGTTTTTATTGTTGCCGGTCACAGACAGCAGAGAGGACATGGCACCGCCAGCGCTCCAGCCAACCGAAATGATTTTCTCCATATCGCCCGGAAGCACGTCCGCGTTGTGGCGCAGAAAACGGATGACCGTCTTTAAATCCACCAGGTTTGACGGGATCTTTCCGCAGCGCTTTCCATCTGCGTCCTTCGACTCACGTCCGCGGTTCCCGCAGGTCACATAGACAAAACCACGCTCCAGATACTGCGGACCGAAGCAGCGCGGGCCGCCCAGCCACATATGGGGCATCTGCATATAACCGGCTGAATTGTTGTTCATAATCACCGGTGCTGTCGCGGCCGTAAAGCCGTTCCTGCTGCCCTCCGGGTCAATCACGCCGCCCTCTTTCATATAGGGAGCCGGCACAAAAATGCTGAGCCGCTGAAATTTCGGAGTCGTCGCTTTCAGGGTATAAAGCACATCCTCCAGACACCAGCACTGGTATTTCTCGTCAAAAAACCACTGGTCGCGGACCTCCGCCAGATCCAGGGTTTTGTTAATCACAGGAATTAAGTCAGGCATTTGTAAATCCCCCGTTAATTTTTATTCATTCTTTCGCTATAGTTCTAAAGCATAAAGAATGATTATTTCTGCTTTTAGCAGGTATTCATTTCTATTTTACAGCAAACTGACGCTTCTGCACAAGACATTTTTTAAGGTGATTCGTGCATTTTCTCCGTCCGTGTATTGATTGTGTTATCAATTTTAGAGCATCCCATTTGGAAATGCAGTACGAGCGTATGTTTTTCTTACTCGCAGCACAGCTGCTCGCTGAGCTGCGAGATTTTCCGCTGCAAGCAGCGAAAATCTCCTCAGTTCACATTATAAACGATTAAAAAATGACTGACAATTCTATTTTTTCCCAATTTGATTCCTGATTGGAATCAGAAAAAAGCTGTCTGACAAAAAACAAAATGGTGAGTCTTATGTTAAAACGATGACTCACCATTTCTTAATTGCTGTTTATCCATTCACAGTCTCAACTATCCATCGTACATTTCTTAACGT
>JAJQFO010000294.1 GCA_021201095.1 Lachnospiraceae bacterium
TCCCATGCCTATAATCGCATTATAGCAGGTAGTTATTTAAGAGTAAAGATTTTTTTCAGAGTGTATAGAGAAAGCATTCGTCGGCTAAATCAGAATGATCTGGAATCGGCAAAGAAATTCACAGCGGAAATTACAGAAAGGAAGCAAAGCATTATGGCTGAGAAAGAATTTAATCTGGAAGAATACATGACAGGCGGTGTGGAAAAAATTGTCAAAGGCGCCATCAGAGCGACGTTAAAAGACCCGAAGGAAAGCGTCTTTATGGCTCGCTATGCAATCGCAAGCAAAGAAGCTTCCAGGAGGCGCGCTGAACTGGAAAAACAGGGAGAACATATCCCTCCGTTTCTGATTGCCAGCATTACCAGCAGCTGCAATCTGCACTGTGCAGGCTGTTACGCAAGGGAAAATCATATCTGCTCGGATGAAAAAGCGTATGCGCAGCTCTCCGCAGAGGAATGGGATGCCATTTTCAGGGAAGCGAAAGACTTAGGGATCGGCTTTATTCTGCTGGCAGGCGGAGAACCCATGATGCGCCGTGACATTCTGGAAAAAGCAGCGGAAATTCCTGAAATTCTGTTTCCGGTTTTCACAAACGGAACTTTGCTGAATGACAGCTACATTAAGCTTTTTGATCAATCCCGAAATCTGGTTCCCATCTTTAGCATTGAAGGCGATGAGAAGAAAACAGATGAGCGCCGCGGAAGCGGAATCTACCAGAGCCTGATCCGGGCAATGGACAAGATAAAAGAAAACCATCTGATCTTTGGCGCATCCGTTACAGCTACTACTTCCAATCTGAACGAAGTGGTTTCCGATGATTTCATTCATGTCCTTCAGGAACGCGGCTGTAAAGTCATCATCTACGTAGAATTCGTGCCGGTCACAGAGGACAGCACGGAACTGGCTCCAGGGGATGCCGAAAGGGAATTTCTGAAAAACAAGCTCATGGAGCTGCGCGAGCAGTATCCTGAAATGCTGTTTATCTCTTTCCCCGGTGATGAGAAGAGCTCAGGCGGATGCCTTGCAGCCGGAAGAGGTTTCTTCCATATCAACTCCCACGGTGATGCAGAGCCATGTCCATTCTCTCCATATACCGATATCAATGTCCGGGATACATCCGTGAGAGAAGCACTTCATTCAAAGCTGTTTACAACATTGCAGGATGGTGATGTGCTGATGGAAGATCATGCCGGGGGCTGCGTTCTCTTTGAGCGAAGAGATCAGGTAGAAAAATTGCTAAACAACGAATAAACCAGCTGACGCGTGGCATTTCTGAAACGATATGCGAAGAACTGAAAAACGATATGATTACGCCCATCGAGAAATATTTTCGATGGGCATCTTTTCCGTTCTGGCAAGGCCGCTGCACTCATGAGTACAGAAAAGATGTCTGGGCGAGTCTTCGCCTGGACGGTGCAGGTATCGTAATCAGCAGCATAATTCAGGCAATCATATCCAAGCATATTTTTATGAAGAATATGACCAGAACAACCAGCATCAGCGGCTTTACGGATTTTGCTCCCCACCGCGCAAAGAACCATGTGCCAGCATAATTCCCTGCTACGCTGAAGCAACCTGCCGCCAGCCCCAGAATCAAAATCACTTTTCCATTCAGAAGATAGACAGCAAGCGCAGTAAGATTCGTTGTCAGGTTAATTACCTTTGCCACTCCGTTTGCTGATGTAAGCCGCATATGGGCAACGGCTGTCAGCAACAGCAACAGAAATGTACCTGTTCCCGGACCATAAAAGCCATCGTAAACACCAATCACCGCTGCAGCGACCATACTTAAAATCGTGGTTTTCTTCTCACTATAAGGAGTCTTCTGTATATCAAGCGAATGGCCGCGCATCACATAAAACGCAGTAACCGGCAGGATAACCAGCATAATCATTTTGAAATATTCATCGCTGATCATCAATGCCAGATTTGCTCCGGCACTGGAACCGAGCAAAGCACATAAGACGCACAAAGCGGCTTGTTTCCAGATGATATATCCGTTTCTGGTGAATCGCCAGGTTGCCAGCGCGGTTCCCATGCCTGAACTGAGTTTGTTTGTACCAATCGCCATATGCACAGGAAACCCGGCAATCATATAAGCAGGCAGGGAAATTAACCCGCCCCCGCCTGCAACCGCATCCACAAAGCCTGCCAGGAACACCAGCGGGCATATAATCATAAACTGCAGCGCAGTGATTTCCATACAGTGCCTCCGCAGTTATTTCAGTTTCAGGCCGTCTCTGAACGCTTCGCCTACCCGCTCCGTAACCTTATAATATCCATGCGTATATGGGTCAAAGGCGATTGCAGAAACCTTTGAAATATTCACCTTATCGCCATCCATGACAGTTTCATCCGCGGTCGTATTGACCACTTTACCGATCACCCCGCATCCGTATTCTCCATCCTGATATTTGATAAATTCGCATTCCATACACAGGGGAAATTCATTGATAATCGGGGCATCCACATATTGAGATTTTGCCGTGCTCAGACCACTCTTTTCAAATTTATCCGCAGTGTTATTCCCGGATACGACACCAAAATAATCCGCTTCCACTACGTGCGCCGCATCTGCAATACTTACCGTAAAGGCCCTTCTTGATTTGATATTTTTTACTGTCTTATGCGACTCCGTCAGGTTCAATATCACCTGATCTCTTTCGAGCATGGTTCCCCACGCGGCGTTCATTACATTAACGCTCCCATCCTCGTTGTAGGTTGCAATCATCAGCACCGGCATTGGAAAGATTGCTTCCGTAGTCTTTATATCTTTTCTCATTTCGATAAACCTCCTGAATTTTTTCTGATTGCCCTTTGGCTGCACCTATGCTATCATAGCGTCAGATTTAAAACAAGTACCTACTTTTATGTCAGGTACTTACCTGGAGGTAAGCGTGATGAAAAATATAGAAACCGCAAACTTTGAAGACACCGGATATTGCTATACTCTGTCCCTTATTTCCGGTAAATATAAGCCGATTATCCTTTACTGCCTGATGGAATACGAGCCGGTGCGCTTTAACCAGATGCGAAGATATCTGAAAAACGTGGCGGATAAAACGCTGAGCCAAAATCTCAAAGAACTGGAAGCTGACGATCTGATCATTCGCCATGAATACCCGCAAATTCCTCCAAGAGTGGAATATTCACTCACGGAAAGAGGGCATTCGCTGGTCCGCGTGCTGGATAAACTGTGCGATTGGGGAAATGAAAACAGGCGCTTGTGCAATGATCAATAATTGAAAATCTGATGACGGCTGACTGGACAGCTCAATCGAGTAGGGAGACTTGTCCCCTACTCGCCGCGCGGTTGCTGCGTGCCAGTGGCACGCGTTTAGCAACGACCGGAGCGGTAGCGGAGACGCGTGCAGCTTTAGCTGCTAAATTCCTTACGCGCCCCTGCGCATAAAAATCATCCCTCCTGATTCCCGGGTAGCTTGCATATACGAGTATACTAAAAATAACAGTCATCTCACAACTTTCACTCTACTTCAATCATTTTGGCATATTCCTCCTCATTTCTTTTCCAATTCAACAGCAATGCTGAATTTATAATTACGAAAACCGATCCGGCGTTGTGGACAAGAGCGCCAACGACCGGGTTCAATATACCTGTGATCGCAAGGGTAATTGCGATAAAGTTGAGTGTCATAGAGAATGTCATATTCAAACGTATGGTAGTCATCATTCGTTTGGAAAGCGCTACAAGATGCGGCAGTTCTTCCACTTTATCGTCTACCAGTGCAATATCAGCGGCATCCACCGCAATATCACTTCCAATACCACCCATAGCGATTCCGATGTCCGCCTTTTTCAGTGCCGGAGCATCGTTTACGCCGTCACCGATCATGCAGACCGATTCCTGTTTTTCCTGATAAGAACCGATCCATTTTAGCTTATCTTCCGGCAGACATTCTGCATGGACTTCCTCGATATGTAGCTGCCCGGCAATCGAAACAGCAGCTTCTTCATTGTCTCCGGTCAGAAGTACAGGTTCTATAGAAAGGCGCTTGAGCTGGTCGATCATAGAAGCACTATTCTCCCGAAGCGTATCGGAAAGGACAAGAAAACCGGCCAGTTTTTTGTCTGCACTCACATAAATCACGGTGCATCCCTGTTTCAGGAATGCTTTTGTTTCCGTAAGCACTGCTTCTGTGACTGCGATATTCTTTTCCGCCATCATTTCATAATTACCGGCAAGAATCGCAGTCCCGTTAATCACAGCAGATACACCACGTCCCGGCAGCATGGCAAACTGATCGCAGGTAGGAAAGGAGTTCCCCATCTCTGTGCTGTAGCTCTTTACGATCGCCCTGCCCAGCGGATGCTCCGACAGCTGTTCTGCGGCGGCGCAGAAGGAGTAGATTTCTTCAGAGGACAACGCCGGGAGAATACTTTTTGCGCAAATAACCTTCGGCGTTCCATAGGTGAGGGTTCCTGTTTTGTCAAACGTGATCTTTTCCGCCTTCGCCAACCGTTCCAGTGCGTCTCCTTCTTTCACGAGAAAGCCATGCTTCGCGGCATTTCCGATCGCCGCCATGATTGCTGTCGGCGTTGCCAGAACCAACGCACAGGGGCAGAACACGACCAGAATCGTTACAGCCCGGATGATCTGTCCGGTCACAAGCCAGGTGATGGCTGCAGCAGAGAGCGCGATCACCACAATCCAGGTCGCCCACCGGTCTGCGATCCCCACGATTTTTGCCTTCCCCGCGTCTGCGGACTGCACCAGACGTATCATTCGCTGGATGGAGCTGTCTTCGCCTACCTTTGTTGCTTCCATATCAAAAGCACCGAATTGATTGACTGTTCCAGAGGAAACTTCATCCCCGGCGGTCTTATCCACCGGCATGGACTCGCCGGTCATTACCGCCTGGTTGATCGAAGTCTGGCCGGAAAGGATCACACCATCCACCGGGATCGTCTCTCCCGGAAGAACCCGGACTTTATCGCCAACCCTGACCTGCATGGAGGGAACGATAGTTTCCTTTCCATCCGCACCCAGTATCCGGGCTGTCGTCGGGGTCAGCTTTACGAGCTTCTCAATGCCGCTTCTCGCTTTCGCAACGGTCAATTCTTCCAGAAGACCCCCAAGCTGCATAATGACCGCCACCTCACCGGCCGCGAAAATTTCTCCGGTAATCACCGAGGCGATCAACGCAATGGAGACAAGGACATCCGCTTTTATGTCGAACGCCGTCACAAGGCCAATGATGGCTTCCAAAATAATCGGGATTCCGCAAAATACAATAGCAATCCATGCAGCATCAAAAGGAAATGGCGACCATCCGGCCAGGCTGCATAGGACCGCAGCTCCTGATAGTATAAGAAAAACAATGTCCTTTTTGATTCCTCCCAACTCTAACATCCATTCAAGTCTGGAAATCGCTGCTTTCATATGAGTTTAGTTCCCCCTCTTTTCGCATACCGCCTGCCGCAATCCGTTCAAAGCTTTCATCGCTTAACGAGTGACCCATCCGGCTTCCTTCTCTGTCCGCTAAAACAGGATCAACGCCGGCAAGCACCAGGTTTTTCTCGAAAAAAACATGCTTGCGATGTGTTCTCTCGGCAGCCAGACTGCCTTTCTCTGTCAAGTGAAGGTAATACTTTTCATCCATCAAAAGAAAACCATCCCGTTCCAGCGACAAAACTGCCTGGCTGACGCTGGCTCTGGAAAAGCTCATAAAGGACGCAAGGTCGGAAGACCGTATTTCGTTTTGCTCTTTGAGCAGCAGAAACAAAGCTTCCAGATAATCCTCCCTGGACTCCTGGCGTATTTGGTTCATACGATTTTTTTGCGTATCGTTCATTGACGATCCCTGCCTGTTCATTTTATACCTGTGCGGGTATAGGTTTATTATACATATAGGGGTATGGGAATGTCAAGTGATACGCGCGAAGATTAGGAGATCCTAACAGATTTGACCCCTGTGCAGAGGAAGGGATGCATAACCAGAAAAAAAACAAAAGCAGCCGTGAAAGGCTGCTCTCGTATCTTTTCAATATGGATTTTCAAAGGGATTTAGCTCATATTTGCGAAGCGTTCTACGGCTTTCGTGAAATCAGCGATCGTTTTGTCTGCGTCTCCGTGTTCAATCCCGTCACGCACACAATGCTGAATGTGTCCTTCAAGGACAACTTTCCCGCATCCATGCAAGGCGGATTTCGCCGCATTGATCTGAGCCAGAATATCTTCACAGGGAATGTCCTCATCTATCATACGGTCAATAGCCTGCACCTGCCCGATTATTTTTTTCAGTCTGCGATGCAGATTTTCTGCGTCCATACACTGTTTCATGTTCGTTCCTCCTCGTATACGTAAGGGTGTATGTGTACATGATATAGCATTTAGGATCGTTTGTCAATCGACCGTCAAAAAGCCAAACCTTCATCTTCTCAGATATTTTCCGCAGAAATTCTTAAAATACCGACGATAATTTGTGTGATTGGGGAAATGAAAACCGTTAATTTACGTGATTACCTGAAACTCCATAATTACTTTATCGTACTTGTATGTATTTGGCGACATACTTGACACAATCACATCCACATCTTTTCCGACAAAAAGCTCACCCGGAAAGATTGCTGTCGGATCGGAATGTTTTTCTCTTGGTTCCTGATAACAGAGATAATTCCCGCCGGGCAAGGGTTCTGCCTTGTTAGAATTGTCCCTGGCTACTTCCCCTGCGGTTTGCTACCAGCTTCCCGATGGTGCGTCCCCCGCTGCCTAATTCACGGCTGATTGTTATGATTCGTTTCATAAGTCTGATTCCTCCTCTTTTTACGGTCGAAATGAAAACGCTGTTCACGTATCCAACACAAAATAGACATTCATTTGTCACAAATCAATTGTTAAAATACGTGGGCAGTTGAAACACTGCTAAAATATTTTTAGGAGGCGTTCTTTTGATGAAACACAATATGAAAAAGAATTTGTCGTCTTTTCTTTCTCTGACGCTTGCTTTCTCGCTAACTGCGGGCTTCGAAATCAGCGCCAGTGCCGAGGAAAGTGCAAAGACATCCACAGAGGCTGTCTCAGAGGAAACCTTTCCCGAAAACAGTGCAGATACATCAGGCGTTAATAGCTATTATCTCGTGACAAACATGTACGGCGATGGGCAGAAGCCCTGGTATCTTGTGATCGACTACGGCGTGAAGCTCGACCCGTCAGGTGTCCGGGCGGACGATTTTGAAGTGGATAATTATGAGATTGAAGCCGTTTATACAAATTCAGAAGCTGCTCTTCCTGGCAGCAGTGTAGCCGGAAATTATGTCCTGATTGAACTTTCCACCGACTATACTACCACAAACTACGGAGGGAGCGGCTCCGGCAGCAGCGGAACTGATGCAGATAGTTCCTTCGTGGACGACTCTTTGGGGGATGATTCACTTGAAGAAGGATCTGAGGATAGGCGTTCCCTGGGAGAAGGCTCTGTCGGAGGTGGTTCTTTCGGAGAGGATTCTTTTGGAAATGATTCTTTCGGTGATGATTCTGCGGAAAACAGGGAAAATTCCGGTAATAGCGGAAACACAGAATTCCTCAGCTATGAAGAAATCGAAACAGAATCCAGCGACCTGGGTGGCTCGAATGATTCCGGCTTCGGCAATCGCGGAGACCGCTCGGATATGGACAGCTCTGGTATGGGTGATTTTGATATGGGTAGCTCTGGCATAGACGATTCCGAGATGGGTGACTCTGACACGGATGACTCCAGGATGGGCAGATCTGACACGGATGGCTCTGGAATGGGCAACTTCGATGCATCCGATAAGGCAGATCGTTCCACACAGGACGGCGGCAACAGCAGAGGCTCCATGTTCTCCTCACAATCCGCGCTCAGCAACCAACTGACCGTGACATTCCGGCAGACCGGCAGCATCTCCTGCCTGGATGGTACGACTCTGGATGCGTGGGCAGAAAGCTGTACTACCAATTATGAAAATAATGTAAATCTTCTGGTTGAAAACTTTTCTCAGTATACCTTTACACTCTCAGACGGTACTTCCCTGATGTACAGCCTGTATCTGCCGGATGATTACTCGGAAGACACCGAATATCCTCTTGTTCTGTTTATGCCGGACGCCACTGGGGAAGGCAGCGATGAATATCTCGCCCTGACGGAAAGTCTGGGCGGCGTGATATGGACGACCGAGGAATGGCAGAGCGAGCATAAAACTATCGTGCTTGTCCCGCAGTATGAGTCTTCCAATACCGAAGACCCTGCGTATACCATGGAACTGGTCACTGAGATTGTCAGCCAGTACAACGTGGATACCTCAAGAGAATACCTGGTCGGACAGTCTTCTGGAACCATCCGCTCCATCAAGCTGCTCATTGATTATCCGGATGAATTTGCCGGCGCTCTTCTGGTCGCCGGGCAGACCGATTCCGCCTATACCGATTCGATTGCGCAGCTGTCCACGCAGAATATCTGGATGATCTGCTCCGAAGGCGACGCGAGAGCCTATCCGGGCATGACCGAGATCACCGAAGCCGTGGAAGCGGAAGGAACCGAAGTGACCATTGCACAGTGGGCAGCTACTCTGACCGATGAAGAACAGGAACAGCTGGCAGCTGAGCAGGCTTCGGCGGGAACCACGATCAACTGGACTGTTTTTGATGCGAATACAGTAATGAGAGACGATGTAACCTCCACAGACGCTACAGAACACATGAATACCTGGCGAGTGGCCTACGACCTGGACACGGTAAGGGAATGGCTGTTTGAGCAGACAATATAAAATCAGAATCACTCAAAACAAATTTCAGGCCGGATAAGAAAAATATCCGGCCTGTTTTACCATATCGTTGCTTACATCTCTTTTCTGCTCTATATATCGCAATCTCTGTTCGGCACTTCCACTCTGTGTACCGGAACAATTTACAGGCTTTTTATAACTTCAAAAGAAACCTCATCAGGCAGTAAATTTCTTCCATTGCAATCACGCAAAATTAGCAGAATTACATCCACTCAAAATTGTCTTTACCGGCACCCAGTTCAAAATGATACTTGCCGATTCCCAGATCAGCACCGGAATAAGAGCCATTATTGCAGGTCATACTTACCTTATTGCCCTTACCTTTGATGGTAAATGCCTGTTTATTCATGGCCGTCGGAGCTAACAAAGCCGCCTTAACGCCATCGTTGAACCATTTCGGAGCGGTTCCTTCATAGGACGATATGTCCGATGCCGCCTTAGACTTGTGCGGGACGCCCTGATTTTCACCGTAGCCGACCACGACGATTCCGATAATTTTCGTGTTGTCCCCGGCATTTACATTCTTTTTCGCGTTCTTACGGCTGAACATTCCGCCAATCCACCAGGTATTCAGGCCGAGCGTTTGCGCATAAAGCATCAGATCGGCGCTGCTGTACCCCAGTTTTTCGTCAATACCCGGAGTGTCTGCTCCCGCCAGAATGATGTAGTTTTTGACGCCCTTTGACATCAGAGCAGCTATAATCCCCGGCATTGCATCCTTGCTATCCGTGACAAGCTTCATATTCAGACCATATTTCTGATTCTGGGCTTTGATTCTGTCATTCAGCTGCCGGACAACAGCAGCCGACAGCGGCTTATCTGTGTATTTGCTCACTTTATGTCGTGCGCTCATTGCTTCCTGTAATGTCATAATGACCTCCTTTTTGGCTGTGGTTTCCTGCATCAGAACATTATTCAGTATCTTTGCAGTTACATCAGGTTTTCTTTTTTCTTACAAAAAACGGCAGAACCGCTTTTGCTCCTTTAAATAACGGTCCTTCAAATTCCTTTGCTACTGCCTTCAGGTTCTGCCGGATCGGCAGAGACTGCGGACAATGCTGCTCGCATTTCCCACATTCCTTGCACAGGCTGGCGTAGCTGGGCTTGTCATTCATCAGAGTCCCCATGTAATACTGAATCAGTCCCTGACTTTTGCTGATGGAGTAACGGGTATTGTAGGCAGTAAAGCAGGCCGGGATATCCACTCCGGCCGGACAGGGTGTACAGTAATGACAGCCTGTACAGTGGACCTTATAGGACTCTTTAAAGATTTCCCGGACATCCCGGATGGCTTCCTGTTCCGCCTCTGTCAGCATTCCAGGCGCGGCAGTATCCGCAATCCGAACATTATCATCCAGCTGCTCCTGCTCATTCATGCCGCTTAAGACTACCGTGACCTCCGGCTGGTTGTACAGCCAGCGGAATCCCCAGGCAGCCGGGGAGATGTCCGGATTCGTCTGCCGGAATCGCTCCACCGCCTTTTTCGGCAGGTTTTTCGCCAGCTTGCCGCCCAGAAGCGGCTCCATGATCATGACCGGCATTCCCTTCGCTGCGGCCGCTTTCAATCCGGTGACGCCTGCCTGATAATTTTCGTCCGAATAATTGTACTGAATCTGGCAGAAATCCCAGTCATACGCATCCAGCAAAGCCAGAAATTCGCTTTGCGCTCCGTGGAAGGAAAAGCCAAAGTTCCGGATCTGTCCGGATTTCTTTTTCTCTTCCGCCCACTCGCGGATGCCCCAGCTGCAGAGCGTCTCCCATGTCTTCATATCCGTCAGCATATGCAGCAGGTAATAGTCAATATGATCGGTCTGCAGATGTTCCAGATGCTTATCGAAAAACTTATCCAGATCCTCCGCTTTCCGGCACATGATCAGCGGCATTTTGGTAGCAATGAAAACCTGATCCCGCAGATTGTGCTTTTTCAGGACACTGCCCAGGATTTCCTCGCTTCCGGTATACACATAAGCCGTGTCAAAATAGTTGATTCCCTGCTCCACAGCGGAGACGATCAGCTTTTCTACCTTTTTCTCGTCAAAACGTCCGGTGAAGGACGTTACGATGCTGTCTCCGGCAAACCGCATACAGCCATAGCCAAGAACAGAAAGTCTGTCGCCATTTCTTGGATTAATCTTATATTTCACTTCCATCTCCTCCCACATGGAATCTGGAATGCGTCATATCCTTCAGCCGGATATTCGGGTTCTGGTAGCGTCTGCGTTTTTCCGGCACGTTGGGATGACGGATGGCATGGTTCGGGCACCACATGATGCAGGCCATGCACTGCTGACAGTCATGGCCCCAGACCACGCCGTCCTCCGTCAGAAGGATGTTTCCGTTCTTACACAGCTTCTCACAGGTGCCGCATTTTGTACAGGCCTCCGTTGTATAAAATCCGCCTTCTGTCGAATCGCGGTCGACGCCCAGCCAGCCGTTAAATGTTCTGGATGCCCAGGAAAGTACCCTGCGGTTGAGTCCTTTCCGGTTCTTTGTCGGCTGATCCGTTTTTATCTTCTCCGCTATTTTCACAGATGCTTTCTTTTCATGCTGCAGATAGATGCGGACAATCCAGTCCGGCATCGGTGAAAAGCCTACAATATGATTGGGCGGCATCGGCAGCATAAATGTCTGAACCGGGAAATCCGTTTTCGGCTGCAGGATTGCTTTCAGGTCTATACAGACATAACCATCATAGCCGCCGCAGGTGGCGATGATGAATACCTTCTGCGACCGGGAGAGCATAAGCTTTTCGCAGACCTCCCTCACAATCCGCGGCGGGCGGACAAACCACGTAGCGGTCACAATGCCGACCCGCGCGTAATCCGCAGGAACTTTTGCATTATCACGCAGCTTATAGACTGACACAATATCGGTGTTCCCCAGCTTCCTGCCGACATGCTTTGCCACGGAGAGGCTGTTGCCGGAGCCGGAATAATAATAAATAATGTTCTTATCCGCCATGCTTTTTCCTCCATCTTACTTTTTCCAGAACGAGGGATACTTTTCATAATACTTGGCATCCGCGAAAGCAAACGCGCCCTTTTCCTGTTTCGCAACCCATTTTTTCAGCGGCGTTTCCGTCAGGACAATGCAGATCATCATCATGATCACGAACAGAATCAGTCTGTCCTGTCCAAAGCAATCCAGAATCAAGGCAGCCTTTAAAATCCGTTGACAAATTTATTGATACTTATTATAATTATCACCATCGCAGAAAGTCAACAAACTGTTTAGTTTAAAATGTTTTGCAGTCAACCATTTATCCTTTATTTGATTTAAAATCAACAGAATTTAAAAATTTGTTGAGGTGTAATGTAATGGAAAATCAGAGAATCCGCATCAGTAAAACCATGCTCAAGTCCGGCATGATTCAGCTGTTAAAAGAAAAGTCACTCAGTCAGATTACTGTCTATGAGTTGTGTAAGGTCTCGCAGATCAACCGCACGACTTTTTATAAATACTACGGCAGCCCGGAGGAGCTTCTGAATGAAATTGAAGCTGATTTTCTGAAACAGCTGGACGACGAGATAAAGCCCGTCCATACACATGCGGAAGCATTTTCTCAGAAAACACATCAGGAGGATCATGTATCCGCACAAAACAGCAGTGTAAAAAACGAAACCAGTTCAGACTCACTCCTGCCGGTCCTGCATCATTTATATGAGCAAAGGGAACTGTTCTGCCTTCTGGTGCGTTCTCTTCCGGCGCAGGAATTTGCGTTGCACCTGTTTACGATTCCCAGCATCCGCGCGATTTTTCAAAACATGACCGAAGAAAGCAGCTATTCAGAAACAGAAGAAAAATACATCCGCCAGTTTATCTTTCAGGGTACCTTCGCCATGCTCTATGACTGGCTGGACAGCGAAAATCCCGAGCCGGCAGAAAGGATCACAGCGATTCTGGAGACATTAAAAGAGAAGCTGTTGTAAATACCACATCAGACATTCCATACACAGGAAAAATCCACCGATTGCACAACAGAAATCAGTGGATTTTTCATTTTGTATGGCCACACACAGCCAGTCTTGCATAACCAGCTTTTTTCACTGAGCAGCCAGTTTTACACGTCCTGCCTGGTCTGTCCCACGTAAAGCCTACTTTGTCTGACCAAACAGCCAGTCGCGCACGGCTTCGATCGGATAAGTGATCTCCCATCCGCGCTGATGGTACATGATGCCGAAATACTTTTTCCCATCATCCGGCAGACTGGATTCTTTGGTATAGATGGCGAGCTTAATGTTCGCGTCGCCGGAAAGATACTCTGCCATCGCGGCATTCAGCTCTTCCTTGCCCGCTCTGGCATTGAAAAACCGTTTCTCTACGCTCGCACCGCGCTCCTGCAGCAGATCATACAGTTTGCTCATGGAGTCAAATTCGCCCAGTCCGCCTTCGCTTAAGGCGATCAAAAGCTTTTTCCCAGAAAGAGCGTCGGCGATCTTTTCGGCATCCCAGTGTCCGGAAACCAGCAGCGCCGCTGCGAAATAGTCCGGATAGCGGATGTTCAGTTCAAAGGAAGCCATGCATCCCTGGGAC
Organism: Lachnospiraceae bacterium; assembly: GCA_021201095.1. Lineage (GTDB taxonomy): Bacteria > Bacillota > Clostridia > Lachnospirales > Lachnospiraceae > Choladousia. The sequence goes on from JAJQFO010000294.1 coordinate 13,297, forward strand.
TGCCCGGTGGTATAAATGCGGTCTGCATCAATACTGTAGGTCTCCTGCAGAGAATCCAGCAGCTCCTTGATGGTTTCCAGCTGCGGCGAGCAGGTGTAATCGTTGTTGGTCAGCGGTTCGCCGTCGATCTGCGGCGCCACGATAAAGCACGGATGCTTTTTCTGCTCAGCGTCTGTCGCCCAGATGGTCGCTCCCATTCCCTGGATCAGGGTTCTGTCCTGCTCTGGGCCGTTTCCGGTCGCGTCCGGGATGAACAGAAGCATCGGATATTTTTGCGTCTCATCGTAGTCCTGCGGGATGAAAAGATTGTACTTCATTCCATGGAATTCGCCCGCCTGGAAGCGATTTACTATCAAGTCCACTTCTCTGTCGCCCAAAACCATTCCTTCAAACGGCGCAATCTCCGAACCGTCTGCAGTCGGCAGGGCTTTTTTCTGGATCAGATGAAGCCGGGTGTCCTTTTTCTTCATGCCTATGAACTTCTTACCGCCAGCGCCGGGTCCACCTGGACCTCCCGGACCTCCTGGGCCTCCCGGACCTCCTGTGCCTCCTGGACCTCCCGGGCCGCTTGGACCTCCCGGACCGCTTGGACCTCCCGGACCGCCTGCCGGACCCGCTCCAGGGCCTCCCGGGCCGCCTCCCGGC
>JAJQFO010000165.1 GCA_021201095.1 Lachnospiraceae bacterium
TCACGGTGTTCCCGGTAATAGCTGGCGGCCGCCGCGTAATTCCGCTCCCAGAAATAATCCAGCACATCCCAGATCATGCCGAGATCGTCCAGCTTTTGGATCCGTTCCGGCGACAAAAATGTCTGGTGGCCGCCGGCATTCTTCAAGGCCCGGATATCAGAAAGCCAGGCGCCCAATGTGACTCCTTCCTCATCCACATACTTCGCCGGGGCGTTCAGGTCGCCGTGTTTTTCGCGGTACCGCTTTGCCGCCGCATAATACCGCTCCCATTTCAGATCCGCCACCGCTTCCCAGACCATGCCGATGGAATCCAGCCTGCGGATGCGCTCTTCGGTAAGCGAGCCGGGAATCTGTCCTTTGCGGATTCTCCTCTGGTTGGTAATCCAGTTCCCCAGGGCGTAACCGTCTGCCGTAATGTATCTGCAGGGAACCTCCAGATTTCCATTTTCCTCATAAAACATCTTTGCCTGCTTAAACATCAGATCCCAGGACGCAGTCAGCGTATCATTCAGCTTTGCAAACAATTTGCGGCAGTCCTGCAGCTCGTCTATAATCCGGAAATGCTCGTTTACAATCAGCTCCTCCTCGCCAAGGCTGCGGTAGTAGGAAGTCACCAGCTGCATCTCCTCCTCCACAGCATCGATGCTCCAGAGGGCTTCTATATTCGAGACTATGTCGAAAATATCGGCGGTTCCGACCTCGCCGGAGGATACTCCCCCGCCTGCGTTTCCTCCTCTGCCAGCGGGCAGATCCCTGGCGGCGTTTTCCTCTCTACTGGCGCACAGTTCCTTGTCGCCAGTTCCTTCTCTACTGGCGGACAGCTCCTTGGGGGCGGTTTTTCCCCTGCCGGCGGATAACGCCCGCCCGATCTGCTGCTTGTAGACGATCGGAGAGACCGTCGGCCGCAGAAGAATCACCCCGCTGACACCTTCCACGTGGATTCCTTCATTCAGTGCGTCAATGCAATAAAGAAGCCGCAGGTGCGTATGATCATTATCGTTTCGGAAGTCGTCAAACGCCCTGTCCGACCCCGGGTCATTGGAATAAAGGGAATAAACATGCGGATGGCGGTCTACCTTCGCGAACCAGTCCAGATGCCCCAGCATTTCATCCATGTGCTCCTTGCTTGAACAGAACACAAGGTACTTTCCGGTCCGGTTGCTCATATGTTTATCAAAAACCACATCCAGTCCGTCCGCCATCTCCAATGTGCGGCGCAGCGCTTCCAGATAGCGGTCGCACTCGTCACGGACAAGCTTGCTTCTGCACTGGCGGATGCGTTTCTCATACTTCTCTAAATCCCTTTTCCAGGAATAAACGGAAAGCACATATTTCGGCGGGTTTAAAATACCCCTGACGATTGCTTCGCCAAGGGTCATCTCCGATGCAATATTTCCATCAAAAAGCTCATCCGCCATATCTCTCTGGTTGTCCAGATAGCGGATGTTCGTAGCAGAAAGGCCGAGAATTGGTGTGCCAGGGTAAATGGACAGCAGCCGCTGCACGCCGCCTCCCCAACACTTCGCCCCGCAGCGATGGAACTCATCCAGAATGATGTAGGATGGGGAAAATTCCCCTGTCTCCGTCAAACGCGAAGTATTTTTCGCATCAGAGGATATCCCGGTTCTTTCGGTTCTTTCGGTTCTTTCGGTTCTTTCGGTTCTTTCGGTTCTGTTTGTTCTGTCGGTACCTCCGTTCCAGTCGTTCCTGTCGTTCCCGCCGTTCCGGCAGATTCCGGCAATCTCCGCATCGTCCATCATCATTAATTTTGCATAGGTGCAGAATGTAATGTTCTGCGGAATCTCCCCCGCCACCTTTTTCAGATTCTCCAGCTGTGTCCTGAAGATATATTCTGACGGCGAGAGCCAGAGGATACGTTCATTTATATGATCCGCGCAAAGCCGGAAAGCTATAAACGATTTTCCGGTTCCCGTCGGGTGAATCACCGCCGCTTTCCCGGTGTGCTGCATCATGTCCACTGCCGCATCATATGCGGATTGGTTGTGTTCGTACAATTCAATTTTCAAAGCTCTCACCTCCGATCATAAAAGCATCAGCCGTTTTTGTGGTTCTACGACACCCTCTCCGTAATCTCCAGCCCGGCCACAAGGACGCTCGTGCTGTCCTTTGCGAAATTTCTGGTCACAGCATCAGAATATTTCAGCCACGCCAGGCGCTTGTGCCGGTCAATCCGAACAATCCGGTCGTCGTACCCGGTGAGCGGTCCCTCCGTGACATGCGCAGAACCATCCTTTATGATTCCTCTCGACATGGGGATGTGATGCTCCTGGTCACAGAGAGCATATAAAAACTCAGAAAGCTCGGCAGGTATCGGAACAAGCGGCAGCCGCTGTTTGATTTCCTGATCCCGGTTCAGCTCCTCTTCTAATTTCCCTTTCGCTTCCTCGGCCGCGTCCTTTTCACAGTCAAAGAAAAGATAATCCGGGAAAAGAACCGCCGTCATCGAATGCCAGGCCCCCATATAATGACGCATCCGCTCAATCGTAAACTGAAACGGCTGAGCGGATGTGTGCGGATATCTGGTATCTTCCGGCTTTATCGCCTGTGGATAATATAGTGCGTACAACAATTACTGTCCCTCCTCTCCAACTATCTCCGGATCTGCGTCTTCCCGAAAATAAGCAATAAAATAGAGCCTTAAAAAAAGGCTCTTATTTCGATTACAAGTATTCATCGTCTCATAAGATCTTCAGATTATTGGTTTTCCTTGAAAAAGCATAGGAGAAGGTTGATTCCCCTCTGCTTTCAAAGCAAGCTATCAATCCGAAAAGCCCACGCGATCTGTCATGCCTTCTGCAGCATCCCTGCCTCAATTTTACGAACCCTATCTACAGAAACAGCCTGATAT
>JAJQFO010000104.1 GCA_021201095.1 Lachnospiraceae bacterium
TCTCCACCTATTTTTTGCGCTTTTCAGAGTGGAATTTACTTTTTCACTTCAGCTGAGTTTTTTGCGGGTTTTTTGCGGCTTTTTTGAGCGGTCTTCGGCGTAGGATTTTCGGGTGGCAAGCTCGTTCTTCCACTCCACCTTATAGACCAGGCCGTGTATGACGAAGCTCATCATTGCTCCGCAGACCACGTCGATGATCGAATGCTGGTCCAGCAGAACGGTGGATGCACAGATGAGAACCATGATCACAAGGTGCGCCGCGATGGTCGCCCGGCGGTGTTTCAGGCCGTCCAGGCTGCAGACTGCCTGGAAACACATGACTGTGTTCATCACATGGATGGACGGACAGACGTTGGTCGGCGTGTCGATGGCGCGAAGCATAACTACGAGGTTGTACAGGGCGCCGGTCTCGTGCGGCGAGGAGGCCAGCCTGAGATTCAGTCCGGTCGGAAAGATATAATAAATGATCAGGCAGATGGTCAGTCCTGAAAAAATCATCTGGCACAGCTTTTTGTAATCATCCCATCCGCGGCGGTAAAACCAGAGAAACATGCCTCCGATGTATGGAAACCAGCAAATATAGGGGATGATAAAAGCCTCGCAAAACGGGATCAGCTCGTCAAGCTTGCAGTGGATGATATACCGCGGCACGACCGTCTCTTCGAGCCAGTGAAACGCTGCCAGATAGAAAAGCAGATAACACACGGATATCATCAGCGGATATCTGCGAAACCAGGCACAAATTTTGTTTATCTTTGTTCTCATATGAATTCTCCCAGGAAAAAATAATATCATTCTGTCTGTTTCCCGTAATTTTCGGTTCCCTATCATAGCACCGTTTCCTTTTTTTGTCACCGTTATTCTGTTTTTTTTAAGGATTTTAAGAAAGATTTTTTATTTTCTGTCACGTTTTCCTCTGTTTTTCGTTTTTATTTACAGATCAGGATTTCGTTCATCTCGCAGGCTCTCACGCTGTCCGCGGTATGAAACCGCTCCAGCTGTCTGCGTGCAATGAGGGGATCCGGAGAAAATGCCATGGACAGCACTCCTCGATCTACCATCTCCCACACATGAAGCCCGGTGTAGGTGGGATAGCTGCTCCACCAGTAATCCCCGAGTGCGCAAACTACCCCCTGTTCAAGCGGAAGCCTGTGGATTTCGCGGCTGCGGAAGATGATTTCAGCCATCGTGTCCAGCTTTTCAACCTGTCCGCTCAGCTCCATCCTGCTTTCGCGAACCTGGCGGAATTCCGGCGGCTGCCAGAGGTGCCTCCGCACGGTAGTCTGAATCGTCCGGACGACTGCGGTAATTTTGTCTGTTCCTATGATAAAGGAAGCAGAATCGTCCAGAATGCAGAACGCAAAAAGAAGCCAGCCATCTCTTTGGTGGATTTCGCTGATGAGGTCAATCAGGTGCATTTTGACCCGCTCATCAGCGAACAGATAGCGGCTTCCTTCCATGGTGTAGCAGTAAACTTTTTTCTCAGCAGATATGTGTGTCATATCCATTTCTCCTTTCTGGGAAGGCTCTGTTTACGTCTTCCCAGCCGAAATGGTATCATGGGCACATATTATTTTCAATATAATGTGTTTCGCTGTTTCATATTGAATCATTTGCTATTCATATAGACAGTGATGTGTTTCCGATGCGCATTTTTTCTGAAAAATGACACACCGGGCGCTCTGTAAATCTTCCGAAAAACATGTGAGAGGTCATTTTGTTTGCTTCATTGACAGCACCTTTTCCATGCGAGCGGTACCCACCTTTTAATAAAACCTTCCATTGTAGCGGTCGCGGCACCCTTTCCCAGTGAGCGGCACCCACACTGCAGACAACATCCCACGCCTCGCGCGGAATATTCATCAGCCGAAGCGAAAGCGGAAACATATGTAAGGATGCTTTTCTTTTATCTACACTCCGGTCGAGGCTGTGTAAACAATGTCCCCAAACGCGGAGCTGTATTCGTTGATCCGATCCATGATTTCGTCCGCTGCACTGCCGGTGGCCGGGGTCGGACGGTAGTCGTTGTATCCGGATGCGGAGGACAACGTACAGGGGATGATCTCGATTGCGTCGTCATCCGCCACGCCGTCTGATGTGATGGTAAAGGTCTGGCGGAAGATCATGGTGTCCTTGTCGGAGGGGTTGGAATTGCCGCCGAAGCAGAAGTTTCCAAGGCTGTATACGATGTATTTGCCATTGTATTTTTCAATCCCCTGCAGGACGTGCGGGTGGTGTCCGACGACCAGATCTGCCCCGCAGTCAATCGCTGTATGGGCGAGGGACTGCTGCGTCTCGTCTGCGGCAGTTTCTTTTTCTGTCCCCCAGTGGAAAGCCACAATGATCAGCTGAGCGCCCTCTTCCTGTGCTTCAGCGATGGTCTCGCGCACCTGGGATTCACATTCCAGTCCCGTCGAAAGCTCATAGATTCCGATGAAAGCAGCCTTGACCCCGGAGATTTCCTCGTAGGCAATGGTATCACCGATGCAGTATTCGATGCCGGCGCTGGTCAGGTTTTCCTTCGTATCAACCAGACTCTGCGAGCCATAGTCACTGCTGTGGTTGTTCGCGAGGGTCACGACCTCGATGGAGCCGTCCAGCAGAATCTCTGTATAGGAAGGATCTCCTTTAAATGCGTAGGTTTTATCCAGAGGGGTCGTCTCATCCGTCAACGTTCCTTCCAGATTTGCGAATGTAAAATCATCATTTTCCAGAATTTCACGAACGTTTTCAAAAAAGTAAGAGGCTCCGTACATGGAATAATAGGTATCAAAATTTGTGGAGGTCACCGAGCCGGCATACGTGCCCAATGTGCAGTCGCCGATTGCGCTGATGGTCACGGTCTGCTCGGAAACAACGTTCACCTGACAGGAAACCGCCTCCAGCCCGTCCGCGCTCACCTGGATCACCGCGGAGCCCGCTGCTACGGCCGTCACCACTCCGGAGGCACTCACAGTCGCCACCGCCGTATTGGAGCTTGCGTAGCTCAATCCCGTATACAGGGCTCCGGATGGATTCACCTCGGCGGAAATTTCTCCCGTCTCTCCCTCAAAAAGAGAGAGCTCGCTCGCGCTTACACTGATCGATTCTGCCGTTTCCATACTGGTCACCAATGGTGTGCTGCGATTTCCCGCCTGATCTGTTGCGTAAAAATAATAGGTCTTGTCTTCTTCAAAAGTAATTGACTCATCATACTTCTGATAAACCGGAAGCTGCAGCCAGTCGCCGTCATCCAGTACGGCATACCAGATAGTTTCCGCCCCAGAGCGGTCGTCCTCCGCAGTCAAAGTGATTTCCCCGCCTGATTTTTCTGCTGTCAGAGTAGGAGCCCCGGCATCAAGCATCGGTATCTCAATGGTCGCTGTCAGCGTTTCTGTATCCGTCACGACCACGGCTTCAAGCTGCTCTTCTTCTGCGTCCACAGTTACGTATCCGTTCTCATCCAGTGTGCAGGAAATGCCTCCGATGGTAACCGAGGATATTGTCCCGCTCTTCACGGAAATTTTCAGCTGCAGCTCACAGGAGGAACACCATTCTTCCGGCTGGTTCTCCACCAGAAGGTTGAGTCCCTGATCTGCAGTGACATATTTTTTCTTCTTCTGAATGGTCAGTATATGGTTTGTCAGGGACAAAGCCACCACGACCAGAACAACAATGAGTATAATCATGGCGCCGCCCAGACGCACGGCCTTGTTTCCGCTCTCAGCCAGTGTCTGCTTCCAGTGCTCCAGAGATTTTCTGAGATCCGGGAGGTGCGGCTTCCGGGATGTATCCGTGGATATGCCTGCGTTTTCATTAGATGTACCTGCAATTCCTGCAGATGTATCTGCGGTTTCAACAGATGTATCTGCTGTTTTAGCGGATGGATCTGTGATTCCCGCAGTTGGATCTGCGGTCTTTGCGGATATGTCCGCAGTTCCAGCAGATGTGTCTGCGGTTTCAGCGGATGTGTTTGCGGTTTCAACAGATGTATCTGCTGTTTTAGCGGATGTGTCTGCAGTTTCGACAGATGGGTCCGCAGTGTTAACGAAAGCATTCGGTCTGCCGGAGCCTGTTTTCGTGTTCACAGCAGCAGACATGTCTGACGATACGACAGCTCCGCCAGGCAAAATGCCCGCTGAAGTCATAGTGCCCGCTGAAATATCCGTTGAGGCCATAGCTTCAGTGGACCCAACCCCCGCCGGAGCATCTGTTGGCGCCGCAGCTTCAGGAGACACAGAGCCTGCCGGAACGCCTGTTGGAGTCATAACCCCGATGGACACAGGACTCGCTGGAGCACCTGCCGGAGCCGCAGAACCCGCTGGAGCACTTGCCGGAGCCGCAGCCCCGGTGGCCGCAGAACTCGCCGGTATGCCTGTTGGAGCTGCAGCCTTAGTGTCCGCAGCTCCATCCACGGGAGATTCCGCCGGATGATCCAGGATACGGTCCAGGATCTGAAGAGTTTCCAGATCCATCGGTTCTTCCTCGCTCGTGCTGGAGCTATCCCGCGTTTTTCCCTGCTGTTTTTCCCCGGACGGCTCCATATGCAGACTGTGAAGGATCCGCCTGCCTACTGTCTCCGCTTCTTCCGATACCGATTTGGCACCGTAGCGTCTCCGCGTTTTTCCGGTTTTCGCTGTCGGCACAGTTTCTGCCGCTACTGTATCCGCCAGACGCACTCTGCCAAGGTTGTGGACAGGTTCTTCCTGTTGTGCCGACTCTTTCTGCGGTACCGGTTTTTTTTGTGATATCGGCTCTTTTTGTGATACCCGTTCTTTTTGCGATACCGGCTCTTCCTGTAGTATCGGTTCTTCCTGCTTTGTCTGGCTCTTTGACGCTTTGGGGACACGCTCCCGGACGCTTTTTACCAGAGAAGACACTGTCTTTTTTGCTTTCTCGCCGTTTTTTTTCGCACTCGCTCCGATCCCTTTGAATTTTTCTCCGAGCACCTGCGTATTACTTGTGATAAAACTGCCAGCCTGGGTCAAGTACCCTCTCAGGGCTGCGAGTACATCCTCAAAGCTTCCGCCGTTTTCTTCTTCAAGCTCCCGTTCAAACGCATCCTCTTCCCGGTATCCTTGCCGGGCTGCTTTTTGGGTTTCTTCTGCGGCGAAATCTGCCTGTTCCTCTGATTCCCATTGCGCTCTCCCAGCTTCTTCCGCGGATGAACGCTCCGGCTCCCTGATCTTTTGAGCCGCCCTTCGGGTTTCTATTGCGTCGGCGCGCTCCGCAGGGCCGCCCAAATGCGAAGCGTTTCTCTTATTGGCGGCCCGATCTGCCGCCGAACGCACGTGAGGGGGCGTTTCCGCCTCTTCAGCCTTTTGGCCCGTTCTTCGGGCTTCTCTGGCGGCAGCGTTTTCCTCTTTTTCGGCCTTTTGAGCCGCTCTTCGGGCTTTTTGGGCTGCGGCGCGTTCCATTTCTTCCGCTTTTTGAGCCGCCTTTCGGGCTTCTTTGGCTGCGGCGCGTTCCGCTTCTTCGGCCTTCTGAGCCGCAAGCCGGGCGGCGCGTTCCTCCTCGGCCTTGCGCTTTACATAGGCTTCCGGTTCTTCCCCATTCTGGATGGCTTTTACGATCTCAAATAATTCATCGACACTGTCTGCTTTTATTTTCTTCTTCATTTATTTTTATTTCTTCTTTATTCATCGAAAGATTTATCGGAAGTATTCCACACCTGCTTCAAAAATCTTCAGGTCCTGTTCGCCGTAAATATTGACTGCCACAGAATCACCCCGGCGCTCCGCGTGCGCCATCTTGCCGAATACTCTTCCGTCCGGACTGGTGATGCCTTCGATGGCAAAATAGGAACCATTGACATTCCACATTTCATCGCTGACGTCTATATTTCCGTTGATATCGCAGTACTGTGTCGCCACCTGGCCGTTGCCGAACAGACGCATCAGCCATTCTTTGCTCGCCACAAACCGGCCCTCGCCGTGGGAGGCCGGGTTTGTATAAACACCGCCCAGATCTGCCTTGGCAAGCCATGGGGACTTGTTGCTGACTACCTTGGTGTAGACCATCTTCGAAATATGGCGTCCAATCGTGTTGAAGGTCAGAGTCGGGGAATCCTCCGTCTGCCCGGTGATCTCGCCATTCGGCACCAGGCCGAGCTTGATCAGAGCCTGGAAGCCGTTGCAGATGCCGAGCGCCAGTCCGTCGCGCTCCGAAAGAAGCCTGGTCACCGCTTCCTTGATTTTCGCGTTCTGGAAGGCTGTCGCGAAAAACTTCGCGGAGCCGTCCGGCTCGTCGCCCGCGGAAAACCCGCCCGGGAACATGATGATCTGCGCCTGGCTGATCGCATCCTCAAATGCATCCACAGATTCACGGATATCCTGCGCGCTGAGGTTGCGGAACACGCGGACATCTACCTCGGCACCGGCGCGCTCAAACGCTTTCTTGCTGTCATATTCACAGTTTGTGCCTGCAAATACTGGAATGAAAACACGTGGTTTCGCGACCTTGTGTTTGCAGACATACAGGTTCCCTTCGCCAAGCCTCCAGCCCTGCTGCGTCATTTTGCCGCCGGAATCCTTTCTGCCGGCAAAGAAGTAGCTCCTCGGTCCATTCACCGGATTGCCGTCGATATCAAGACCGCCGCCGATGGTCGGAATACCGGAATCGGTCTTGAATACCTTTTCCAGAGTACCCGTCCAGGCCTTTAATGCCTCGTCAATCGGGATTTTCACATCCCGGTACTCAAAGAATCCATTACCTGTCACCTCGCCGATCACGGTGTAGGTGATTGCCAGGCGGCTTACCGCGCCGTCCGGCACTTCGGCGACAATGTTTCCGAAGCCTGCCGTGAACAGGTCGCGCTCATCCACATTGTGCTCAATCCGGAAGCCCAGGCCGTTGCCGAAAGCCATCTTGGAAAGAGCCGCCGCCAGGCCATTGCCGTCCAGCGCATAGGCGGAAATAATATTGCCGGCCTCAATATCCTGATGGAACTTCCGGTACTGATCCAGTACGCGGTCATATACAGGCAGATCATATTCGTCTTTTTCGATGGAAAGCAGGATCAGCCTGCTGCCTGGTTGCTTGAGCTCCGGCGTAATCATCGTGCGGCTGCTGGCCACATCGACCGCGAAGGAAACGAGAGTCGGCGGCACGTCGATCTCGCGCATATGTGTTTTTTTAGCGCCGCCCAAACACACAGCATCCTTTTCACTGGCACCGCATTCTGCCATTGCTGCGCCATCCGCTCCAGCCGCGTTTTGCGCCGTGCCGGCATCCGCCTCAGCTCCCGGCAGCGGTTCCTCGTCTGCAAGAGTAAAGGAGCCGGACATGCTGTCCTTCCCTCCGATCGCGGGCAGGCCATATCCGATCTGCGCGTCGTAGGCGCCCAGAAGTGCAGCGAAGGGCTGACTCCAGCGCTTCGGGTCCTCCGTCATGCGGCGGAAGTATTCCTGGAAGGTAAAGCGAATCTTATCCGCCTCTCCGCCGTTGGCTACGATCCGCGCGATCGACTCAGTCACCGCATAGATTGCTCCGTGGTAGGGACTCCAGCTAGAAAGGTACGGATCAAAGCCATAGCTCATCATCGTCACCGCATCCGTCTTTCCGTCCAGCACCGGCAGCTTCGCGACCATGGCCTGAGTCTCGGTCAGCTGATATTTTCCGCCGTATGGCATCAGCACCGAGCCTGCGCCGATGGAACTGTCAAACATCTCCACCAGCCCCTTCTGTGAGCAGCCATTTAAGCCGGAGAGCACGGACAGCCATTTTCCGCGGACATCCTCCACATCCGGACGGGTAAAATATTTTTCGGTCTCAGAGGGCATTTCCACATCCACATCGGTCTCCTGATGCGCCCCGTTCGTATCCAGAAATGCTCTCGAAATATTGACAATCTCTTTTCCTCTCCACAGAAGGCAGAGCCTCGGCTCCTTGGTCACGACCGCGACCTTTGTGGATTCCAGGTTTTCTTCTGCGGCATAGCGCATAAACTCATCCACATCCTTCGGATCGACGACCACTGCCATCCGCTCCTGGGACTCGGAAATCGCGATCTCTGTCCCATCCAGACCAGCGTATTTTTTCGGAACCTGATCCAGATCTACGCGAAGACCCGCCGCCAGCTCGCCGATCGCCACAGACACGCCGCCGGCGCCGAAATCGTTGCATTTTTTGATCAGCCGGCTGACCTCCGGACGGCGGAACAGGCGCTGCAGCTTGCGCTCGGTCGGCGCGTTGCCTTTCTGTACCTCCGCTCCGCAGACCTCGATGGAAGCCTGCGTGTGTACTTTAGAAGAACCGGTCGCGCCGCCGATGCCGTCACGGCCGGTGCGACCGCCCAGCAGAATGATGATATCACCCGGGTCCGAATTTTCACGGATCACTGCGCTGCGGGGCGCGGCTGCCATCACGGCGCCGATCTCCATGCGCTTCGCCACATAATTCGGGTGATAGATTTCTTTTACATAACCAGTCGCCAGACCGATCTGGTTTCCATAGGAGCTGTAGCCATGCGCCGCCTCACGGACCAGCTTTTTCTGCGGAAGCTTGCCCTTTAGCGTCTCAGACGCGGCCGCGGTCGGATCCGCCGCGCCGGTCACGCGCATCGCCTGATAGACATAGGTACGCCCGGAAAGCGGATCGCGGATCGCGCCGCCCAGGCACGTCGCGGCGCCGCCGAACGGCTCAATCTCCGTCGGATGATTGTGGGTCTCATTTTTAAAATTCACCAGCCATTCCTCGGTGACGGTCTCTGTCCTTCCAGCCGTAGACTGTGCAGCAGCTGTCGTATCACCTTCTGCCGCAGACTGTCCGGAAACCGTCTCATCTGCCGCGGCACATCCTGCCTCCGCACAATATGCAGAATCTGCTTCAGTAACTGGCCTCTCCACCTTCACCGGCACTACAATGCTGCAGGCGTTGATCTCATCCGATTCCTCCTGGTCGTCCAGCTTGCCCTCTTTTTTCAGCCTGCGCGCCGCCAGCGTCGCCAGATCCATCAGGCAGGGGAATTTGTCATCCCGCCCGGCAAACAGTTCCGCGTGATCCTTTTTATACTGCTCATAGGTTTTCTCAATCGGCTCCCGGTAGTAGCCGTCCTCAAAGGTCACGTTCTTTAATTCAGTAGAAAAAGTCGTATGGCGGCAGTGATCGGACCAGTAGGTGTCCAGCACGCGGATCTCCGTCACGGTCGGATCGCGGTGCTCCTCCTGGGCAAAATAATTCTGAATATGCAGAAAATCCCGGAAGGTCATCGCCAGATTCAGGGAATCATAGAGAGCTTTCAGCGTCTCCTGATCCATCGAAACGAAGCCGTCAAATACCGCAATGTCCGCCGGTTCTTCAAACTGTGTCACCAGAGTGTCCGGCTTTTGCAGTCCGGCTTCCCGGGAGTCCACCGGGTTGATGCAGTAGCTTTTGACTGCGGCAAATTCTTCGTCTGAAAGCTCTCCGGCAACGACATACACCGTCGCGGAACGGATGATCGGCTCCTCCTCCTCGTTGAGGAACTTCACACACTGCTCAGCGGAATCTGCCCTCTGGTCAAACTGCCCCGGCAGGTATTCCACCGCAAACGCACGCTCCTTTTCCGAAATCGGAAATTCCTCCAGGTATAAATCATCCACCGGCGGCTCGGAAAAGACCGTCCGGCATGCCTTCTGGAACACTTCGTCGGAAATATTTTCCACATCATAGCGGATCAGAATCCGGACTCCGGTAAGACCTGCCGCCCCAAGATAGCTTCTGATTTCGTGCGCGAGTCCCTTTGCGGCCACCGCAAAGCTGTCTTTTTTCTCTACATATACTCTTTTAACTCTGCTCATTGACTCCTCCTGCTGCCGTAATTTTTCTGTAATCTTTTTAATCTTTTTTCTGCAACGATTCCGTACCTTCGCAGTACCCTTTTTCTGTGACCTCCATTGTTGAAAGCCAATGGGATTGCAGCCAGCTTATTTCAAAACTTCCTTGTACTCAGTAAAGCGGCCGGCAGCCGCCCACCTTCTCTGCGAATTTTAACACACTCATTAGGATAAGACAAGATTTGCGTCCGACTTCAAAGTAAAAATTTCAGCAAAAATTTCAGCAAATTTTTACTGGAAATCTGGGAAAATCTGCCTCATAAATCCTTTGTCAGCAGCCGTGCAGCTCCGCACATCAAAAAAGCATGCAAAAAAGACAGCCGTCTCTCTGGTTTTTACTGGTTTCCTGAAGATCACCGTGTTCTCCGGTTTCCAGCCATGCGAGTACGCTGTCTTTTTTTCATTTGTTTTGGGTCTGCTTTCGCTCTCTGCCTGCTTCTTCAACCTATTTGCTTTTTACATTCTGCTTTTTACATTCCGATTCTTACATTTCGCTCGTTATTTCGTGATCTTCACTTTTTTCTTACTGCTCCACGCTGAATACCAGGTAGTCCCGGCGCTGGTCTTGTAGTATGTGCGGATTCTCACATAGTACGTCTTCCCCTTTGTCAGCGAGCTCAAAACCTTCTTAACGGTCGAGGCTCCCGTCAGCGTCTTTTTCGTACTGGTCGAGAAGCTGGAGTCTGTTGAATACTGAATTTGGTATCCGGAAACCTTGGAAACCTTTGTCCAGGTCACCGTCGCCTTTTTCGAGGATGTATTCTTGACCGATGACAGCGTCGGTGTCGTCAGACGCACAATCTTTTTCCCTGCACAATTGTTTTTCGTGCTGCCATAGTATGCAATCACGCGATAGACAAAAACCGTCCTGTTGGCTGACTTCACCGTCGTGCTGGTATCCGTATAGGAGACCGTGGACACATCCTTGATGGTTTTGATGGTCGTATAGCTTCCATCGGACGTCCTGCGCTGCACGTAATAGCCGGTGGCTCCTGTGATTTTTTTCCACTTTATGAGGACTCCGCTCGTCTTGTTGGTCACGCTGGTCACAGAGCCCGTCGCAAGCTTCACCTTGATCTTTATTTTCTTCGTGGCTGATTTGTAATTACTGTTTCCGGCGGCCTTCACGGTGATCGTCACGGTACCCGGATGCTTGCCGGACACCTTGCCCTTGCTCGTGACCGTTGCGATCGTGGTGCTGCTCGAAGAATACGTAATCGTGCCGGTCCCGCTCGCCGTAATTGTTGTCGTCTTTCCGGCGTAGATGGCAGAGGATGCCGCACTGACCGTCAGAGTCTGGCTGGCCTTGTTGATCGTGAAGGTCTTTGTGACTGTCCCGGTATAATTTCCCTTGCCTGTGATCGTCACGGTCGCCGTGCCTGCGTTGGTATTATTGCTATAAGCAACTGTGTAATCGGTTCCTTTGGTTAAAGTTGTGCTGGTTGTACCATCAAGTTTCACCGTTGCCGTGACAGCCGGCTTTCTTGCGCTGCCATTATAAGTATAGCTTGTCGTGGAAAGAGATATCGTCCCTTTCGCAATGCTGTAGGCACTGATTGTAAATGTCGCAGTCAGCGTACCGGTATAATTATCAATACCGGTCACCGTCACCGTCGCCGTACCGACGCTTGTATTGCTGCTGTAGGCAACCGAATAATCAGTACCCTTTGTCAGCGTCGTACCATCCACCACTACCGTCGCCGTCGGGGTCTTCGCTGTCCCATCGTAGGTATAGCTTGTCGCTGAAAGTGTAAGCGTCCCGGATGTCAGATCCCCAATATAAATATAGAAGGTCAGTGTCTTCGACCCATAATAGTCTCCGGCGCCTGTGACCACAGCCGTCGCTGTCCCCACTTCTTTGTTATTGCTGTAGCTGATGGTATAATCTGTGCCTTCAGCCAATGTGGTTGTACCGTCAACTATCGAGACCGGTTCCTGCTCACTGCCGTCATACACGACAGCCTCAAGGTTAAAGGTGCATGCCGAAATGCTGTAATACAGGGCTTCTGTCAGACAGCTGTTTCCATCTCCGGCACTGACATTCGCCCAGTTTGTCGCAGTGCTCGGATAGTAAGCAGCCGTCAGTGCGCTGCAGCCGTAAAACGCATAATCTCCAATCGAAGTAAGGCTGCTTTTCAGCGTCACTTTGGCAAGAGAAGTACATTTATAAAAGGCATAATCTCCGATCGAAGTAACCCCGCTGCCGCAGGTAAAGCTCGTCAGCGCCGTACACCGGAAAAAGGCCTGATCACCGATCGAGGTAATGGTACTGGGTATTGAAATACTCGTAAGACTGGTACAATATTCGAACGTGTAAGCAGGAATTTCTGTCAGCCCACTCCCCAGTGTCACGCTCGCAAGACTGGAGCAGTCGTAGAATACCATGGTCCCCATCGACGTCACGCTGGACGGAATCGTCACAGAAGCCAGCCCGGAGCAGCCTTCAAATGCAGATTCTCCTATGGTTGTCACACTGGAGGGAATCGTCACAGAGGTCAGATACTCGCAATAATAAAACGCATAGTCATTAATCGTCGTCACAGTAGACGGAATCTCGTAAGAGGTATCTGTTTTTCCACTTGGGTAAAGAAGCAGCGTAGTCTTCGCCTTATTAAACAGCACTCCGCCTGAAGAGGAATAAACGGTATTGCCGCTGTCAACAGTAATTGCCGCCAGTGAATAGCAGTCGCTGAACGCGAGGTCATCAATTGATGTCACTGAAGAAGGAATCGTAATCGCTGTCAGACTGGTGCAATAATTGAACGCATCCGCCTCGATTGTCGTCACACTGGATGGGATCGTCACAGAGGTCAGACTGATGCAGCAGGCAAACGTCATATCATCAATCACGGTCAGGGAGGAGGACAATGTCAGGCTCGACAGGCTGGTGCAATACGTAAATGCATATACATCAATCGTCGTCACAGTGTCCGGAATCGTTAAAGAAGTCAGGCTGGTGCATTCGTAAAAAGAGCATCCGCCGATATAGGTCACACCGCTCGGAATCGTCACCGTTTCCAGTGCTGTGCAGCCATAAAACGCATAATCCCCGATCGAAGTCACACCGCTCTCTATGACCACGGAGGTGATGGCTGAACGGTAGCTGTACCACGGCGGAAGTGTAGAAGACGAACTGGCTGAATAATCAGCCATAGCGCCGCTGCCGCTGATGGTCAGCACGCCGTCTGAGAGAACCCAGATCACATCAGACGCACTGGAATAACCGCAGGTGCCAGAAGTGCTGGTGGTCTCTTCTGAAGCATCATCCTCAACCGCAGCCGAATCCGCCTCCCCGGTTTCTGCCTCTGACTCCGTCTCGGTCTCGGCTTTTGTATCGGTCTCGGCTTCTGCCACTGCCTCTGTGTCAGTCTCTGCCCCCGTTTCCGCTTCGGTTTCCGTCTCAATCTCTGTCCCTGCCTCAACATCCGTCTCTGTTTCGGCGTCTGTCTCAGTCTCAGCATTTGCCCCTGTTTCGGCGTCTGTCTCAGTCTCATCTTCGTCCACAGTCACAGCCAGAGATGCTGCACCATTTTCCGCAGATTCCGTCACATCCTCCGACGCCAGAACAATCCCGGTATCGGTCTCGTAAGCTGCTTCGCTCTCAGCATCGGATAAGCTGACAGAAGAAGTCTCTGCCTCCGCACACAATGCAAGGCTTACCTGCGAAAAAGCCAGCATCATTACTGTCAGAACAGCCGTTATCCTTTTAAATGATTTCTTCATGACAATTCATTCCCTTCCTGAGTCAAAAACACCGGAGCGCAGATTTTTATCTCTCCTATGTAAAACAAACTGGTCCGTCTGCATCTGCTGCCCAGAAAGTGTTTCTCCGTAATTTCTTAATTTTATCTTAACATGGTCATGCGGGAAATGCAATGAAAAATATATGAATTATTGTATAAATATTAAATCAGTGAAAAGAAATTGTAACATTCATTTTGAGATCGTAACAATAAGCAGGAACCGGCAGTTAAACACTTTGGAGAGGCTTACACCTCTCTTTTTTGTTGTAAATAAG
>JAJQFO010000162.1 GCA_021201095.1 Lachnospiraceae bacterium
ACCTATTATAGGAAGAATCTCAAAACTTACCAGACACGTCTTATTTGACGCTTACGGTGGAACCGATGACACAGGAACAAAAAGCCCGGTTGACAACTGAACTCAAAGAGCTTCAGGCAGTGTATGGAGATAATAACACTCTGATAGCCGCCGCGATGGTCAGTAACCGCCTGGAATACATCAACGCTTATCTGCGCAAGATAGCGACCTGCGCAGACCACGGAAAATTCAACACCCGCGAATTCGTGGGCTTTGATCCGGCGGACTAAGGGATCTGGTAACCGTTAGCAATTTGCATAAGCAAAACCCCTGTCAGTATTCTGACAGGGGAGCCGCAAATGTTCAACAAACGGACAGATTTTTGAACAATTGTATTATAACATACAATTTGAGAGAAAGGAAGTAATTTTATGAGAAAAATTAATGAAAAAATCGAAGGAAGTAAATCAGGGGGGGTATTTCCCGACGGGAAAACATTCCAGGCAATTTATGAGGAGTATCTTGACAGTGATTTACCATCCGCGCCGGAAAGCCTGCAGAATGCGTGGCGGAAAATGAGGGAGGCTTTCGATGACTATTTAGCAGCATATGGGGAATATGATTTCCGTCAGGCTTATTTATACGGCTACAAAGCAGGCTTTGAAGCTGCGACTCAGAAAGCCAGCACTGTTGCATGATCGACACAGATAAAAAGATGGGGGTGACATTATAGAATAATTGCTTGTTTCACATTGTTTAAAAAGAGGATTGTGGTAGATTCTTAAAAAGAGAGATTGCGGTTATACCGCAGTCTTTCTTTTGAAAAGGAGAAAAATATGAGCGTAAAGATTAGGGTATCATTTACAGATGCGCATGAGCTGGATTATCTTAAGAAACAGCTGCAAAGCGATATCGAGAACTGCAAAGTCTCCCGCGAAAAGAAAGGAGACCACTATAATGCATATATCACTTTAAAAGATGCAGATATAAATGAAAATAGCACTTGTAATAAGCCGGATACTGCGATATAATAGCAGCGTCAAGAGATAAGTACCCTTGCAGGCCGGTTACCTGCAGGAAGCTTGTTAGACAGGCGCGGGAATGGCTTTGAACTATTCAAGGTCGTTCCCGCGCTTTTTTGTTCATCTCCCATACCTTTCAGCTCCCGGGCATGAGTATAAACTGTCCTGTTACCCATAAACAATTTTTCTTAAGGATGGAGGTTATGACATGACTAACGACAAAAGATTGGAGCAGGCGTATAATCAGGGATACGAAGACGCAGTGAAAGAAATTGACCGGGCGTGGAATGAATGGAAAACACGTCCCGCCGTAGAGATTGAGCTGGATGTTTCCGAACTGGCAATGATTGCGGAGGAGCTTTCACGTAAAGATCCGGCCCTTGCAGACAAATTGTGGAAGCAGATCGACGCGGCACAGAATCAGGCTGATGAAGATAAGTTCAAAGCTATGGAGGTGATCGGGTGACAAGACGAGATTATTTGAATAAAAGAAATCCGCTGATGGAGCAGGCGCAAAGGCTGATCGACGCGGGGGAGATTGATAAAGCAAACGAGAAAATGAAGGAAATAAAGGAACTCGATGCAACGTGGGAAACGATTGCAGAAGCTCAGGCAGATTTTCGGGCGATGCAGGATAATCAGCCAATGTATAACGTTCGTGATTTTCGCGGGGTTCAGCTTGATGAAAGCAATGTGGTAAGAGGTGAGGTCATAAATTTAGTGAATGGTAACACATATTATCCTGGAGCAGTACGTGTGGCGGATCCGCTCTTTCTGAGCGACAGCCGGAGTATGGTGGATTATGCCAAGGAAAACAGCAAGGCGGCGGATCCTCTAATGCTTGAGGAGAATGCGCTGGGCGATGTAGTGCGCGGCATGGTGACAGGCGTATGGTCAAGCAATGAGCTGAAGAACGCAGTGACAACCAGCACAACAGGGACGCTTATTCCTGAGGTATTATCCGCAAGAGTGATTGATCTGGCGCGGAATCTGTCACTGTTTACGGCTGCTAAGGTTCCGACTGTGCCGATGTCATCGAATAACATGACCATTTCCCGACTGACAGAGGACCCGGTCTTTGCTTTCAAGCAGGAAGGCGAGGAAGGCGCAGAGGTTGGAATCTCTATTGACGGTGTGAAGCTGGAAGCGCACACGGTTTATGGTTACTGTTATGTATCGCTGGAGGCGATACAGTCCAGCCAGAATCTTACGGGTGTCCTGCGCAATGCCTTTGCTCAGGCAGTCGCACAGGCCATTGATAACGGTATGCTTTACGGCCAGGATGACGGCTCAGGGGGAACGGTGGACTATGCTCCATCCGGCATCATGAATGATTCTGATATCATTTCACTTGAGGCAACAAATACAGGCTATGATGATTTTGTGAAAGCATCTGCAGCGATTAAACAGAGTAACTATGTTGCTTCCACCTGGGCGGTGAATGCGTACACAGACGAGACACTCTCACTCCTGAAGGACTCAGAAGGCCGCTATTTGGACGCTCCAGCGGTTTTGAGCGGTATGAGCAAGATAGTTTCCAATCAATTGGCTTATGACGCTGAAAACGGCTCTGACGGGCTTGTGTTCGATCCACAGTCTATGCTTATCGGTATTCAGGACTCTATTAAGATCAGGATGATCGAGGACGAGAAGGCCGTGAAAAATGGTTTGATTGCTTTTCGGGTTCATGCGATGCTCGATTGCAAGGTGATCACTCCGAAAGCGATCTGCCGGATCACTGGATTGAAGTGACTGATCGAAGAATGAAGCAGGGTGGAGCAGGCGTTTTCACTCTGCTTTATACATACCCCCCTAAAATTGAAATCGGAGCAGGTGCTTCCAGACCGAACGCCTACTTTAAAAAAACGCATGGGCTGCATAACCCTCCCCTCGAAAAGAGGTGATTTGAATGGATGCTTTGGAAAAAGAAGAGAAAATTAAGACCGAACTTGCCAGCATGAAAAGACTTTATTCAGGAATTACCCCGAAAAAGAAAAAACTTGCTTTTAAGTTGTGCGAAAAGGCTGCATTCCTGAAAGTCAGCATCGAATAATGCCAAGACGATATAAATCAAAATGGCTATTATGAAAAATTTCAGCAATCAAAAGGTGTGGAGCCATACGACAGGACGCGGCCGGTTGTGAATACCTTTGCAAGTTTTACCGCAAGCTATCAGAAGTATATGAAACAGCTTGAGGATCTTTTGCCGAAAGAAACGGCTTACGGTGACGATGATGGTTTTGAGGAATTTCTAAAGGGAAGGGATGCTTAATAGCCCCCTATGCAAGACGGTGAGAATCGAAAGAAAGCTTATAGGGGGTGTGGTGTCGGACGAATAAAGAACTGGCAGAAAAAAGGATTTGACTAACGTTTGACTAACAAAGATACAAGAAAATGCCTGTTTTGAGCCGTGAAGTAGGCGAAAACAATCTTGAAGAATCCTTTAAAATCAACGTTTTTTCGAATACCGAAGAAATGAAAATTTTCATGTTTCAAAATTCGTAATGCGTAGGTCGTGGGTTCAAGTCCCATTTCCAGCTGAATAAAAAAAGCCTTGATTTTCAAGGCTTTTTTGTTGTTTCGGAATTTGCGCAAAACTATGATTGACTTCTGGATGTAGATCCTGAGTGGTTCCTGCAGCTGCTCGAAGCTGAAAAGGGAGCTCTTTCTGCTTCGGCTTATGCAAAGTATACAGAGACAGCTGCGATGCTTTTTGAGAAAGAACATGACATGTATTTGAAAAGTGCCATTATGTCGAAGTACGCTCGTTTTATTCATAATCCGGAAGCTACTGGAGGAAAAATTTTATCGTTGGATGTAGTGGTCGACATGATTCATTATTATGCAAACTCTCCGATGGTGAAGAATTTGTTTCGTGTTAAGCTTATGAAGATGTTGTGGTATGCGGATGCATTTTCCTATAAATGCCGCGGATGTGCTATATCAGGGTTGGTATATCGAGCTTTACCTATCAAATATACAAAAACGTTGCATGCTTCTGATATGAACAAACGGCTGAGAAAAAAATAATTCTTCACAGCCGTTTTTTCAATTGAGTTACTGTGCACGCCGGTTGGTGCACTTGAAGACATATCTGAAAGATTTAAACTCAGATCTCCTCCAGCACAGCCTGTATTTTTCGAAATTCTTCCCCGGTGCCGCCGACAATCGCCTGTGACGTCTCTCCGGCGATGGGCGCTCTTTGCTTGCGGTATTCTTTGGGCGTACAGCCCCGGATCTCCTTAAACTTGCGGATGAAATAACTGAAATTTTCAAACCCGGTCTCAAAAGCGATTTCCATGATCGGCAGGTCGGTCGTCTTCAGGAGGACGCAGGCCTGATCTACGCGGTAGTGGTTGATATACTGCGTGAAGCTGACCAGGAAGGTTTTGGCGAAAAAGGAGCTGAAATATTTCGGGGACATATGCATGATTTCGGCGCCCTGCTCCAGCGAAATGCGTTCCTGATAGTGGGCAGCGATGTAGTCGGTCAGCTCCCGGATGCGGATGGTGGTCAGCGAGTGGGTGACAGTGGCAGCCGGAGTGACGGGGACGAACAGCTGGTTGGTCTCCAGCATAAGCAGCATCTTGTAGAGCAGAATTTTGATCATCAGGCGGTAGCAGTCCGGCTGCATGACGTAGATCTGCTTGATCGAGCGAATGTCGCGCAGCAGGGTCTGGTGGCAGGCCTGTTCGTGGGTGATCTTGAGCGGGAAGCCCAAAGTCTTTTTCAGGGGATTCAAAAGTGCATCCTGTACATAGTCTGCCTGCTTAAAATCCAGCCAGTCCGGCTCAAAGACGAAGGAAAAATAGGAGCTGTTGTTTTGCTCCAGCACCAACTGATGTACCTGTCCGGGGTTGATGAAAAAGATATCGCCGGCCTGTCCGACATGGGTCTCACCCTCCACCATGAGTACCAGTTCGCCCTGGTCGACGCAGATGATTTCTATCTGCCGGTGCCAGTGGTAGTCGACGATAAAGCGGTTGGACTCCGCCTGCGCTCCGTAACACTCAAACGGAAAATAATCGGTGCCGTGACTTTTCTTTTCTTCCAGATCGATTGCCATGAGTTTCCTCCTTCTCTTCGGGACTAATCAAGTGTATGATTATTTCCACCAGGCGCAGAAGACCTTCCGCTGAAACAGCGGGTTCTCAGTAAAACAACAGCGGACCTTCTGCTGAAACAAATGGGCCCCCAGCAAAACAACAGCAGACCCTCCGCCGAAAACAGCGGGTTCTCAGCAAAACGCAGCAGACATTCAGCTGAATGCAGCAAGTTCTCTGCACATCCAGCTGGTTTTCTGCTGAATACAGCAGTCCATCCGCCAAACGCATCGAGTCCTTAGCCGAACGCAGCAGGACTTTCATCAAAAGCCGCAGAGTGTAACAGCAAAAATAGATACGATGTGGAATTTGTGTTATTTTTTCTGTATTTCAAACAAGAAATTCTGTATTTACTCTGGTATGATGTCACCATAAAGTTGTGGACGGAAAGCAATAAAAATAGTACGAGAATTGAGCAATCCAACATCTGCAATCTAAGAACGCAAATTTAAGACTTAAAATTGCAGAAAACAAACGGATAAATCCCCAAAATATGCACAATTCTGATGATAACACAAAATCCTTTTATCAGCATATGACGCCCTGCCGGCCGGAATTTCTGGCGCCGCTGTGAAAGGAAAAAAGTGGAAATCATTTTGCTTTACCTGGCCATGATTATACATGAAACCGAAGAGTCACGCAATCAGGTTTTTGACTGAAAGGAGAATTATTTTTATGAAAAGAAAAGTTTCATTCGCAATAGCAGCAGCAATGACGATGTCTCTGGTGGGCGGAGCGGTTCCAGCGCTGGCGGACGATTCTGTATCGATTACGATTTTCAACTCTAAATCCGAGATTCAGAGCCAGCTGGAGGAAAAGGCGGCTGAGTATTCTGCAGAGACAGGCGTAAATATCGAGGTTTATTACTCCAGCGATACCGTGGCTGCTCATTTGGCGACCAGATATGCGTCCGGCGATCCGTACACGATTTCCATGGTGGACGCGAAGGATGTCTATTCTCTGGCGGAAGAATACGCGGTGGATTTAAGCGATGAGGACTGGGTAAACGATACCGAGTATGAGATCGCGATTGACGGTGTGGTCTACGGATTCCCGGTTTGTGTGGAGGCACGCGGCATCATTTACAACGCGGACGCGATTGAGGCGATCACAGGCGAGACCTTTGACCCGTCCCAGTATACGACGCTGGATGCATTTAAAGAGCTTCTGGAGACACTGGTAGCAGGCGGCATGGAGACGCCGGTCGGCATCATGAAGGAAGACTGGTCCCTGGGCGCTCATTTCCTGGCAGAGGTTTATGAGCAGCAGGAGGACGTGGAAGCCTTTATCACAGCTCTGCAGGAGGGTACCGCAGATCTGATCAATAATGAGAAGTTCAATTCTCTGATGGATACCTTTGATGTGCTGATGCAGTACAATTACGCGGCTGGTTCCGCGATCGCGGCAGAGCGTGAGATTACGGAAATGATGCTTGCAGAAGGTGAGATCGCGTTTATGTTCGGCGGCAACTGGGACTGGTCTGTATTGAACGCGTATGACTACACCGAGAACATGGGCATGATGCCGGTGCCGCAGAATACGGAGGATGGCACCAATGAGATGCTCGTCGGCGGCGGCTCCAAATACTTCTTCATCGACTCCTCAGATAATACTTCCGAAGAGCAGGTACAGGCGGCGAAGGATTTCCTGAACTGGCTGGTTTATGACGAGGATGGACAGGCTTTCCTGGTAAATGACTGCGCACTGGTACCGGCTTACAGCAACATCACGATGGACGTTGCGGATCCGCTGGGACAGTCCGTGAAGGAATACGCGGATGCGGGGCTTCTGATTGACAATTATAACTATCTGCCGGATGATCATTATTCACTTCTGGGCGCTTCCTTCCAGAAATATCTGGCAGGCAAGCTTGACCGCGAAGGTTTCGCAGCTGAAATCGAGAGCTACTGGACGACGGCTGAGGTAGTAGAGCACTAAGAAACCCTGATGTAAAAGACCGCCCCTCGTAATGGCATCTGACTTTTGATTTCCAGGTACGGGGGACGGTGTGAAAATGGAGTGATTTTCGGACTTATCTTCCTGACATCCGCATTTTGCGGGAAGGTCTCGTAAAGAGACAGGAAAAATATTTCGGAAGAAGGTTCGGAGGAGGTTTCGAAAGAAATTACGTAACTGTTCAGTACCTTCACAGTTACGTGGGAAAAGCCCATTTAAAATCGCTTCGCGATGGGGATTATCCCGCACGAAGTGTGGGATGCCACCCGGCGAGGGCTTTTCCCCACATGCTATAAGTTTTCATACGTACCTCGCAGCAAGTGCGAGGTACTGTCCTGAATAGTTACGAAATTTCAAAAGACATTTCGGAGGCAGAAAGATTATGAAGAAAAATACTACCTCATATAAAGTATCGCAGTTCCTGATGTTTGCGGGACCGGCGGCGGTGCTTTTCATAGCGGTGGTACTCGTCCCCTTTGTCTATGGTCTGTATCTGACCTTTACCAGCTGGGACGGGGTATCCAAGACCAAGCCTTTTGTGGGTCTGGCAAATTATGCGGCGGCGTTTAGCGATTCTGCTTACTGGGCGGCGCTGGGGCGTACGGCGTTTTATACGGTGATCGCTGTGGTGCTGGTAAATGTGGTGGCGTTCCTGCTGGCCTATCTGGTGACGAGCGGGATCAAAGGACAGAACTTTTTCCGCGCCGGTTTCTTTATCCCGAACCTGATCGGCGGTATCGTCCTTGGTTATGTGTGGAAATTTGTATTTAACCGTGCGCTGGTATCTCTGGGCAATTCACTCTCCATCGGAGCATTGTCTACGAGCTGGCTGGCCACGACCGGCGGCGCGATGCTCTGCCTGATCATCGTTTCCGTATGGCAGTATGCCGGATATATGATGCTGATTTATGTGGCGGGCTTTATGAGCGTTTCCAAGAGCCTGATGGAGGCGGCGCAGATCGACGGCTGTACAAAGTCGCAGGCTATGAAAAATGTCACGATTCCGCTGATGCGTTCTTCCTTTGTACAGTGTATATTCCTGACACTGACCCGCTGCTTTATGGTTTACGACGTCAACCTTTCTCTTACAAACGGAGAACCGTTCAACAGCTCGGTCCTGGCGGCGATGCATGTGTACAACCAGGCATTTACTTACAAAAATTATGGTACCGGCCAGGCGGAGGCTCTGATTCTGTTTGTGATCTGCGCGATTGTCGGTGTGACGCAGGTCTATGTCGGTCAGAAAGGGGAGGTGGCAGCATAATGGATGCAAATGCAAAAGCAGCCCGCAAGAAAAAGATCACGAATGCAATCCTCTGGGTAGTCCTTTTGATCCTGTTTATCGCATTTATCTTCCCGTTTCTGCTGGTGCTGATCAATGTGTTTAAGACAAAGGCGGATATTACGATCGCTCCGCTGTCCCTGATTGGCTCTCATGGGTTTACGCTGGAAAACTTCCCCAACGCGATGCAGAAAATGAATTTCTGGGTGGCGTTCCGCAACTCGCTGATTGTGACCGTCAGCTCGACAGTGCTGACCCTGCTGTTTTCCTCGATGGCCGCATTCGTCATCGTCCGGAACAACTGGAAAGCGTGCGCACTGCTGTTTACCGGAATGATTGCTTCGATGGTAATTCCGTTTCAGGTACTGATGATCCCGCTGGTGTCTTTATATGGCGGTATCTTCGGAGTCCTGAACAGCCGCGTGACCCTGATTCTGATGCACACAGGCTTCTCCGTATCCATGGCAACCTTCATGTTCCACGGCGCAATTCACACCAATATCCCGCTGGAGCTCGAAGAGGCGGCGCTGATGGATGGCTGCACAAGATGGCAGACCTTCTGGAGAGTGGTATTTCCCCTGCTGAAGCCTACGATCGCGACGGTCGCGATCATCGACGCAATGGCATTCTGGAATGACTACCTGCTTCCGAGCCTGGTACTTGGCCGGAAGGAGCTCTACACGATTCCGATTGCGACGCAGGTATTCTATGGAACTTATTCCACAGATATCGGCCTGGTAATGGCGGCTCTGCTGCTGGCAATGCTGCCGATCCTGATCCTGTATCTGTTCCTGCAGCGCTACATCGTAGAAGGTGTCACTTCCGGAGCTGTGAAAGGCTGATCGGAAAAAAGGACGCAGAGGGAATTCACAAGATTCCCTCCTGCGTCTTTTGGCATGTTTATGATGAACATAACCCGGCGAGGGAATATCCCATGCGAAGCGTGGGATGCCCGCGTGCACAATCAGAGATTGTGCACATAACCCGGGGAGGGAAAAGTATTGCCTGATTTGATTTTAATGGAGAATGGTATGACTAGAAAAATGGACCTGAAGGCCCCGTATCTGGCTCTTCCGGTGAAAACGGGGCAAAATCAATCATTCCTTGAAATTTTTGCAGACGATGAGAAAAAATACGAGCTGCTGGTATCCGACTGTCCAGAGAAAACCTGCGATTATGACTGCTGGCTGTATCTCCCGGACTGCGTGGGAAAAACGATAGAGCTAAAAGGAGACTTAAGCGAAGCTTATTTCGCGCAGATCCGGCAGGCGGTGGCGGCAGAGCAGGCTCCGCTTACGCGGCCGCTGCTGCACTTTACGGCGGATCGCGGCTGGATCAATGATCCCAACGGCCTGGTGTTCCATGATGGTGTGTATCATTTGTTTTTCCAGTACAATCCGGCCGACATCGAATGGGGCAATATGTCCTGGGGACACGCGGTCAGTACGGACCTGCTGCATTTTCGCCAGACAGATACGGTCCTTTGGCCCGACGAAACTGGCACCATGTTTTCCGGGAGCGGCCTTGTCAATCAGCAGGGACTTCTGGATTTGCCAGAGGACGCACTGGTATTTTTCTATACAGCAGCCGGAGGCACCAATCCGTGGAGCCGGAAATCCGCTTCCTGTTTGGTGGAAGCTGGCGTGGATGAAGGCTGCGCGAATGGCGAAATGTTACATACAGAAAATCAGGCAGAAGCAAATCAGGAGACCGATCTTGCCGCAGAAAATGATACGGGAAAATTCTTCACCCAGCGGATTGCGGTGAGCGAAGATGGCGGACGCACTCTGCGGAAGCTTCCTCAGGAAGCGCTGGGCGTGCTTGAACCGGACTCCAGAGACCCGCAGGTCTTCTGGCATGCGGCTTCGAACGCTTACGTCATGGTGCTGTGGATCCAGGGCGAAGAAATAGGGATTCTGCGCTCGCAGGATCTGCAAAACTGGGAGATGAGCGACCGGTTTACCCTACCCGGCGCGTTTGAATGCCCGAACCTGTTTTGCCTGCCGGCGACGGATGCGATGGAGTCATCTGTTTACCAGGACAGAGACTTGACGGAGCTGAATGCAAACCAGGATGCGGATCCATCGGATTTATCTGCCATTCGAGATCCAGATGCAGATTCTTCAGATTCAGTGGAAAAAAGCAGTCAGTGGGTCTTGACAGTCGCGGACGGTTCGTACTATCTGGGAGATTTTGACGGATACCGTTTCACCTCAGACGGGGTGCGCCGGAAAAGCTATCTGACGGAACTGCCCTACGCCGCTCAGGTCTACAATGACATCAGTGACCGCACGGTGCTGGTGGCCTGGCTGCGCACGAGAAATGAAGGACATCTTTACACCGGCGCGATGAGCCTGCCGCGCGAGCTTGGTCTCACCATGCGCAAAGGAAAACAGGTGCTGCAGCTGTGTCCGGTGCGGGAATATGAGACGTCGAAGCGAAAGAGGAACCTTCCGTTTAAAAAAGAGCTGGGTGGCCTGATTCTGGAAATCAGGGACGAAGCCGTGACAGAGCTGGTGCTGACTCCTTCCGGAGAAAATCCATTGACAGTGGAATTTTTTGGAAATATATTGACGATAGGGAAAGAGACGATGATGTTTCAGGCAAATGGTGCCGTCCATGTGACGAATGATTCGGGCATGCCGGATGTGCTGGAGAGTGAGAGTGCGTCGAATGATGCGGGCACGCCGGATATGCATGAAATCGCGCCTGATAATACGAATAAGCTGGACACGCTGGAAAGTACAGCGCTTCCGGAATCCTTTACAGAGGTACACCTGTTGATTGACCGGCAGATCCTTGAGGTTTATGGAAATGACTGTACCCAGACGGCTTACTATGAGACAGGCTCCGATCAGCTGACAGGAACTATTCGCGTGACGGGCTGTGAAGAAACCCCGGAGGTTTATCAGTGGACGCCGCAGGCCTGTCAGGACGATGCTGACTGAAATATAAAAATAGTTTAGAACAGAAGCGCAACAATCATACTGGCTTCGAGTGCTGTTCTGAACGATTAAAATTTTTAATTATCTGCATCAGGCAAAACCGACGGAGACGGAATGCAGATGAACTACATGACGCAGGCTGCTTGCAGTGGGAGAGAAGATGAAGATGGCAGAAAATGTAAAGGTAGTAAATGGCGCAGAAATAACCGAAAGCGCAATCACAACCGAATCCCCGAAACAGATGAAATCTGCGGCAAAAATGGGGAGAAGCCGAACCCGAAGGACACCGGCGCGGACAGCAAAGACAAAGGCGCCGGTACGGATGACGGCAGTGAAAAAGGAAGCCGTAACGATGGTCAAAGTGGAGACCAACGCCGGGATAGAGGAGAACACTGACAAGATTGTCAGAAAGGAAGCCAACCCGGAAGAAACGAAAACGAATCTCAAAGTGGGGTCGGGAAGAAAATCAAAGACAGAATTTAGGACAGGACTTAAAGCAGATTCAGAAGCAGAATCAAAGGCAGCTTCAAAAGCAGAATCAAAGGCGGAACCAGAAACAAAAACAGAAGCAAAACCAGAAGCAAAACCAGAAGCAAAACCAGAAGCAAAACCAGAAGCAGAGAAGGAAGATGCTCTCTGGCAGCGCCGCTTTGCCCGTCATCTGGATGAGCTGCGCTGGCTGTACATGGAATTGTACGATAATGGCTCCATGTTTGCCGAGCTGTGCGATCAGATGAAGGTCTATTATCAGGAGCGAAGAACGTCGCTGAAATCTCTGGATGTAAAGCGGGAGCAGGATCCCGACTGGTACCGGCAGAACGACATGCTCGGCATGATGTTTTACATCGATAATTTTGCCGGCGACATGCAGGGCGTGGAGGCGAAGCTGGACTATATCGAATCCTGCGGGGTGAATTATATCCATCTGATGCCGTTTCTGGATACCCCGAAGGGACGCAGCGACGGCGGCTATGCGGTAGCTGATTTCCGGAAGGTGCAGGAAAAGCTGGGCACGATGGAGGACCTGGATGAGCTGACCGAGGCCTGCCATAAGAGAAACATGAATATCTGCATGGACTTTGTCATGAACCATACTTCGGAGGATCACGAGTGGGCCAGACGCGCGCGCGCGGGCGAAGGCGAATACATGAGCCGGTACTTTTTCTTTGATAATGCCGCGGTACCGTCCCTGTTTGAAAAGACCGTGCCTCAGGTCTTTCCGACCACCGCGCCCGGCAATTTCACCTGGCTGCCGGAGATCGGGCATTATGTAATGACCACCTTTTATCCGTACCAGTGGGATCTGAATTACAGGAATCCGCGGGTGTTCAATGAGATGATGTACAATTTCCTGTATCTGGCGAATCAGGGCATCGATATCATTCGCATTGATGCGGTGCCATATATATGGAAGGAACTCGGCACCTCCTGCCGGAATCTGCGCCAGGTACATACCATTGTGCGCATGATGCGCATGATTTCCGAGATCGTGTGCCCGGGCGTCCTGCTGCTGGGCGAGGTGGTGATGGAACCGGAAAAGGTAGTGCCCTACTTTGGAACCGTGGAAAAGCCGGAATGCCATATGCTCTACAACGCGACCACGATGGCGACCACCTGGCACACGGTCGCGACGCGGGATGTGCGTCTGCTGAAAAAACAGATGGATATCCTCAGTGCGCTGCCGAAGGATTACACCTTCTTAAACTATCTGCGCTGCCACGACGACATTGGCTGGGGACTGGATTACGGATTCCTCGCGCAGCAGGGGATAGACGAACGTGCCCATAAGCAGTATCTGAATGATTATTTTGAGGGAAAAACGGGGGACAGCCACAGCCGCGGCGAGCTGTATAATGCAGACCCGGTGACCGGCGACGCCCGCTTCTGCGGAACCACCGCCTCCATGTGCGGTATCGAAAAGGCCGGCTTCGAGCAGGACGAGGAGGCGATGGAAAAAGCAATCCAGCTGGATGTGATGCTCCACGCCTACATGTTTATGCAGTCCGGGATCCCGCTGTTATATGGCGGCGATGAGATCGGCCAGGTTAATGATTACACCTATAAGGACGACCCGGAAAAGGCCTCCGACTCGCGCTACATTCATCGCGGCTCCATGCGCTGGGATCTGGCGAAAAAGATCAGCGATCCGGAATCTGTAGAAGCCAGAGTATTTTACCGCCTGAAGGAGCTCGAAGACATCCGGAAGCGGGAAAAGGTTTTTGTATCCAATGCGGATACCTGGACGGTAGAAACCTGGGAAAACAGCGTCCTCTGCATCGGGCGAGCCTATGACGGAGACAAGCTGCTCGGACTCTTTAATTTCAGCGAGTACGACAAGACCGCCTGGATCAACGAGACCGACGGCCCTTATCGGGAGCTGCTTTCCGGGCGCACCATGGAGGCTGCGGGGGTGGATATTCCGGCGTACGGCTTTTATTATCTGAAAAAAATCTGAGTGGAGAGCATCACTCGAAATTCGTTTTACTATCCGGTACGTTAAG
>JAJQFO010000024.1 GCA_021201095.1 Lachnospiraceae bacterium
TCATCTTTTAATGATAAAAGCCTTGACAAATGCAGATTGCTCGCATATTATATAAATATTCTATATATAGAAAATCTACATAAGGAGGGAGTGTAACGTGATAGACAAAACGCTTGTGTCCGGGAGTCTTGGAACGATGATTCTACGTTTACTTTCGGAAAAAGATATGTACGGATATGAGATGATCGAGGTACTTAGAAGCCGGTCGGAGAATGTATTTGAATTGAAAGCCGGTACTCTTTACCCGCTTCTGCACACGCTGGAAAATAAGAGGTTCCTTACATCCTATGAGAAAGAAGTATCTGGGAAAGTGCGGAAATATTACCAGATTACAAAAGAAGGGTCAGGCTATCTTGAACAGAAAAAGACTGAATGGGAGCAATATGCAAAAGCGGTAAGCAAGGTGCTTGCTATGGAAAGCACTGCAACGAATAAAAACGCTGTGCGTTTGTGTGGCGTTATGGAGGGATGACTATGAATAAATCAGAGTATCTGGATACGGTAGTCGGACAGATGCGGTGCAGTAAGGCACGAGAATTCGTGCGTCAGGAGCTTGAGGAGCATATTCTGGATCAGCAGGAAGCGTACATACGTGAAGGAATGCCAGAGGATACGGCAATGGAAAAAGCCGTGCTTGATATGGGCGATCCGGTGGAGACTGGTATTTCCATGGATCGGCTTCATCGTCCCAAAATGTCCTGGGAAACGCTTCTTCTGGTTGGAATCGTAAGTCTGTTCAGTATTGCTTTACAATGGGTATTGGCAGAAAATGGAAGTGGTTCATCTGCACTCAGTGATTCTGCGTTGCAGCAGCATATTGTATACATAGTTCTTGGTTATGTTTTGATGCTGCTCACTTATCGCCTGGATTATAGTGTATTAGCAGAATATGGGATTTGGGTCGCTGCGGCTATCCTGATTCTGCTGGCTGTAGACTGCACGTTTGGATTGAGCGTAAATGGAAGCACAATGTATATCTCAATTGGCTTTTTTCATCTTTCAGCCGGTTTCCTTAGCTGGCTGTATATACCGGTATTCGGTGCGGTACTGTATCATTATCGTGGTCAGGGCTTTGAATGCTTCTGGAAAATCCTGTTTTGGGCTATGATTCCGTTTGGTCTGATTTTTAAGGGAACATATCTTAGCAGGGCGATACTGGTATATATTTCGCTTGGCCTGTTGATGGCTGCAGCAATCTGGAAGGACTGGTTTCATGTGCCGAGAAAAAGAGGCTTGCTTCTGGCTGGCAGCGCTTTTTTGCTGATTCCGGCAGGAATTGCAGCTGTGATGGTAGCCATCGGCAACCTGCCTGTGGGATATTATCTCACAAAGCTTAAGAACTTCTTTTCGCCGTCTGCAACAGGGGCCTATCACGAGGCATACAGTTATACGATGGGGATGGCCCGCCAGATTCTGAAATCGTGCCGCCTGATTGGGAGTGGAAACGGCAGCGTTTCGGTGACAGACCTCGCGGGTTACAATGGTGAATATATTCTTGTCAGCCTGGCATCCGCTTTTGGATTGTTAAGCGTGGTATTGGTTGTGTTATTACTGACTTTTCTGGCTGTGAAAACATTTCAGATTGCACTTCACCAGAAAAACCAACTTGGAATGATCCTGGGCCTTGGGTGCGGTATCGTATTGTTGCTGCAGATTTTGACATCTCTATCTGTTGACTTTGGGTTAACAGTTGCTTTTAACACAGCCTTTCCGTTTCTTTCTTCTGATGGTGGAAACTTAATCTGTTCTTATCTGCTGCTTGGCCTTGTGCTCAGCATATATCGTTATGAGGATATTCTTCTAAAACGATTGCCGGATGAAGTAAAGGTATTGGAATAGTCATAACAGACGGACAGGCATTCATTTGGCGAAGCAATTGGATTGACCTCCAAACGGGGGCATTTAATTCGGCCGCGTTTGGAGGTTCCTATTATTTTGAAATGAGTGGCTTATTCATTTTCGCTTGTTGTTCCTATCTATGTGGGCAGGCAGCACTATCAGGAATGACCCGCCAGGTAACAGCAGGCTTAAAACTTCATATGTATCCATCAGCACCACCATCTCCGTTTCACTTCAGTCGTTGCTTATCCCATCTGTAGGATGAATACCATTAAACAGGTTCTACTGGCACCAGGCAAGGATTATTGAAGTGGAAGTGTCAGTGTAAAGGTGGTTCCACCGCCCGGCGTGTCAGACACGGTGATGCTTCCGTGGTGCAGAAGAACGATTTCTCGTGCAATGCTGAGTCCAAGCCCAAAGTGCGACTTATCTTTTCTGGAACGGTCCAAACGGTGAAAACGTTCAAATACAGCTTCTTTTTCTTCATCCGGGATGCCGGGGCCGTTGTCAATCACCCGGATAAACAAAATGCCTGCAGATTCCACAGAGCGTGTGTTTGTTACTGATTCGCCGTTTTTTTTGGTGCTCAAAGAGACCGCTGTGCTTTCGGGACAGTCAAGTGCCAGACATACGCGGCCACCGGCAGGCGTATAACAGAATGCGTTGTCAATCAGGATTCCGAGCAGCTGGTGAATGCGTTCCGCATCGCAGACGCAGCGCGGTGAAATATTCTCGGGCAGGCTGATTTCCCATTTCAGATTACGTGCAATTGCCTGCGGCTCGAAATCCTCCCAGATCTGCAGAAGCAGAGTGTCCATCTCGATTTCCGACGGAGACAGGTTCCAGGTCTGGCCGTCTGCGCTCGCAAGCTGCAGCATGTCCGAGATAAGCCGGGACATCCGGTTTCCCTCTGCCTCTATTATATTCAGAAAATGTGAGTCGCATGGTAGTACTCCGCTTTTGACGGCTGCTGTGTTGCTTAAGATAACAGTCAGCGGCGAGCGCAGCTCGTGCGAAGCGGAGGCGATAAACTGCGCCTGTTTTTCCCGGTTTTCCCGGATAGGGCGAAGTACCCGCGCGATAAAATGCCAGAAGAAAACGGAAAGCAGCAGCCAGGCTGCCAGATCCGCCAGTAAAAACAGCAGGCTCTGACGCATGATTCGTCCGTGCATGGAGGAGAGGGAATGCACGATAAGCACCGAGAGCACGCCGCCTGAACGGGGAACGAAAGCGGCGGAAACGTAGCAGGTTCGGCTCGGAGTAAGGCTTGTATGTCCGCTTGCGGAAGTTTGTACAGAGGCGGTGTCCTGATCGGAATCGAGGACACGGACTTTCATAGTAAATTCTAAATGCCGCGCAAGTGTGCCGGAGTAGGAAGTATTACTGAGGTCGAAGCCCTGCGCAAGAGCCTCCGCCTGTGCCTGCGCCATCAGGCTTGCCGTTATATCATCTTCGGATATGGTCTGAAAAAACAGTTCTTCTCCGTTATCCAGAATGCGGATGGAACACTGGTAATTTTGCTCTATCTGC
The DNA here is from genome assembly GCA_021201095.1 of Lachnospiraceae bacterium. GTDB lineage: Bacteria > Bacillota > Clostridia > Lachnospirales > Lachnospiraceae > Choladousia. The sequence continues at coordinate 3,370 of JAJQFO010000024.1, forward strand.
CGGATCCAGGTGTGAGAGAGGCTGGTCTGCTGCTGCAGGTTCTGATAAATTGTATTCAGACTGGACAGAAACGATGCGTATTCCTGCGAGCGGATCTCCGAGTGGGAGATCAGAAGACATATGACCGTAAGTACGGTCAGGATCAGTCCTGTCGTAGCAACGCAGACTGTGGTGAGCTTCCGGCGGAGCCGTCTTAAGACGATGTCCTCGTCACAGCATTTTGAACGATTTTGTCTGCGGACTGATATTTTGACCATGAGACAGATCCTCTCTTTCATTAAACGACAGTTTTTTCTTTCGTGAATGGATTCGTTACTATTCACGGCGGGACTGACACCTGCTGTCAGGCTGCGCCAGAACACGTTTCATATGTAACATGGATTCAGATATCGGGAGTGCGGTTCATACGTGGGATTTTGCCTGCTGTATGATCAAATGGTCTGCGCGTCCGTAAGCCGGTATCCGATGCCGCGCGCGGTCTTCAGCACAAGACGACTGTTGACGGAGCGCAGTCTGCGGCGCAGAAAATGGATGTAATTGTCCAGGTTCCCGTCCTCAATTTCCGCCTCTGGCCCCCAGACGCGGGAGAGAATCGTCGTTCGCGGAAGCATTTGCTCCGGGTGATTCAGAAACAAAAGCAGTAGTTCTCCCTCCCGTCTGGAGAGTGTACAGCTTTTTCCCGCACAGCGAAGCAGGCTCTGATCCGGATCGTAAGAGATGTCGCCATAGGCTGGTAAGGCAGTGTTTACCATCCGCTGCGGACGTCTGCATATACAGCGAATCCGCGCTATTAGTTCCTCAAAGGCGAAAGGCTTTATAATATAGTCGTCTGCGCCGCAGTCCAGTCCGGCGACACGGTCAGTAAGTGAACCGAGTGCCGTCAGAAAAATAACAGGTGTGGTACAGTGCGCCGCACGGGCTTTTTTCAGCACTTCTATGCCGTCCAGCTTCGGCAGCATACGGTCAAGCAGGATGAGATCGTGTGCGTTTTCCAGAATATAGAACAGCCCTTCCTCACCGTCACCGCAGACCGTGACAGTGAAGCCCTGCTGTGTGAGCATGGCGCTAAGCGAACGGCTCAGTTCAATATCATCTTCAATCAGTAAAATGCGCATGAGCAACCTCCGTGCCGATAAAATGATTCGGGAAAGTCCTGAAATCCGGGAATGTTCTGGTATATGCAGCATACCGCCTCATATACAAAAACAGTATAGCATAGAAATCTCTATTTTATCTTTAAAGCTTCGGTTTTTTTAGAGATAAAATAGAGCCAACTTAGAGATTTTTTAAAGATTCGTGTGTTAGACTGTCTTCGACAATGAATCAGAACAGTTCCGTATACTTATGGGTGCAGGTGAAAAGTATCCAGATGTAAAGCCAGGATTGACTATGAAAAATGGAAATAAATATGAGGAGGATCTGACAGATGGGAAAAAAGCTTATGCAAAGTGCAGCAACTACGGGAACTTTTTGGAAAAAACAGAGTAGGCGGTTTCTGGCGGGGGTGACCGCGGCCTGTATGGCAGTGAGTGCGCTGCCGACTGAGAATATGGCTCTGGCGGAGGAGTCGGAGAGTGCGATGGGGCGTTATCTGGAATATGACGTGACGCTGCCGGAAGAGGAGATGTATCTGCTTGATCTGACGGTGCTGGAGGATGGCACGCTCCGGCTGTTTGGAGGGAAACTTCTCGAATCGGAAAGCGGATTTGAATATTGCCTCTGGGACAGTGCGAATGGCGGTGATACATGGGAACAGATCACGGAATTTCCAGAGATGGGAAATCGGGCCTTTTACTCTTATGCATTGTGCGCGGATGGCAGCGGAGCCGCGATTGTCATGGAATCTTTCCAGGGAGTGTCATCATCTGCCGGAACGGAAGAAACGGAAGGAAAAGAGTTTTCCTTTGGAGACACGAGTGAGGTAACATATGTATACTCTCTGTTCACATTTGATGAAACGGGAGTGACCGGTGAAGTACAGCTGGATGGCGACTGGTATGGCAAATTGTATGGTTCCCGGAACGGTAATATTTTTTACAATGACTTCGAAAGTATCTATCAGCTTGATCCGGCTACGGGGGAAAAGGTGACAGAATATCCGCACGGTAATTATTTATCCGTTGATATCACGGCCTGCGGCAGTGAACTGGTGATCGTGACGTATGAAAACCTGTGGCGCTATGATATCACGACCGGTGAAGCGTTGGAGGAAGATACCGCGCTTTCGGAGGCGATTTACTCCGGAGAGACCGGTTCGTTTGAAAACGCATCCGGATCTACCATCTTTTGTATGACAGAGGATGCCGACGGAAGGCTGTTTTATGCGAATTCCAGAGGAATTTATACACATGTGATGGACGGAAGCGTGGTGGAACAGGTCGTGGATGGCGGACTGAATTCGCTTTCTGCTCCGGAGGGTGAACTATTGGATCTTGCGGTTGCGGGAGATGTTTTCTATACAATTTATTTTGAACCTGATACAGACAGCTACGGGATACGAAAGTACGAGTATTCTGCCGAGACAGCGAGTGTGCCGGAAAATGAGCTGACGATCTGGTCTCTGGAAGAGGATGAGGGAATCCGGCAGTCCATCTATCTGTATCAGGAGGGGCATCCGGATACTTACATTACCTATGAGGTGGGGATTACGGAAAACAGCGGTGTGACAGCTTCGGATGCGATCCGCACGCTGAACACGGAAATCCTGGCGGGCAGCGGACCGGATATCCTGATTCTGGACGGGCTGTCAGTGGAGACCTACAGCAGTCAGGGGCTGCTGCTGGATCTGACTGATCTCATGGAAGAAATGAAAGAAAGCGACGGATTTCTGGAAAATATCGCTTACACGTATCAGGACGGAGACGGTGTCTGGGCAGTGCCGCTGCAGTTTGAAGTTCCGGTGCTGGTCGGATATGCAGAAAGTGTGGAATATGTATGCGGCACAGAAAGTGCAGACAGTGCCAATAGCGCAGAAAGCAGCGATAGTGCAGACAGTGCCGATCATGCAGAAAGTGCGGTTGGAACAGATGCGCTTGCAGCACTGGCGGAGCTTGCCGCGGAGGGCGCGTATGATGTGGGCGGTGCTGCAGAGCTTTTGTACGGGGTCTGCGCGGGTAGCTGGACAAATGAGGATGATACGCTTGATCAGGAACTGCTGGAGAAATATATCCATACGATGAAGCTGCTGGCGGAGGCTTATGCGGCAATGGAGACAGTAGTGAGTGATTCTGAGGATGTCATGTATTATGATGATGAGAGTGCGGAAGCGGCATCGTCTTACGCTGCGCAGTATATGACGCTGGTAAATGCTGATCTTACAAGTGCCTGTTTCCGGTTTTTCTTTGAACAGGACATACTGGTTGCGACCGCGAATCTTTTGAATATGTCGGATTTTATGGGGTATTCCTCTGCTTTTGCAGAACTGGGCGGAGGTACAATCTGTACACTTACCGGTCAGCAGGAAAATGTGTTTGTGCCCTTGTGTACGGTGGGCATCCTGACGACTACGCAGAATCAGGAGGTGGCCGAATCCTTTGTCAGCTATCTGCTCTCGGAGGAGGGACAGCTTTCCAGGCCGGAGGAGGAAGGATGGCCGGTGAATGCGGCGGCGTTTGATTCGCTGCTTTATGAGAATGCGTATGAGGACGGCTCTACAGTGATATTCTGGGATAATGGGGACGATTCCGTTCAAATCTATTTAAACTGGCCGACCGATGAGGAAGTGGAATGGCTGAGCGAAATGGTGAATTCTCTCACAGTGCGTGCGGAAACCGGAGCCGTGCAGAAAGACGTCGTGATGGAGCAGCTGGAACTCTGCCTGAATGGAGAAATCGGTGAGGAAGAGGCGGTGAGCACCATTATGCAGAAGATCAATCTGTATCTGGCGGAGTAGATAATCCCGGAAGAAGGCGAGAGGAGGACCCGGAAACGGTTTTGAAAGAAAAAACAGGAAATCGTACCATGCCAACGGGCATTCCTCGCACGAAGGCCTGGCGGCGCAGGCGTCTGCGGAAAAACGCGGCGGCGGCTGCCTTCCTCCTGCCGGGATTTGCGGGGGTGTTGGTGTTTGCCCTGCTGCCGATGCTTGAGGTGCTGCGCCGCTCGTTTTTAAGCGCGGTCACCCTGCAATGGGTCGGACTGAAGAATTATAAAGAAGTGCTTTTGAAAAATGCTGCCTTTAAGATTGCGGTTGCGAATACCCTTCGCTTTACCCTGATCTGCATCCCGCTGCTGGTCGCCCTGTCGCTGTTTCTGGCGGTGGCGCTCCAGAGCATCCGGGTTTACGAGATCAAGGCAGCGCTGAAAAGCGCGCTCCTGGTGCCGATGGCGGTTCCTGCGGCCTCGGTCGTGCTGGTCTGGAAGGTACTATTCCATTCCAACGGCCTGATCAACGCGCTGATTGTGCGGTTTGGCGGAGAAGCGGTCAACTGGATGGGGAGCAGCTGTTCTTTTACGGTACTGGTGATCAGCTATATATGGAAGAATCTCGGCTATGACATGATCCTCTGGCTGGCGGGGCTGGCCGGGATTTCACCGGAAATCTACGAGGCGGCGCGTGTGGATGGCGCGGGGGAATGGAGTTGTTTTACACAGATCACGCTTCCGAACCTGCGGCCTTCTCTGTACACGATCACGGTGCTGTCCTTTCTGAATTCGTTTAAAGTGTTCCGGGAAGCCTGGCTGGTCGCGGGCGATTATCCGAACCAGAGCATGTATCTTCTGCAGCACCTCTACAACAACTGGTTCCGCGAGCTTTCGTTTGACAAGATTTCGGCCTCGGCAGTTGTGACAGCGGCGGTAGTGCTGGTACTGATCCTGCTTTTGCAGAAAGCGTGGGGGACGGAAGTGTAGCGGATCATGATTTTATGTTTTGAAGTGTCAGATTACGCGTGAGAGGTATGGAGTGAAAGGTCAGGGGGGACGGGATTGAGAAGGATAGGAAGGCTGTGCATATATATGATTCTCATTGTCCTGGCGGCGGCAATCTGCTTCCCCGTCGTGTTTATGTTGGGCGGGGCGCTGATGCCGGACTGGGAGCTGACGGAATATTTAGGAGCGGTACTCGGAAATGCGGAGGGGATGGCGAGCTGGAGCCTTTTGCCGCGAGCACCGACTCTGGAGCCGGTTGTGGAGCTTCTGATGGATTCGCCGCAGTATTTCGTCATGTTCTGGAATTCCATGAAGCTGTCGCTGTGTATCCTGGCCGAGCAGCTCCTGTTTGGGATGCCTTCGGCGTGGGCGCTGGCACAGTATTCCTTTCCGGGGCAGAAAGCGGTGCTGCTTTTATACATCATTCTGATGCTGATGCCGTTTCAGGTGCTGATGCTGCCGGAATATCTGGTGCTGAACCGGTTAAATCTTCTGGATACGCATCTGGCGGTGATTCTGCCGTCCGTATTTTCTACCTTTCCGGTCTTTATTATGTACCGGTTTTTCTACGAGATACCGAATGCGGTCGTGGAAGCTGCGCAGATCGACGGCGCGGGCGAGTGGCAGACCTTCCTGCGGATTGGAATTCCGCTCGGTGCGCCGGGTATCGTCTCGGCGGCGCTTCTCGGATTTCTCGAATCCTGGAATATGATTGAGCAGCCGATGACCTTTTTAAAGACGGAATCGCTTTGGCCGCTCTCGCTTTTCCTGTCAGAGATCGGGCTGGATGAGGCAGGGATGGGATTTGCGGCCGCTGTGTTCATGCTGATTCCGGCGCTGCTTCTGTTCTTATGCGGCCAGGATTATCTGGAGCAGGGGATTGCCGCGGCGGCGGTGAAAGAATAAGCTTTCACGCCAGAAAGTGAAATGGAGACAGGATGGAGATAAAGGAAAGGAGACCGACATGAAAAAAGGAAAGCTGATCCGGTTCACAGCCATGTTTTTTGCAATGATGCTTGCGTTTACGCTTCTCTCACGTGCGGCGGATTCTTCCGGTGTAGCGGTCGTGACAACTTCAAAACCGGCAGGCCGTACTCTGTCGCACACCATCACCGCGACCGGGAAAATTGTACAGAATCAGGAACTGGCAGTCACGACCGTGGCCGATCTGCGTGTAAAATCGATTGCAGTCAGCGAGGGCGACCGGGTCAGTGAAGGCGACCTGCTGTTTGAACTGGATGAGGAATATCTGGATGAGCAGATCCTCTATCAGGAACAGGAAATGGAAATACAGGAATTGGCGCTCGCGGACATAGAAAGCCAGAAGTCCGTCAGCAGCCAGCAGAAAGCGAATGAACAGGCATCGGCCTCAGAGCAGTATGCGCTCTCCACACAGTCCGCTTCTCTTACTCTGTCCCGGGCGAAGGAAGCACTGCAGGAAGCAAAGGACGCGCTCACGGAATACCGCAATTCGAGCGGGACAACGACTTCGGCGGACAGCTCCGTGGAGACAGCTCTGGAGAAGGCGGTGGAGGAGAAGACGGAAGATTATATCGACGCGCAGCAGGAGCTTCTTGCTCTGCAGTGGAAGATCGAGAACGCAGTAAACGAAGCGCTCAAAGCAGCTCAAAGCAGCGCGTCGCTGACCGGGACAAGTACGACGAAGACGCAGTCGGCGGGAGAAAGTGCATCCGGCGGCACAGATGACGCTGATATTTTGCAGGTGTCAGAAGATGCTGATATGATGTCAGTGTCTGAGGACGAGGCTGTCATAGAAGAGACGGACAGCATGGGCGAAAGCAACAGCACACGTAACAGCGAAAATGCAGACAGCGACGGCAGTACGGGCAACGCAGGCATGGGCAGCAGCACTGACAGCGGCAGCACGGCCAGTAACGAAAGCATATCAGATGGAAACAGCACAGTGTCAGATGATGCGGTTATTATCGAAGATGTGGAGATGGTAGAGTCCTCTGCACAGACGGGGAATCTGGCAGATACATCCTCCTCCACCCAGAGCGAAAGTACGACCGGAACCATCTCCGGCACTTCATCTGCTGCTTCCAGCGAGGTATCCGGCACTTCGTCCGATACGATGTCAGCGGATTCCAACACGTCCACATCTGCTTCACTGACGCAGGAGGAACTGGACACTATCGAGGAGGAGGTGCGCGATAGCTACAGTACGAGGCTGACGGCGGCACAGAAAGCCGTAGATACTGCGCTTGCGGAGAAAGAAGCGGCGGAGTCGGCGCTTGAGGAATACCAGGCGGAGCTGCTCGCGCTGGCAAGTGCGTCCAATTCAGAGACGGAGAGCCAGCTGATCGCAAATTTAAAAAGTGCGCAGGAAGCATACGAGGACGCGGCGCTCGCGGCAAACGAGGCGGAGGTGACAGCGGCCCGAAACGTGGCAAGCGCAAATATTCCGGACGCTTCGGACAGCTCGGTACGGCAGCAGGAGATCGCTTACGAGCAGATGGAACTGACCCTGAATAAGCTTCAGGAACTGAAAGAGGACGGCGGAAAGGTGTACGCGCCTGCCGACGGCCTGATCACAGGCATCAACATCACTGTAGGAGAAAAGACATCTGACGGTACAGCCGTGAAGATGGCGGATATATCAAAAGGCTTTCGGTTTACTGCAGAGCTTTCCAAAGAGGATCAGCAGTATATCGGAGCGGGCGATCTGGTAACGCTTACCGGAAACGGCGGCAATACAGTAGAAGGTTTGGAAGTGGATTCGGTGACTGCGGATGACGAGGAGGAAGACATCTACAACATTGTCGTGCAGGTGCCGGACGATTCCTTCGAACTCGGCGCGGCTGTGACCCTGGAATATACAAAAACATCAGGCGTATATTCGGTCTGCGTACCGATCAGTGCCCTTTATATGGATGATTACAACCAGCCCTACGTGCTGGTGACCGATGAATACGAGACGGTGATGGGCACTGAGATAAAGGCGCGCTCTGTCAGTGTGACCGTTCTGGAAAACGACGGTACCTATGCCGCACTGCAGGAAGGTGCGATCTCGTCTGACCAGCAGGTCATTACCGGCGCGGATAAGGCGATCGAGGACGGAAACCGCGTGCGGACAGAGTCATGAAGGGATATCAGTTAAGTGAACCGGGCACGAGCAGGAGAATGGGATGAAAAAAATCTGGAAACTGATGCAGATACTATTAACGGCGGTCTTATTTGCGACCGCCGTTCGCTATAGCGACAGCGCAAATGAGACGGGAGTGGCAGTGACTGTTATTCTGGACGGAGAAGGACTTACGGCAGAAGAGGCGGAAACAATCTGCGCGGACGAGGCAGGGCAGAATGAACCGCTTGTGATCTGTTTTTGCGGGGAACAGGAAACGGCGGTTTCCTGTAAAGAAAACGGGAGAACTGCGAGTGTTACGCTGGTGCTTGCGGCAGGAAATCTCACACTTTTATCGGAGACCGCAGCCCGTCTGAACTGGTTGGAAGCCTCCTGCATGATCGACGCGGATACGGCCTGGACTTTGTTTGGGAGCAGGCAGGCCTCCGGACAGATACTGCAGATGGACGGGGATTCTTATACTGTTTGCGGCACGATTGAGAGTGAGAGGAACCTCGTGATCCGAAACGCGGTTTTAGCGGATGAGAAAGCGCTCACCAGTTTACTTTTAAAGAATCCAGACGGGAGCGACAGCAACATTGTAAGCCGCGCGGAGCAGTTTCTGACACGCCACGGTCTTTCGGGAAAAGTGATCAGCTTTGTATATTTGAACGTGTTTGCGCGGGATCTGCAGCTGCTTGCCCCACTGATCTTTTTCCTGAAAGGCCTGCGAAAGGAGTGGCGGCTGTTATCACACAGACAAGGCAGGGATAAAGAGCCTGATGAATCGTCGCATGAAATGACGGGTGAAACAATGGGTAAAATACAGCAGACCTCATTCATTGAGGTCGTGCTTTGCACAACGTCCGTAGCTCTTTTATGCCTGCTCGTATGGATGTTTCGAACAACAATTGAAATACCGTCGGATATGATACCGACCACCTGGTCAGATTTTTCATTCTGGAGCAGCTGGTGGCAGTCACAGAAGCAGAATTTTTTCCTGATACTGGGATGTGCACTGGGTGAAATGCAGATCAGCCTGATCTGGAAGATATTCATTTCAGTGTTCTGCAGTATGACTGCTTCTTTTCTGGCGGTATTCATCTGATGTAATTGAAAGAGGGCGACCGTAATCCCATTTCAGGAGATTGCAGGAAAATTTTAAAATTATGTTGACATTCGTATTAAAATCTTCTAAACTAAATTTTGTGATAGGTCATTCCTATCTTATAAAAGTTCCATATTTCCTTTTTTAGGAGGTTATGTACTTTTGTAAAAAGCGGTGAGTCCTACCGTTAAGTGGAGCCGATAAAAGCAGTGAGTCCTACTGTGAGTGGAACCGATAAAAGCAGTGAGTCCTACTGTGAGTGGAATCTTTTTAACAGGCTGCGTGAAAACGCGGCCTGTTTCAGTCCCGCCCATTCGCGAAGCGAACTTAAATGGTCGGGGCGTTACCGATCGTATGACCGTATCGAAAGGAATTACATATGGAACAAAAACGTTTAAATCTTTATCTGATAGACTTGAAGTATATCAGAAACCTCGCACATGCAGATGATCACGTTATGTCTGTTTCACCTCAGATAAACAAAGAAACACGTCCATTTGTAGGGATTATTGTCATTTGTGGGAGCAAGAAATATTGTGTCCCGCTCAGCTCACCTAAGAAAAAGCACCAAAATATGAAAAATGATCTTGATTTTACCAAAATATATGATGGAGACAAACTGATTGGTGTTTTGAACTTTAATAATATGATTCCCGTGGAAGATACATATATCATGGCTCTGAATCTGAGGATTCTTTCATCTGACACGCCACCGAACCGGCGTTATAAAAAGCTTGCCATGAAGCAACTGGATTACTGTCAGCAGCATCAGGATGCTATTGTAAGAAAAGCGAATAAGCTTTACACAATGATCACATCAGGAAAAGCCAGTGGCCTTCTTAAACGACGCTGCTGTGACTATTTAAAGCTGGAAAAGGTTTTGGAAAAACAGCTTTTAAAAGAGCATAAGTAGTATTTTTCCAAATACTTCATATGATAAAGAAAACCATTTTAAAGGATTATCATATGAAAAGGAAACGAATCGTGGCGGCAGCTTTTTCTCTGATACTTACGGTCGAGAATTCTGCAGCCGCTTACGCTATGGATGAGGCAGCTTTATCGGAGACGGAGTCTGCTGTAGCAGAAACAGAGCAGGAACTCACCGTAGTCACCCTAAATGAAGTAGCACACTCGATTTTCTACGCACCGCAGTATGTGGCGATTGAGCTCGGCTATTTTGAGGACGAGGGCATTGACCTGACGGTCGTGACGGGCTTTGGCGCGGATAAGACGATGACTGCGCTGATCTCCGGTGAGGCGGATATCGGGTTTATGGGCTCGGAGTCTTCGATTTATACG
>JAJQFO010000295.1 GCA_021201095.1 Lachnospiraceae bacterium
GAGGCCCCTTTGCCTTGTACTGGCGGACGACCATCAGCGTCGCCGCAGGAGCGGTGGCAGTCGCGATGGCACCGAGTGTGATTGCCTGAGCCATGGTCAGTGCACCATCGGTTGCCACGCAGACGATCAAAAGTGCCGCATCAACAAACAAGGTCGCTGTCAGTGCCTGGACGATGCCGATCACAGTCGCCTGTTTTCCTGTCTTTTTCAGCTGTGACAGACGGAACTCATTGCCAATGGAAAAGGCAATAAAACCAAGAGCCACATCGGAGATCAGGCTGAGTGATTCCACATTTTCCATGCTGGTGAACCCCAGTCCTGGAATGCCGAGACGTCCGAGACAGTATGGACCGATCAGGACACCGGCCACCAGATACGCAGTGACAGACGGCAGCTTGAAAGGCTTAAACACACGGGTCATCAGAAGCCCTGCAAGAATAGCGATTGATAGTGAAAGTAAAATGTAAACCATATCATTCATTCCTCCTTTAGCCCTTCCCGCTTTCGATTCGTCTTTTGTTTTCTATGATGTATAAGAGTAGAGACAGCAGCATCAAAACAATACATGCGGATACCAGCAGGGAGGAGAACCCTGCAGGAATATCCTGCCAGATAATGTGGAAAATGACAGTAATATCCAGCATTCCGGTCGCCAGCTTCCCATGCCAGCTTGCGCTGTAGGTCGAGCCGGTCCTTTTGATGACAAGGATTCCGGTGACCACCATGACCGCTTCTACGAGAATAAAAACAAGAAACGGAATCTTAATGACCGGAAATTCGGATATCAGGGTCAGTAACAAAAATCCCTGTGTCAGTTTATCCGCCAGCGGGTCCAAGGCTTTTCCCAGATGGCTGACCATGTGAAACTGCCGTGCAATCTGGCCGTCTAAAATGTCGGTCAGCCATGAGATCACCAGCAGTGAAAAGGCAATTCTTCTTCGCCCGATTCCATAATTCCATACGATAAATGGTATCAGCAGGATACGGAATATGGACATGATATTCGGTATCGTAATGATTTTTGACTCGTTTTCTTCCTCTGTCTCTTTCTTTTCTTTCATTTCATTATCTCCCTTAATTCGTTTGTGTGTTTTGGGCGTTGCTTCTTCTACTGTTCGCCAAATCCCATTTCCGGCCGGTACCATTTGTCAAACAGGTTCTGAATGATGTCCAGCAGGTCTTCATCACTTAAGGCATCCCGGCTCTGCAGGTTGATAGAGATCGCGTAGAAAACCCCAAAGAAATAGATATCCCTGACGGCTCTCTTTTTGGGGGCGTTCACATCCAGCAGGCTGATGTTGTTTGAGATGTTTTCATTGATCCTCCGTAAAAAATGCGAGCGGTTTTCTTCAGAGAGCAGGACGGATACCCGGTATTTATTTTTGCGGAAACATTGGATCAGGGTTTCAAAAAACTGACGTTCCCCGGTCTCGGCTCCCTTGCATTTTTCTTCGATGGTCGCCCGCATGTCCTGCAGGAATTCATCCTCAGCATATTCGACAAGGGCATAGATATCTACAAAATACCGATAAAAAGTGGCGCGATTGTAACCGGCAATATCGGCGATCTCATTGATCGTAATCTGATAAATTTTTTCCTTGTGAGCCAGCATAAAGAAGGCATTAATAAAGGCCTCACGTGTTTCGTTTGTGGCTTTGATATACTTTTTTTCTTTTATATCTGTCTGTTTTTTCATTTCCGTTTACTCCTTATCATGAAAACCATAGAGGTTTTCCCTTCCTGAATTTTCGGACACAGTGTACAACCTGTTTTGTAAAAAAACAAGAGAAAAATCCGAAAATGCGACAAAAATCAAAAATTGTCGCTTGAATATTCGGTTTCAGGGTGTTAGTATACATCCTGCTACAAATGTTGTTCATAGCTGCATAGATACTCCCGCATCAGGATTCGGTTGTTTCTTTTACATGGCAGGGAAACGGCAGGATCATGAATGCAAAGGGGCCTGAACCTTTACAGGAGGGCAGTCGTTCGTTGTTTGTTCTATATGTTCTATGCGAAATGAACAACATGGGCAGCGAAAAGCAGTGGGAAGGTAACTGTGAAGGTACTAGGCAGTTACGTGAAAAGAAAGATGAGGAGTGAAGAGAAATCATGAAATTTACAGATAAAGCAAAGACAGCGCTCACAGAAGCGGTGGTGAAGCAGGGCCTTGGGTACCTGGAAAAGGATCCGGAGACGAATATCCCGAAGCTGATGGCGCTGGTAGATAAGTACACACCGAAGGACTGGTTTGCGGGACAGAGAAACGCGATCCGGAACGCGATCCAGGACAAGGACAACAACTGGTATCAGCTAATCATGCGTCTGTATCAGCTGGATCCGGGCGTCCGCAAGACGTTCTTTGAGAATTTTATTATCAACGCAAGCCTGAATGGCGGGAAACTGCAGGAGGAAAATGCAAAAGAGAACAACTGCAATTCCCCGTGGGCGATCCTGCTTGACCCGACGAGTGCCTGCAACCTGCACTGCACCGGCTGCTGGGCAGCGGAGTACGGGCATCAGCTGAACCTGACGCTGGAGGAGATTGATTCCATCATCCGCCAGGGGAAAGAGATCGGTGTCTATATGTACATCTACACGGGCGGCGAGCCGACCGTGCGGAAGAAGGACATCATTAAGCTCTGTGAAATGCATCCGGACTGCGAATTCCTGGCATTTACGAATGGGACACTTTTTGATGAGGAATTCTGCGATGAGATCCTGCGGGTAAAGAATTTTGTTCCGGCGTTCAGCCTGGAAGGATCCGAGGAAGCGAATGATGGCCGCCGCGGCCAGGGCATTTACCAGAAGGTGATGCATTCCATGAAGCTTC
>JAJQFO010000305.1 GCA_021201095.1 Lachnospiraceae bacterium
CATGGACGAGCTGGGCCGCCTGGACGGGTGCTGCAAACAGCTCGAAATTCCGAATATTTACACATCCGGGGAGGACTTTGTCGCCCGGTACTGCTTTGACCCAGAGGATCCGAACTCGATTTATTCCAACCTTACCCGCGCTTACGACAACTGCATCGTGCTGCGGGAGGAGATCGGCAGCGATACGATTTCCTATATCCAGCTGGCGATGTACGAGATGAACAAAGCGAGGATTTCTCCGTCGCCGCTGATCGAGCTGCAGCGGGTGCTGGATGATATTCTTGCCTTCTGGGGCATTGTGGATGATGAAATCGACAGTGAAAATGTCCGCAATATCATCAAGGTCGGCAAGCGCGTGGAGCGCCTTGACCTGTATGCGCGGCTTCGAATGTCCCGCGAAGAGATGAAGCGGGAGGTGGACCGCCTTTCCGGGCGTATCTGGCGCACCTGCCTGAAATACCGGCAGTCTTATCTCGACGATCTGAGCCGTCTGGTGGAAGAGCCGCGGATCGATTATCTGGCGATTGTGCAGAAAACGGAAATGCTGCTGGAGGGACAGGAATGAAAAGCCAGCGTACAGGGGAGTACGTTTGGCACACCATGCGTAAAAATATAATGGTGTAATTATTCAGGACAGTACCTTGCACCTGCTGCGAGGTATGTATAAAAGAATATAGCATAAAGGGAAGTGCTTACCGAATGACTGATCGAAGGAATCAGCAAAAAACTGTACCGGGAGGACATGCGGATGAAGGACCTGCTCTTTGAGTATGACATGCATCTGGATTTTGAACCGCCTGTGGAGGAACATCGTTTTACCATCAAATGCATCCCTCAGACAGATGAACGACAATTGATTAACCGACTCGACGTGGAGGTATATCCGAAGGAGTTTTTGTCAACTGATAAAGACTCCTTTGGCAACTACAGCATTTACGGCTATACCAAGGGCAAGCATGACCGTTTCTTTGCCCGCGTCCGTGGGCAGGCGCGCACCGGCCGGGCAGAATACCTTCCGGCGAAGGAGGAGCATCTGATCGGCCTGTTTAAATATCAGACTGACTACACCCGGCCGGGACCGGCGATTCTGGAATTTGCGAAGCAGTTTGAGGGGGTCCGAACACTCATGACGCCCACGTTGGAATTTGCGGTCACGATGATGCATGCGCTTTATGAAAATTTTTCCTATGTCAAGGGCGTCACGGATGTGCGCACCACAGCGGAGGAGGCGATGGCGCTCGGAAAGGGTGTCTGCCAGGATTATGCGCACATCCTGCTGTCTCTGTGCCGGATTCACAGGATTCCGTGCCGCTATGTGGTGGGCATGCTCATCGGTGAGGGATTAAGCCATGCCTGGGTCGAGGTCTGCGACGGCAGCCGCTGGTACGCGATCGACCCGACCAACAATCTGATCGTCGATGATCAGCACATTAAAATCTCCTCTGGACGCGATTACCATGACTGCATCGTCAGCCAGGGCGTCTTCGTGGGGCGCACAAAGCAGACGCAGACGGTGGCGGTGCGGGTGAAGGAAGTAATGGCGCAGTGATCTGATTCGTGATAATGGGTGCCGTTGCGGAAGGCAATATAGGAGTGAATGTACAGGCATTCAAAGTTTCCTATGACATAGCTTGTCTCGGGAGCTTTGATTTTGTGACTGTTCCTGGGCTGCCAGAAATGGTCAAAAAAAATATAAAGTAAGATTTAGATACGTTGCTATGAAAAGAAAGGCAGTAAAATATGATACAGACAATCGCAAAAACCAACATGCCGGTGGATGAGGTGCTGCGCATCCGCAAAAACCGCATTCAGCCTGATTCTGACAGGCTCACCTGCCCGAAGCGGATCAGTATTGTCACCGGTATCCACGGCGACGAGCTGGAAGGGCAGTATGTCTGTTACGAGGTTTCGCGCCGGATTGAGGAGCACCCGGAGTATTTAAAGGGGACGGTCGACATTTATCCGGCGCTGAATCCCTTCGGCATTGACTCCGTGACCCGGGGCATCCCGGCTTTTGACCTGGATATGAACCGGATTTTCCCGGGAAATTCGGACGGAGATATGAATGAGTACCTGGCCTCGGAGATCATCCGCGACCTCAAAGGTTCGGACCTCTGTCTCGACATTCACGCCAGCAACATTTATCTGACAGAAATTCCGCAGATCCGCATCAATGAGCTGCACGAGGAATGGCTGATGCCCTGGGCGAAGCTGGCCAATGTGGATTTCATCTGGGTGCACGGCACGAGCACAGTGCTGGAATCTACGCTTGCCTTCAGCCTGAACAGCCGGAATACGCCGACCCTCGTGGTAGAGATGGGCGTTGGCATGCGCATTACCCGGGAATATGGAAATCAGCTTACGGACGGCATTTTCCGTCTGATGAAGGAGATGGGCATCTGGGACGGCCCGGTGGAGGAGGTGCGGACGCCCGTGATCTCCCGCGATCCGGAAGACGTCGCCTTCCTGAATGCGCCGGTTTCCGGTATTTTCATCAAAACGCGCTCCCACGGCAGCATGCTGAAGGAAGGGGATGAGATCGGACAGATTGTCGATCCGCTGCGCGGCACCCTGATTGGCCGCGTTACCGCCCCGGTGGACGGATGGCTGTTTACCGTGCGAGAGTATCCGGTCGTGGATGAGGGCTCGCTGATCGCGCGGATTCTGAGGAAAAATCAGTGAGCACTGCAGGGAATGAGAACGGCAGTGGCGAAATGATGAATAAAATGAATTTGATGAATGGATAAACACAAGGAGCAAGACATGAAACGGACCGTTTTATTTGAGATAAAAGCACTTTACCGCGACGACTTCCGCGTGACCAGCTTTACCTTCGGCAGCGGAGAGCCGTCCATATGCATCGTCGGGAGCATGCGCGGCAACGAAAATCAGCAGCTTTATGCCTGCTCGAGGCTCATCCGCAAGCTCACGGAGTTAGAAGAATGCGGGCGCATCCTGCCGGGGAAACAGATTCTGGTGATTCCCTGTGTGAACCCCTATTCCATGAATATCAAAAAGCGTTTCTGGACTATCGACAATACGGATATCAACCGCATGTTTCCTGGTTACGACCAGGGCGAGACGACACAGCGCATCGCGGCTGGCGTCTTTGAGGCGATCCAGGATTACCAGTTTGGCGTGCAGTTTGCTTCTTTTTATATGCCGGGGGCCTTTGTGCCGCATGTGCGCATGATGAAGACAGGCTTTGAGAATGTCGCACTCGCGCAGCAGTTCGGCCTGCCCTACATTGTCCTGCACGAGCCGCGCCCCTTCGACACCACGACCCTGAACTATAACTGGCAGATCTGGGAAACCCATGCGTTTTCCATCTATACGACCAATACTCAGCGCGTCGACCGGGTCAGCGCCAAGCAGGCCGAGGAGGCGATCCTCAATTTTATGGAAAAACAGGGAATCATCCGCTACCGCGGCTATAGCGGATATCATTCCCGCGTGATTGAAAGCCGTGATTTTGTCCCTGTCCGCGCAGAGGATTCCGGATTTTTCGAGGCATTAGTGCAGCCCGGGGAGGAAGTGGACGAGGGGCAGCTGCTCGCCCGCATTTATGATCCCTATCTCGGAACTGTCCGCAGCACTCTGCACGCTCCGGCGCACAGCACAGTGGCTTTTGTGCATGACGAAGCCATGACCTACCAGAGCACAGCAGTGCTGAAATTGATCCCGGAGGAGGAATATTAGAATTTTTACTTCCATCTGAACGCTGTTTACCGGTTTTCCTTGACAGATTCGTCGGGCGCGCAGAAGTACTTTGTCTCAAAGTGCTTTACGGTGAAGCGACTATTGTTGGTTTTGGAAAAGAAATAGATAGAAACAAATAGACATAAGTGCTTCCTCCATGCTATAATCTTGAAAATCATCTGGCATGGAGGAGGCATTCTTTTATGGCGCAGTTTTCAAAGGATACTTCCGGACGCAGTCTGGCAGGCTGGTGTGAAGCACTGATTGTACTTTTTCTGGGGTTGACAGTAGCCCATCTGGGGGTCAGCCTCTTTTTACTGACGGATCTTGGCTCTGATCCATTTACGGTCATGGTGCAGGGCATCGCCCTGACAGCCGGGGTCAGTGTGGGCACCATCCACGTGATCATCTGTACTCTGCTGATGGTAATCATGATTCTTACCACAAAGGGTTATGTAAAGCCGGGCACTGTGATCTGCGCATTTTGCGGCGGCCCGATCATCGATTTTTTCTCCTGGCTTCTGGCGCCCTTTCTTTCCGGTCAGTCACCGATGGCTTTGCGTTTGCTCGGTGTGGTATTGGGCTGTGTGATTCTGGCATTGGGAATGTCCATCGTGATCAACAGTGAGGCTGGCACCGGACCAAATGATCTGGTCGCTATCATTCTCACCGACAAGCTGGAGCGTTTTCAGTTCCGGTGGGTGCGGATCGTCTGCGATCTGTGTTTTCTTGCGCTGGGATTTGCCCTGGGCGGCGTGGTAGGCGTGGGTACGCTGGTCGCCGCATTTCTGGTGGGCCCCTGTGTCCAGCTGTGGCTGCCGGTCACCAAGGGCTGGATTCCCGCATATGGTCAGAAAAATAAAAAGTAAACCGGATGGCATTTTTTTCATAAAAGTCATTATCCTCTGCTCATAACTTCCTCTGCCCATTCTTTCAATTCCGAAAAGGTATAAAAGTGGCTGGAATAGTAGAGCTTATTTCGCGAGGAATAGCTGTACAATTCCATTTTGTCAAAATTCACTTCTCCATAGGTGATGGAGGCGTATCGGCAGATATTCATGTCATAATCAACGGTAAATACATCCAGCTTCCGGCTGATCAGGCTATTATCCGACCTTACGACATTGCCGCTTGACAGGTTCAGGGCGAAATATATGCCGTCCTCATCAACGAAAAGCTGATCCTTGATTGGTTCTTCCAGATCAAATTTCTGCGAAGAAATCAGACTCTGCGAGCTGATTTCCCATATGCTTATTTCGCTGCAATAATCATAATTGTAGATCAGCAAATACTGGTCATGGTTCAGAAAACCAAACAGCAGGTGGTCAGAACGGTCCGTCACTACCGAAAGCAAAACGGTATTATCAGTATCCCGCACTTCGATTATGCCGTTTCCATCATATGTGGCTGTTATATCGGTTTCGCGGCCTTTCTGCGTCACGCTGTCTTCGTTTGAATCGGCTTCGTAGCAGAAGCTTGTTTCGGGCATTTCGTCTCCGATGCATTCCATGGTTTCGTCAACTATGGCGGACGAAAAGATTAATTCTGGTGAATCGGATACTGTTTGTATCATTCGATCTGTATCTGCATCATAGCTGAAAAAAGAAACCTCTGCGTCGATCTGGTATATTTCGGTTAAGGTTGTAAGCATAGATCGGTAGACCGTTCCGTTTTCCAGCCCGACCAGGATGTTGGAGGTATCAATATCCGAAACGCCGGTAATGGTATCCTCGAAATTAAACTGAAGGATCGGATCCCAGGTTCCGTATTCCACTACGATCCAGGTATCCTGTATTGTGAAAAATACGAGAGAAGCTGTATACTCATCCGGAAGGCTCTGTATCGTGAACGAATCGATTGTTCCAATAGCAGCAGAATCCATCGAGTAGGAAGTGGTGATATGCTTTTTCTCGCCTTCCCAGATCTGCGAAGCAGAACGGACATCATACAGGGCGGCATAATAATCGTATTCATTGTACATATAACCAATGGCGGATTCACTGACCGAATCAAAATGGACGGCGCCCAGGGTGGAATCGTCAACAAAGGACAGGGTAAGTACGTTGCCGGCAGCAAGCTTTTCCGTTTTCAGAGAAGTCAGGTCTAACAGGTACAGATTGTCGTCCTTTTGTGTGTCTTCTGAGTCTGAAGAGTCATCCCAGTTATAAGTCTGTGTGCCGATGGCAAGAAATGCTTCATCTGGAGAAACTGCAAGGCATCTGATATTAGAAAAATGGTAAAAATCATCCATAATGTCGCAGCTGTAGTACAGTTCCCCATCCGAGAGAGTGAAAATGGAATAGCTGTTCTCGTATCCGACGGCCAGATAGCTTTCAGATACGGCAAAAACGGTGTTCTCCTCATTTTCGAAGCAGTCATCCGTAATGATCCGGGTACAGGTTTGATTTTCTATGTCAAGCACAAGGAATGCGTGCCCCGTCATAAGCACGGCTGTATTTTCTGCTGCAAATGCGCCGTTTATGAAAGCAGAGCCGACCGCGGATTCAATTGTGGAATCAACTGTTGGATCAGTGTCAGAATCCACCGTGGGTTCAGCGGCAGAATTAACAGCGGAATCATCAGCAGGCTCAGCGCCAGAATCAGCATCGGAACTGGCATCAGCAGCGGAATCAGCCGTGGAGGTCCACCGTGTATCGAAATCGCCGGGCGATACGGTCCATACCACCTGGGCGCTGTCCAGATCCAGAAAATAAGCATTGCCTTTTTCTCCCAGGCAGAGCAGGTATCTGCCGGCATCATCATTGCACGCAATGACTGCAGTGATATTGTCATCCAGCTCGACAGTAAAATCCGGACTGTAGCGGAAATTGTCATTGCGCTGGTAGCTGCGCAGAGCTTCGTTTAACACGTACATCTGCTCAGGTACGACCGGGTCTTCCGAGCCGTCCTCCGGAAGTACTTTAAGGACTTCGGAAAGAGCGGCAGCCCGGTCTCCCTGATTTAAGAGTGTCAGAGCTTCTGAGGATAAGTAACGTGCCAGATTTTGCTGGGAAAGCTGGTATTGCTCGCTGATCTGCATGTTTTTGTATACGGCAAAACCTGCAAAGGACAGTGCCAGGCAGACTACGGCGGTCAGGGAAGCGATGGTTTTCTTCATCTGGTATTCTCTGTCCCTCTGGCGGAGGGTATCATAGCTGCAGCCTAAGATGGGCGCGATAATGCGCAGGAATTCCTTTTCCAGCTTCCGCGCGGACTCCCTTGCAGTGTTCCCGCGGATATCAGCTGCAAAAGGTTCCGCATGGCTTCCTTGAATTCCGGCAAAAAAAACGGGGAATCTTTCACCCGGTTCCCCGTCAAGAAGCAGTATCAGGATGTGGTCCGTGCCGTGCCATTGGGCGAAATACTCTATTTCCCGGTGTACCCACACCGATTCCTGCGAAGAGTCGGAGCAGAGGACGATCAGGAAATTCGAGTGCTTTAAGGCATCATAGATATTAGAAGTAAGGTCGGAAGAGAGTGCCAGTTCTTCCTTGTCCCGGAAGACCTTGAGCCTTTTTGCACCATCCTGGCGCAGCCGGGCGGGGATGCGGTAATGTTCCAGCTTTCGGTGGAGTTTCCTGGCAACGAAGGAATCCAGTTCCGCATGGCTGTAACTGATAAATGCATCGTAGTGGGGCGTTTCGTCCTCCGCATATGCGGTATTTTTTCCCATTTTTATTTCCTCGTTTGTAATACCACTGCAAGATGAAATCTCTGCATTTCTTCCAAATCATAACATTAGATAGTAGAAAATGCAAACAAATTTGCTGCTTATTATGCGAGCATCTCCCTGATTGCTTTTTCACGCGCTGAAAAATCCAGCTGTTCCCAGTAAGGCGCGCAGGGGTTTTGGGGATATTGTTTGAAAAATCTGTCCGCGAGCGGATTTTGCCGCAGGGAACTTAGGAAAAAAACCAGCCCTGCGCTTTCCAGGGAATGCAAAATATATGACTTGCCTGACCCTCCTGAATTTCCTGCAGCACCTGAAACGCCTGGCTTACCCGATTCGCCGGAATTATCTGAACGATCTGAGCGATTCGATTCCGCTGGAAGGATGGTCTGAATACCGTACTTCAGCATTTCCAGAATCTGTCCGGCAATTTCCGTGCAATCGTTTTCCATCTGCCGGAGCTCTTCCGTGCAGCCCTGCCGCAGAAAGTCTTCGGCTGTGTTCCGGTATGGCGGTGTTTTCAGGCGGTTGGTTTGCTGGTCCTTTGCCGCAGAAGCTGCTTTCTGCTTTGCTTCTTCTTCACGCAGCCGATATCCCATGCGCTGCATAATAGAAAGAGCCTGCCGCATTTCCTCCAGTTCAGAATCGGGGGAAAGTCCGTGATCCCGTCGTATTTTGAGAATCTCTCTCTCTTTTTCCAGAAACGCGTCGACGATTTCCTGTATGGATTGTGTCGGCATTGTTTCCTGTATTGACTGCGTTCCCTGCAAGGATTGTGTCGATTGCGTTCCCTGCATGGCCTGTGTCGATTGCATTGACTGCGTTTCCTGCATGGCCTGTGTCGATTGCGTTGACTGTATTTCCTGCAGGGATTTCTCCTGTTCACCTCGTTGCAAACCCTTTGGCAGGTCTTTCTGTATACTCTGCTGCTTCTGGAACCGCATCAGCCGCTCAGCCGCATCCTGAAACCGCGCTTTCTGCCGGTTGGCTGCACGCCAGTCATTCAGCTTTTCATCGATGCAGGAAAGCATCAGATGCACCAGATAAATCTGTTCTTCAAAAGGACTCTCCAAAAACAGTGTCCGGCAGGCTGCGGCTGCCTGTTTTTCTCCGGTGAGCATCTGTGCTACCGGCAGATGCTGTTCCTTTGAGCGATACAGCTGGTAAAAGTAAGAGAAATCCTCCGCGAGTTCCTGATCCTGCAGATATTGAACCACGAGCTTTGCATCGACCGGGAAATCAAGGGTTTCGTATTCCTTTAATATGCAGGAGAGATCCTCCCAGCCGCGTGCAGTCGCAAATGCCCGGCTTGCATAGGTCTGCTTCAGAATATAAAACTGGCCGGGATGCGTATCCAGATAAGCGAGGATCGCGCCGTGGATGGCTTCCCCGAGCGCGTAAGAGCGCCAGGATTCGTAATCTGCCTCGACTGGGATATATTTCAGGCGGTCGAGAGTAGCAATGTCAAACTCGTGTACGGATTTGTTGTATTCCGGCGGGTTTCCGGCAGCAGCGAGCACCCAGCCATCTGGCAGCCGGTGGCTTCCGAACGTCTTGTTCTGCAAAAACTGCAGCATGGCGGGAGCAAGTGTCTCAGAGACGCAGTTGATCTCATCGAGAAACAGAAGCCCGTTTGACACGCCGGTTTCCTCCATGCAACGGTAAACGCTGGCGATAATTTCACTCATCGTATATTCTGTGACCGCGTATTCCTCTCCGTTGAAACTGCGGCGTTCGATATAAGGAAGGCCAAGTGCACTCTGACGGGTATGGTGCGTCATCGTATACGAAACAAAACCCACCAGGCACTCTCTGGCGGCCTGTTCCATAATCGCTGTCTTGCCGATGCCCGGCGGCCCGATCAAAAGCAGCGGCCGCTGCCGCAGAGAAGGGATGATGGGAGTTCCGTCCTCTTTTTTCGCCGTATAGGCGCGGATTGTGCGGATGATTTCTGTGCGTGCTTCCTGGATATTCATGATGGTATTGTCTCCGTAATTATGAAAAAACTGGACAGTCAGTGCGTTCTGCGAAGTCTATGGCTGGTACATTTGCGCCCGGCACTCAGATATCATCGAGCACAATACAATGCGCCCAGTCCGGTACCCTTCCCTTGATGGATTCCTGATTCACAAAGACAAAAGCGGTCTCATACGGCGGTGCTTCGCGGGGATAAATCCCATCCCCATCGGTAAAATACAGCAGCGCCCGGAGTGTGCGGATTTCTTTTTTCGCAATCTGATCTGCGAGCAGCTCGAAGACCGGGCGGAAGTCTGTACTTCCATAACCCTGTATTTTTAAGCTGCCAAGTGATGCCTCCCATTCCTCTGCGCTGGTGAAAATCCGGTGCTCCTGTATCATTGAGTCACACTGAATCAGATGCAGACGCATGCGCGAAAAGAAATTTTCTCTTTGCCGCAGGATGCTCCACGTTTCCTCCAGAAAACGCTGTACAAGCGCTCCGGAGCAGGAGCCGGAGGTATCAATCGCAATCGCCAGCTCATCCAGTCGGTTGACTTCGCTGTATTCCAGCGGCTCGATCAGGCAGAGCCGCATGTCTGAGGTGGCTGCCGGAGCAGCAGAATATTCCTCGGAATACATCTGTCCATACAAATAAGGAGCGTAGTCAAAGGAATCCAGATCTGGGATTGCTTCCTCTCTTGGCACACAAAAGCGGCGTAAAAGAGTGCGGTAATCGATCTTATCGCGGCGGGAGAGTACGGCAGCCTCTGCAGCGCCTTTTTCCGGGCATGCTTCGGACTCTCCACCATGTCCGCCGCCGGAAAAACACAGCCCTGCCTTTGAACTGCCGCCTCCGTATTTTTGAAAAAAAGTATCCAGACAAAGCGCGGCAAACTGTTCTTCAAGAGTTTGTGGATTTTCCAGAAAGGACGCAGCGAGCGCCTCCGGGTCATAGAAAAGACCGCCATTCTCCGCCCATAAAGCACTTTTAGCACTACTTCCTTCAGCGCCACTCCCTTCGTAGAAAAGATCCGAAACAGTGCCTTGATTTTTGTGCAGCTTGCAAAGTGGCGAGTCTGATGCTTTCCAAAGAGAAAGGTCGAACGCAGATGCATGCTCCGAATCCGATGCAATTGCTTTTTCCTGCAGCAGACCGAGGATCATGGGTGCTGCCTGTGTGGCTTGATTCATTGATAAGCTAACCCGATTTTCTTCTATAATCTATGCTGTGGCAGTTCCGCTCCTGCGGCAGCTTCATCCCCGCCGCATCCCTGCATCTACCGCCTTTGTAATTGTGGTGGAGCAGGAGCGAGAAAAAGAAGATATCCTTTCATTAAATATAGCCTAAATTTATTCCTATGCTCAGATATTGTCAAGAAGCCGGATAAAAAATGAATTTTTGACATTGATAATGATCTGCGAGAAGCCGTTTCGCATTCTCATGTAAAATACTATGCCTGTTTTAAGAAAGGACGTATGGCGGTGTATGTGAAGGAAGATTACGTGCCGTAAGAATGGATGGCTGGAATGCAGAAGCTCTCAGGCAATAGGGCAACATTAAGCAAACAATAAGCCCGGGCCTCGGTATGCCTGGGCTTATCCTGATCGATTTTATCAATAATTGCGCTTTAAATGTTTTCTCCAGCTTCGAAAGAGACCTTTGGGAGCTTTTAATGATTCAATCTCCGTCATCAGAGCTATGTTTTGGGATTTCAGAGCATCTCTCTCGGATCTTAAGGCATCCATTTCAGCTTCCAGGGTGTTGACTTTGTTCCTTTTCCCGCATAGGTGAAGGAAGCCTGGGAATCATATTCGAACACGTGTTTTACGATTTTTGTACCTGTGTCGCTTTCGCATTCAAAGTGAAAAAGAAGCGAAATAGCCGCTTGTTTTTCAAACTACTTTTTAAAGGAATAATTCAGGTTTTTGTTTCAGGTATAGGTATGGTTGCTTTACTTTTCAATTTATGTATAATAAACATAGAAACGCGCAGATAAAGGAGGCGAAAATACGTGATTCGGATTGCGATTGTAGAGGATGAGGCGCCGTTTGCGCAGCAGCTGACGGAGTATCTGCACCGCTATGAAAAGGAGAAGCAGGAGAATTTTGCCATTACCCGCTTTACGGACGGGGATGAGATCGTGGAAAATTATAAGGCACAGTTCGATATTATTTTGATGGATGTGCAGATGCGTTTTATGAACGGCATGGAGGCTGCGGAGGAGATCCGGAAGCAGGATTCGGAGGTCGTGATTATTTTTATCACGAATATGCGCCAGTATGCGCTGCGCGGTTATGCGGTGGACGCGCTGGATTATGTCGTGAAGCCGGTCACGTACTTTGCTTTTTCTGAACGGCTGGGCCGGGCGATCGGGCGCATGAAGCACCGGCAGTCGAATCATGTCGTGGTGAGTATCCGCGGAGGCGTCCTCCGTATCGATGCTGGTGATATTTATTATGTGGAGAGTCAGGGGCATACACTGATCTATCACACGAATTCCGGAGTTTACGAGGGTGCGGGGACGATGAAGGAGATTGAGGAGAGTCTGACGCCGTATGATTTTTTCAGGGGAAACAAGGGCTACCTGATTAATCTGGCGCACGTAGACAGCGTGAAGGATGGCTGCGCGGTGGTGAAGGGCGAGGAGCTGATGCTCAGCCGGGCGAGGAAGAACCAGTTTATGGAGGCGCTGACAAATTACTGGAGCGACTTGAGATGACAGCGGGGAGAAAATACAATGTCGACTACGATTTCCAATGCATTACCGGATATCCCGAGAATCTATACAGCACTTGCCCAATGGGGCGCATGCATGCTTTTTCTTTTTCTGCTCCCGAGACGTCTTCGGGGCGTGAAGCTGGCTGCGGCAGGTGCGGCGGCGCTGGTATTGCAATGCCTGCTGCTGATGCTGACGGGCAGCATTAGAGTATATTATCTGTGGATCCTTTTTATGTCTGCGGCAGCAGGTTTGATGGTACTCTGTCTGTTCAGTTGCTGCCGGATCAGCTGGTGGGAGGCCTTTTACTGCGCCTTGCAGGCTTTTGTGCTGGCGGAATTTGTCACTTCCCTGTCCTGGCAGGTGTACTGCTTTTATTTTTACAGAAATCTCTCTGCTGCGGGAGGATTTCCAGTATTCTTGCTTTTTTGTATTCTCATCTATCTGTTTTACTGGTGGATGCTTCATCACTGGCACAAAGACGGAACAGTATTGGAGATTCATGCAAAAGATGTCTGGGTGGGATTGTTTATTGCTCTTCTGACATTCTTTGTCAGCAACATCAGCTTCATTCCCAATTATTTTCCGTTCGTGACGCCTTTTACGATGGGATCCGGGGAGTCTGTGGCGACGCTTCGCACAATGATGGATCTGGGCGGCCTGGCGATGATGTACGCCCACTATGTCATGCGCTGCGAGATGCATGACCGCGAGGAGCTGAAGATCATGGAAGGCATTCTGGAGAGCCAGTATCAGCAGTATCAGCAGTCAAAGGAAAGCATTGAACTGGTAAATTACAAATATCATGACCTGAAGCATCAGATTGAGCTGCTGCGCATGGAGCCGGATCCGCAGAAACGGGAGGAATATCTTGCCGGCATGGAAGAGGAGATCCGTCAGTTTGATGCACAGAATAAGACAGGAAATAAGGTGCTTGATACGATACTGACCGGTAAGTCGATTATCTGCCAGAAATATCAGATCGTGCTGAACTGCGTGGCGGACGGAACGCTTCTGAATTTTATGGATGTGATGGATCTTTCCAGTATTCTCGGAAACGCGCTGGACAATGCGATTGAATACGAAATGAAAATAGAAGATCCGGAAAAACGGCTGATCCATGTGGCGATTTTTGCGCAGAAGAATTTTCTGATCATGCGGTTTGAGAATTACTTTGAAGGAGAGCTGAATATGAATGGGGATGTCCCGGCGACCACGAAAGAGGAAAACAAGGGATTTCATGGCTATGGGATAAAAAGCATCCGTCATACAGTGAAAAAATATGGCGGTGCGGTCAATGTCGCAGTGAAGGATCACTGGTTTGAGTTGAAGATTCTGATACCAATGGGGGAAAAAGAATAAAGTGGACTTTGGGCAAGTCCCTTTTAGACAGAAAATGTTTTTGTATATGAAATAGATGAGATAGCTGGCGGATAAAAAGAAAGATACCCGCTGGCTATTTTTAATATGCGCAGAGTCGGGTGAGGCATATCCCACGCGAAGCGTGGGATGCCACCCGGCGAGGGCATATCCCATGCGAAGC
>JAJQFO010000223.1 GCA_021201095.1 Lachnospiraceae bacterium
GGGGGTAGTATGCGCTTTTTTTGCTATCCGGTAGTTTATGTTTCACAGTAAAAGTCACCTGCGTAAAATCAGCCCCAGGAGGCATCCCCTGTAAACAGGATAAATGATTCCCGGGGCAAACGCATCTGATTATCCGCATAAAAAGTGGAAATGCTGATGCGGGTCCATTAATCGTGAATGAAAAAACGGCCTCCATGCTTCAGTGCAATTTCACGTTTTTTTCTTTCGTAGCTATTTTTGCAATTCCTTTGCAGTTGTTTTCGCAATTCTTTCTCAACTATTTCTGCGGATTTTTCTCGATTCTTTTGCTGCTGTTTTTGCATCTGCATTCGCAATTGTTTTCACAACTTTTTATTTTGCAATCTTCACCTTCTCCACGCTGCTCCACGCCGAATAATAATTCTTTCCAGAGACTGTCTTATAGGTACGGATCCTGACGTAGTAGGTCGTGCCCTTTTTCAGACTGGAGATGGTCTTGCTCACCTTTGTCGAACCGGAGACCTTTACTGCTGTGTTTCCGCTGGCGAAGGTGCTGCTGGTGGAGTACTGGATCTGGTAGCCGGTGACTTTGGTTTTCTTCGTCCATTTCACAGTCATCTTCTTTGAGGAAGCATTTTTCACGCTCGAGAGGCTGGTTCCGGTGAGGCGGACGACGGTGCTGGATACGTAGGAGCCCTTCGTGCTGCCGCTGTAGGGTTTGACCGCGTAGAGATACGTCGTGCCGTTTTTGCTCTTGACCGTCTTATCTGTGTAGGACAGAGTCGAGCCGCTCTTGATCGTCTTAATTCTCTGATAAGTGCCAGAGGCGGTCTTGCGGTAGATATAGTAGCCGGAGGCGCCGGTCACTTTGCTCCACTTAATCGTAATACCGGACGAGGTGTTTTTCAGGGACGAAATCTTTCCAGCTGCCAGTGTAACCTTGATGGTTACTGTTTTGCTTGCCGCATTGTAATTGCTGTTCCCCGCCGCTTTTACTGTGATCTTCACCGTCCCCGGTTTCTTCGCTGTAACAACGCCGCTGCTGCTTACCGTCGCGATTGAAGTGCTGCCGGAGCTGTACGTAATATTTCCCTTGCCGCTTGCTGTTATTTGAGTTGTTTTACCAGCTTTGACAGTGGAAGCTGCCGCCTTTGCCGTTAAGGTCTGGCTGGCCTTTTTGATCGTAAAGGTTTTCGTTATCGAGCCTTCATAATTTCCTTTTCCCTTCACGGTTACAGTTGCGGTGCCGGCATTTGTGTTATTCGAGTAGGAAACGGTATAATCCGTGCCTGCAGCCAGAGTCTCAGATCCATTTTTCACTTCGACTGTGGGCTTTTTCGCCGTCCCATCATAGGTATAGCTCGTCGCAGAAAGTGTGGCCGTGCAGGAGCTGAGCATTTCCTTTCCGTAATGGATCGCCGCGCCTGTCAGCGTATCATTTTCAGAACCAATCGTTATCTTTGACCAACTATCAGAAGACCCGGCATAGTAAACATCCGTAATACTGGTGCAGTCCCCGAAAGCCCCCGTATAAATACTCGTTATACTCTCCGGAATCGTCACACAGGTCAGGGAAGTACACCCGGTAAACGTTCCATAATCGATGGTTGTCATACTTTCCGGAATCGTGATGGATGTCAGCTTAGAGCAACCGGAAAATGTGCAGCCCCCAAGAGTTTTCAGATTCTCAGAGAATGTAATCTGCGTCAGCCCGGTACAATAATAAAATACATTTTCCTCGACAGTCTCCACCGTGTTTGAAAGAGTGATGCTGGCCAGATTCTTACAATAATTAAAAGCACCGCTTTCGACTGTTGTGACACCCGACGGAATCGTATAACTCGTATCGGCCTTTGCGGATGGGTAACGAACCAGAGCCTTCTTATCTTTTGTAAACAATACTCCGTCTACAGAGCAGTAGGACGAATTGCTGCTTGCCACCTGAATCTCCGCCAGATTATAGCAAACAGTAAACACATCATCTCCAATGGATGTCACTCCTGCCGGAATGGTAATGCCGGAAAGCTGTATACAGGAATCAAACGCCATGGAACCAATGGATGTAAGAGTGGACGGCAGGCTAACTGACACCAGCGCTGTGCAATGACTAAAAACTCCATCCTGAATCTCCGTCACGCCTTCCGGAATAGCAATCTCTGCAAGAGCATAGCATCCGGTAAAAGCACCTTCCCCGATGGATTTTAAAGTGGTCGGCAGGCTGACTGATGTCACCTTTTCGCACATAATAAAGGTGTCAGTACCAATAGACGTCACTCCGCTTTCTACGACGATAGAAAGAATCTGGTACCGATAACTATACCAGGGAGCGCGCTCCGCTGACTTATTGTAATTATAATCACTCATCGCGCCGCTGCCGCTGATAGTCAAAGTTCCATTACTGTCCAGCTGCCATGTCAGATTTTCTCCGCATGTGCCGCTATATAAAATATCCGAAGAGTCTTCCGCAGCAAGTGTGAAATTATCTTCTGCCTCAGACTCCTCCACAGAGGTCGCCGCAATCTCGTTCGTTAAAAGAGATGTTGCTTCGGTTTCCCCAGACTCCGTTGTCTGTTCTGTCGTCTCTGTTTCTTCTGGTTCTTCGGACTCTGTAGAATCTGAGAAATCTGTGAATTTTTTCTTCGCCGTCTCTTCTGAAATTGCCTCCGTCTCGATTTCGGCTATTTCCGTTGATTCAGAATTCATGGCAGAGTCCGAGTTATAATCTATTGCTTCTGTTGACACAGATGCTCCTTCAGAGGACTCCAGATCTGTTGCTTCTCCTTGTGATGCCGCCTCTTCCGTTACTGTCTTCTCCGTGCTTTCCTCTGTTGCTTCCGCACCCTCCTCTGCAGATTTTGTGCCTTCCTCTGTCGCTTCCGCACTCTTCTCTGTCAATTTTTCGTTTTCCTCTGCAGATTTCGTGCTTTCCTCTGTCGCTTCCGCCAGGTCATTGATCTCAGAAAGGCTTATTTCCGTTTCATCCGCAGCTTCTTCATTCTCCACAGAAACATCCTCGCTGACTATCTGCTCAACAAGCAGTTCCTCGCTGGCTGAAACCGGGACGGTCATCGTCGATGCAAACAGTACTGCCGCCATAAGTAGTGAAATTCTCTTTTTCATTATAAATTTCTCCTTTTCTGATTTGCTTTTTAATTCGTTTTTACTTTTAAGCCTGCATTGTTGTCATGATGTCACTATAACACAGCAAACATCCCTGGCTGTAAAAGAAATGTTCCCTCATTTCACAGCTCGGGATTTATTTCTGCAGCCTGATTAGCATAAAAAATAGAAATACCTGCTCAAATCTGCTATTCATAGCGAAATGTAGCAGAACGCTATTTTACCTTCACATTCTTTTTTGCAGAATAAGCTCCATTGTAAGATTTCCCGTTATTCATGACATCAACCGCCTTTACTCTGAAATAATATGTTTTCCCGGACTTTAAACCTGTAATAGTGGTTTTGTTATTCTTGACGGTTACGCTTTTGTATGTTTTAAAATTCTTGTCAGTCGAATACTGAACGACATACTTAACTGCAAACGTTGGCTTACTCCAGGACAAGGTCACGGACGATTTCTTTGTCGAGGATATTGATGTAATGGACGTATTCCCAACCCGGTAAATTGATTTCGTTGTATATTTTCCTGTGTAAACACCTCTGTACGGAACAACCTTATAAGTAAACTTATATCCCGATAAGTAATATTCTCCTGTCTCTGTATCTGTCCAGGTTACCGTTGATGAGTCTGTAATTGTATCTATTTTTTCATATTCCGAGGACTCTATTTTGCGGTAAATATAATACCCGGAAGCATCTGATACTTTTGACCATTTAAGCTTGATCCCAGAAGTGGAATTTGTAATACTGGTAATCTTGCACGTTGACTTTTGCACTGCCTTGGCCGCCGTTGCCTCTGCCTTCGGAACCTTAATTGATACACGGACTGTCCCGTTTGTGGCAGCTGTTTTCGTACTAGTATTCTTCGAGGCTGTAAATAACAGCACCCAATAATGAACGCCGCCGCGGACAGCATGACCAATGCCTATCGACGTGGCTCTCTTGCTCAGCATAAGTCTGCGATGTCCTTGACCAGCGTATTTTTGGTATTCTTCCAGCCAATCCTCAAATACTCCGGCAGCAGTAGTAGATCCATACGCAATATTTTCACCGGAGACATAACAGATATAATTATACTCACCATTTATTGATAAACATGAAGATCCATCTGGCCTTGTGTGGCTAAACTGATAAGCTATTTCCGCTGCCCTCTGCATAGCCATTTCTTCCAGATCGTAATCGTACGTCAGTTTTGATAATCCTGAGCAATATACCTTTTTACTGTTGCTGGAATTCCAGTACCAGGCGTTGTCCCCGGTGCGGAAATTATTAATCAACGTAAGTATTTTTCTTGCTTCCGTCTGACCATATTTTACATTGAATTTGAGCGTAGACGTGCTGCTGGCTGCTGACGCCGTCATGGAAAAAACGGTCAGCGCGATAAACGAAATGAGAACAATCAGTGCCTGCTTAGTACGTTTCATAAATTTTCCCTCCTAATCATCATTCAACTGCAAACATTAACATTTAGTCACCATTGATAGCCACAATATGTAAGGAGCCTGCAAGCAGCAGCCAATCTGCAGGTTTTATAAAAGATTTGCAGTTGTCCTGCTCCGTTACATGTAAAGTATAGCATCGGCGGCTGCCAGCCTGTAACTAAAAAGTTCCCTCTCATGAGAGGAAGCTTTTCCTCCGCGTGGCATCAATTACTATAATAAATTTCTGCGGCAGAAGCATCCATTTATCCGAAAAGAAAGTGGAAAAAGCTCCTCTTCGAATCTAGAGGAGCTTTCGCTGTCTGCCTGTTTCAGGCTGTGGTAGCTAAATTGTTTTCACAGCTTTTTACTTCGCAATCTTCACCTTCTTCACGCTGCTCCACGCCGAATAATAAGTCTTCCCAGACACGGTCTTGTAGGTGCGGATCCTGACGTAGTAGGTCTTGCCCTTTGTCAAGCTGGAGATGGTCTTGCTCACCTTTGTCGAGCCAGAGACCTTCACTGCCGTGTTTCCGCTGGCAAAGGTGCTGCTGGTGGAGTACTGGATCTGGTAGCCGGTGACTTTGGTTTTCTTCGTCCATTTTACGGTCATCTTCTTGGAGGAAGCATTTTTCACGCTCGAAAGACTGGTTCCGGTAAGACGGACGACGGTGCTGGATACGTAGGAGCCCTTCGTGCTGCCGCTGTAGGGTTTCACTGCGTAGAGATACGTCGTGCCATTTTTGCTCTTGACTGTCGTGTCGGTATAGGACACGGTCGAGCCGCTCTTGATCGTCTTGATTCTCTGGTAAGTGCCGGATGCGGTCTTGCGGTAGATGTAGTAGCCGGAGGCGCCGGTTACTTTGCTCCACTTAATCGTAATGCCAGACGAGGTGTTTTTCAGGGACGAAATCTTTCCGGCCGTCAGGTAATGGATGGACTTCGCCGAATAGCTTCCGGTCGTGCTTCCCTTGTAGGGCTGTACGTAGTAATAGTAGGTTTTGCCGCTGGTGGCTTTGGTGTCTGTGTAGCTTACCGTGGAGCCGCTTTTGATGGTCTTGATCTTTTTGTAGCTGCCGGAAGCGGTTTTGCGGTAGATATAGTAGCCGGAAGCGCCTGTGACCTTGCTCCACTTGATCTTAACGCCGGTCGAGGTGTTCGTCAGGCTGGAGATCGACCCGGAGGAAAGCGGTACGGAAATGCTTACCTTTGCGGTAAAGTAGCCGTTCCCGGTTGATGCGGTAATGGTCGCGCTGCCGGCGCCGACTGCCGTGATGGTTCCGTCCTTCACAGTTGCCACGGAGGTGTCGCTGCTGCTCCATGTGACGGTGTCAGTGACCTTTGTCAGTGTGCCGCTGCCTGGATTTTTGAGATAAACAGTTGCCTTCGCGGTCTTTCTGATGGAAATGTTACTGCTGGTAACTACCATCTTCAATTCATAAGCATAAGAGCTGGAAGAACCGAACACGATTCCGGGTGTTGTGGCTGCTTCCGTAAAGGCTTCCGCCGCTATCGTGACTGTCTGCGTAACGCTTTTGTTGGACGGACTCGTGCAGCTGGCTGTGTCGCTCCCTGTGCCGAAGCATTGCACCCAGTAATACACCCCATCGATCACAAAGCAGCCGATGCCGATCGTGGTATAGCTTTCAGTGAGAATATTTGCCTTGTGTCCGGAAGAACTCATCCAAGAGTCCATCACCTTGCTCGCAGTTGTATCGCCATAGGCGATGTTTTCGGCACATATCAGGCTGTTCAGAGAAAAGCAGGAGGATCCATCCGGTCTTGTGTGAGAAAACAGTACGGATATTTCTGCTGCCCGCTGCATCGCGCTCTCCAGCAGGGACTCGTTCATGACCAGCGCGGAAAGACCGTTCGCCGCGCGCTGCTCGTTGACCAGTTCAAGCACCTCATATGCTTTGGTATAATTTCTGGCTCCGGAAACTTTGACCGTTTCTGCCGTACGATAACCGTTGGAACCATATGCAGTCAGGGTTGTACTCGTTGTCACCAGCTCCGTGGTGGTCTCAAATGCGTCCGTGTGCACAAACGTGACCGTGGAAGGAAGCACGACCTGCGCCAGTGCTGTACAGCCGATAAAAGTTTGACGGTTGATCGTGGTCAGGCCTTCGTTCAGCGACACACTCGTCAAAGCGCTGTCTCCGTAAAATGCCTGATAAGGGATCACCGTCAGTGCCTTGCTGGAGAAGGACTGCAGAGCGCTACAGCATCCAAAGCAGGCATTTCCGATACTGGTAATATTCGCCGGAAGGGATACACTCTTCAAAGAATAACAGTAGCCGAAGGTCCGCGCTTCCAGGGTGGTTAGAACAGAGCCGAAGTCGATAGTAGTCAATGCCGTACATTTTTCAAACATCTCATAGGAAGTGGATGTCAGGCCTGTACCAAATTTTACAGATTGCAGGTCGGTGCAGCCATAAAAAGTAAAATCTCCGACTTCTGTCACGCTATTAGGAATCGTTACTGATGTCAATCCGCTTGCCTGAAAAGCATATTCGCCAATAGTGGTCACTCCTGATCCAAATGTTACCTGCTTCAGGCTGGAAGCATAGGCAAACGCTCCATCCGCAATTTTGGTCACCGTATTCGGAATCGTGTAAGCGGAAGCCGAACTGCCGGACGGGTAAAGGAGCAGCGTCTTGCCCCCGTTCGTAAGCAGTACGCCGCCGGCCGCCGAGTACACGGTATTGCCAGATTCCACGGCGAAGGCTGCCACGCCAGAGTTAAAGAAGGTGAGACTGGAAATGGAGGTCACCTTTTTTCCGATGGTAAAAGTCGAAAATCCAGTGTTCTGAAAAACATAACTTCCATAGGTAGTGACTCCCGGCGCAGTGAAGGAGGAAAGCTTGCTGCAGTCCGCAAATGCCGCGTATGGGAGTTCCGTCACGCCGGAGGGCAGTGTGATAGATGTCAGGGAACTGCATTGGCAGAAAGCATACTGTCCAATCGAAGTTACCGAACTCGCAACGCTCACGGAAGTTACCTTCGTACAATTGTAAAACGCCATCTTGCCGATCTTCGTGATGCCGCTCTTGATGACGATGGATTTAATGCTGGTTCGGCTACTGTACCATCCGGGCAGGCTGGAGGTTGAAAAATCATTCATTGCGCCGCTCCCGGCAATCGTCAGCACACCATCCGAATCCAGTGTCCAGGTGGCACTGGTGCCGCAGGTACCACTTGCCGAATCTGATGCCAGCGCAATCCCATCCTCATCCAGGCCTTCGGATTCCTCTTCGGAGTCCTCCGGAAGTTCATATCCATCTGCAGCTGCGTCCATTTCCGCGTCCAGCAAATCTTCTTCTGTTATCAGACTTTCCTGGCTCAATTCATCCTCAGACACATTCTGGGATGCTGTTTCAGAATCATCTGCCACGTCCGTTGCTACCCCATCCGTTTCTGACGTCTCAGATTCTGATGTTTCTGGTTCTGATGTCCCTGCTTCTGAAGTTTCTGCAGCTCCTGATGCTGCTTCTGCCGTATCTACATCCGAAGTCTCTGCTCCTGAAGATGCCTCGTCAGCTGACTCACCGGATAGCTCTGATGAAACTTCTGTCTCATCCGCTGCAGCCGTCTCCTGATCTGCATCTGCCGACTGGCTGGATTCTGTTTCCGCATCCTGCTGCGTATTTTCCGCATTTTCCGAAGACGTCCCGGCACCGGCAGCAATTCCAGTTTCTGATCCATCATTTGCCCCTGTACCTGCAGTGCTTCCTGCTGCAGCGTCTGTATTGATATCGCTGTCCGTATCGGTATTACTGCCTGTATCAGTATTGCTGCCTGCCCCTGACTGTGAGCCGTCTGTCTGCAGACCAACCGCCGCAGAATCCGTCTGGGCTTCTGTGCGGTCTGAGTTATTTTCAGCTTCCTGTGCGACATCCGTCTGCCCGGAATCCGCTGTTGTCTCTGACTGGCGCTCTCCAGCTGTCTGAGCCGTATTCTCCGCTAAAGCTCCTGTCGATGCACTCGCTCCAGATGCTTCTTCGGATTCACTGGCCGCCTCCAGTTCGGACGCCAGTGTCATTTCTGTCTCCGCCTCCGTCTCTGTCTCCGAAATCGTTTCAATTCCGCCATCCATCGCATATACCTGCAAGGACTGCGCGGGAGTAATCATTACCATCATCATGGCAAGTGCTGCGGCAATTTTTCTCTTCATAAATCCATTTCCTCTCTTTCTTTGAAATTCCTGCGGCTTCACAGCCTTAAAGTAAAATGCTTTACGCCGTTTACTATAACACTGCAAACATTCCGTGCTGTAAAAGGAAAGTTTCTCCTTTCGCAGTCCGGGATTTGTTTCTGCCGTCAGATTAACACCAGGAAAAATAAAATGCATTTGCTTATCCGAAAGGAAAGTAGAAAACAGGCGGAGTTTTACACTCCGCCCGGACCTCTTTATCATCATATATTTTAAATATCCACGAAAGTAAGAACGCTGCGCTCTGTAAAATGAAGTATTTCATTCCAGAAGCGCCGTCAGAAGCGTATACTTCTCCTGCAGCAGAAGCTTCTGACTGTGATGAAACTCCATGGCCGGAACCCATTTCTTGTGCGGGATTTCACCGATATCATATCCTGCGGGCAGCTTTTCTATGGGCAGATGCAGGCTGAAGCTCTGCTCCATGCATTCTGCAATAACCTCTATGGATGCTTTTGACGGATCGTCGCGATCCTCTTCGGACGGCTCAATCTGCTCAAGATAATACTCGAAGGAATGCCGCCTTCCATCCCGGCGCATAAGCTCGCCCGCGCGGTCCTTCGTGCGCTCGGAATAACGCAGATAAGGAACGTAAAAAAGCTCCACCTTTACTTCCGACGGCTTTTCCGTCAGCAGTTTATGTAAAAATTCGTCCTTCAGAGCATACACATCTGTTTTATCCTCAAAGCTCCATCCCGGTTCTTTGATGGAACGGTTCAGTTTATCGATGATGCTAAGCATCTGCAGCCAGATCATTTCCTTATTCATATAGTCCTCTCCCTTCAATATGTTATACTCGCAGCAAAATCTGTTGCTCGTTAACTTGCGATTCTGTCGTTAACTGATCGGGTGAGAGTCCGCAAGCTCTCCACTATCGCTCCGGTCTGTGAATATCCCATCCGCCTTTTGGATGGGATGCCGCCCGGCAAGGGCTAAACGGCTAAACGGTTCTGCGTGCCAGCGGCGCGCGTTTTATGTCCCGATTTTCGCAGAATATCGAGAATACAGGAACCGACCGAAACAAAGTATAGACACCACTGGTGCTCCGTGTCCTCTCCTTCCGGCAAGACAATATCACAAAATATCAATATGCTCCCCATTGAGTGCCTTGTTCATGCTGCGCACGGCACAGAATTTTCCGCACATGGAGCAGGTATCGTCGTGTTCGGGAGAGCGGTCCGCGCGGATCGCCTTCGCGGTCTCAGGATCGATGGCGCATTCCCACTGGCCATCCCAGTCGAGCCGGCGGCGGGCGTCCGCCATTTTATCGTCGATGTCACGCGCCCCGGGGATTCCTTTTGCGATGTCGGCCGCATGGGCAGCGATTTTGCTCGCAATGATGCCCTGTTTTACATCGTCTACGTTGGGCAGTGCCAGGTGCTCTGCAGGAGTCACGTAGCAGAGGAAAGCCGCGCCGTTCATGGCCGCTATCGCGCCGCCGATTGCGGAGGTGATATGGTCATATCCGGGGGCGATGTCGGTTACCAGCGGTCCGAGTACGTAGAAAGGAGCTCCCATGCAGATTGTCTGCTGCACCTTCATATTGGCAGCGATCTGGTCCATCGGCACATGACCGGGGCCTTCTACCATGACCTGCACGTCCTTTTCCCAGGCGCGCTTTGTCAGCTCTCCCAGCCGGACAAGCTCTTCGATCTGGCAGACATCGGTCGCGTCCGCCAGGCATCCCGGGCGGCAGGCGTCGCCAAGCGAAATGGTTACATCGTATTCCCGGCAGATTTCCAGGATGTCGTCGTAATACTCATAAAACGGATTTTCGTTGCCGGTCATGCACATCCAGGCAAACACCAGCGAACCTCCGCGCGATACAATATTCATCTTGCGTTTGTGCTTACGGATCTGGTCAATCGTTTTTCGCGTGATGCCGCAGTGCAGCGTGACAAAATCCACGCCCTCCTGCGCGTGAAGCCGAACTACATCAATGAAATCCTGAGCGCTCAGTGTGTCCAGATCTCTCTGGTAATGAATGACACTGTCGTAGACCGGAACCGTGCCGATCATGGCCGGGCACTCCTGTGTCAGCTTGCAGCGAAAAGGGCTGGTGTTTCCATGGCTGGAAAGGTCCATGATCGCCTCGGCCCCCATATTTATCGCAGAAAGTACCTTCTGCATCTCAATGTCATAATCCTTGCAGTCCTGGCTGACGCCCAGGTTGACGTTGATTTTCGTGCGGAGCATCGAACCGATGCCCTCCGGGTTCAGACATTTGTGGTTCTTGTTTGCCGGAATGACCACCTTTCCGGCAGACATCAGCTCCATCAGCTCTTCCATCGGCATCTGCTCTTTTTTTGCCACCGTCTCCATTTCCGGTGTCACAATGCCGCGGCGGGCGGCATCCATCTGCGTCGTGTAATTTCGATCCATAGTTTTTGGTCTCCTCT
Organism: Lachnospiraceae bacterium; assembly: GCA_021201095.1. Lineage (GTDB taxonomy): Bacteria > Bacillota > Clostridia > Lachnospirales > Lachnospiraceae > Choladousia. Next base: position 11,130 of record JAJQFO010000223.1, read on the forward strand.
TTCTGCTTAATACTTTCTATTATGAATCACAGGAAACAGCACACAAAAATCCCTTTCCGGCATTTTCACTTTCCTCTGCAATTATGATTATGCTACGAATTTCTCCATGCTTCGCTGCGATCAATGCTAAACGAACCTCCACTAAATCTCCGCTTCACTCCAGTCCGTCTTTATCGCATGCCACCAGCATTCCGGAGTGTTTCGCACTTCAAAATTCCTCATATACGATCATATGGTTCAGCGGTCCGGAGCCTTTTCCGAGATTCAGTCCCGCGCGCAGTGCGGCGGTCAGATAAGCTTTCGCGTGACGTATGGCTTCCCTAAGCGGCATTCCCTTCGCCAGATTGGACGCGATCGCACTGGATAAGGTGCAGCCGGTCCCATGGGTATTCGGATTGTCCACGCGCTCGCCCGGGAACCAGATGAACCCCGCCTCTGCATCATACAACAAATCATTGGCGTCTGTTTTGCTGTGACCACCTTTGCAAAGAACCGCGCAGCCGCAGGTGTCTCCCAGATATTTTGCTGTCTGCTCCATCTCCGCAGCTGTGCGAATCCGCATGCCAGATAGAATTTCCGCCTCCGGAATGTTCGGTGTGATGACAGTCGCCAGTGGAAAAAGCCTCTCTCTGATCCGCGCAATCGCGGTATTTCCGGAAAGCTGTGCACCGCTTGTCGCCGCCATGACCGGGTCTGCGACAATATTTTCCACCCGGTATTTTATCAGACATTCAGCAATGACATCAGCCAGTTCCGGCGAAGGAACCATGCCAATTTTAACTGCGTCCGGCCGGATATCCGAAAATACCGCTTCCAGCTGCTGCCGCAGAAACTCCGGCGTCACCTGCATTACTGCGGTTACTCCCGTCGTGTTTTGCGCGGTAAGCGCCGTAATCGCCGTCATGCCGTAGACGCCGTGCACCGTCATTGTTTTCAGATCCGCCTGAATCCCGGCGCCTCCGCTGGAATCGCTTCCAGCAATGGATAATACTGTCTTCATCTCATTCCTCCACCTAACAAGTCAACACGACTTTTTTTCTACACTCAGCCACGTGCTAAGCTATAAGGCTCACATCCTCCCCTCACAGTCAAACATGAGACGGTCTGCGCAACATCCTTTCCCAGCTAAAAGCTTCCTCTTTGTCTGAGAGCAAAAGTTCATCCCATCATCCGCCAGGCCGCCAATGCTCATCCCATCATCCGCCAGGCTGTCAGGTTTTATCCCGTCATCTGCCTGGAAAGCTCCAGCAGCCTGGCGGAAGCTGCCCGCACATCCTCTGCCGCAAAAACCGCTGATACGACTGCCACACCGCTGACGCCGCTCCCGGAAAGGGTCATCAGATTCGACTGCGTGATCCCTCCGATTACAGCCACCGGAATCTGCACCGCAGCGCAGATTTCTTTCAGGGTCTCATAGGAAAGAGCAATGGTATTCGCTTTGGTTCCCGTCGGAAAGACGGCTCCGGCTCCGAGATAATCCGCGCCGCGCCTTTCTGCCTCCACTGCTTCCTCAACCGTATGCGCCGTCGCTCCGATGATCATCCCATCTCCCAGCAGGCGGCGGACTTCGTCCACCCGCATATCCTCCTGGCCGACATGGATACCGTCCGCGCCGCACGCCTGCGCGACCTTCAGATTATCATTGATGATAAAAGGAACTCCGTATCGTCTGCAAAGCTGACCAATCGGAATCGCTTCCGCAAGGAAGGCCTCCTTCGACAGCTGCTTTTCCCGGAGCTGTACGCAGGTAACACCGCCCTGCAGAGCCTCCTCGACCTGCTCATACATTGTCCGTCCGTCCAGCCAGGTCCGGTCTGTGACCGCATACAGCTGCATCATTGATTTATCGCATCGCATACTTTGCCTCCTGCCGCCTCATTGATTTGCCGCATTGCATCATTTACTTCCGGCTGCATCATCAATTTGCCGCATCGCATCATTTACATCCGGCCGCTTCATCGATTTGCCGTATCGCACAATTTGCCTCCAGCTCCAGATCGTCCGGCGTCAGATAATAAACCGCGTCAATCAGATAATTCCGGTAGGTCGCATTCCCATCCAGTGCAGTCAGTCTTTTCTGCGCATTTTTCCCGCACAGGCCCATCGCGCAGACTGCTGCCGCTACAGCCTGCAAATTCTTTGAGTGCCCGGATAATGCAGCGTCACGCATATCATCCGCGTATTCCATCGCTGCGTCAGTCCGCATACCTTCCGCACATTCCATCGCTGCGTCAGCCCGCATACCTTCCGCGCATCCCATCGCTGCGTCAGCCCGCATGCCTTCCGCACATTTCACCACTGCGTCAGCCCGCATACCTTCCGCACATTTCGCCACTGTGTCAGCCCGCATATCATCTGCAGATCCAGATGCTGCGTTGTCCCTCGAATCTTTGAATCCGTTCGCCGCCAGAAACGCTGCCATCAACACCGAAAGCTGACAACCCGTTCCCGTGACGCGGCTCATCATGGGATGCCCGCTGCGAATGATATAAGCACTGTGCGCATCTGCCACAATGTCGATCGCGCCGGTCAGAGCCACCACGGCTTTTGTCCTTTTAGAAAAATCCTTCACAAAAGCGATCCATTGATCCAGGTTTTCTTCTGTCACCCGATCCGATGCCCCGACATCCACGCCGCTTGAGTGGCCGGCCCGTGCCATCCCACATGCATTGTTCTCGCCAGCTTTCAAATCACTCTGACCAGACGCAGCGCATACATCTCCCCCATCTGATTCCGGTCTGGCTGGAATGTGCGTACACAGCTCATCCGCATCCTGCAAGGCCACTGAAGGTGCATACTGCTCATCCGCGTCCCGCAAGGCCACTGAAGGTGCATACTGCCCATCCGCATCCTGCAAGGCCGCTGAAGGTGCATACTGCTCATCCGCATCCCGCAAAGCCGCCGCCAACGCGCGCAGCTCTGACGCATTTCCCCGGATCGCGGTAAAGCGAATTTCCTGAAGCAGCAGAAGTGCGCTGCTGGTCCGGAATTCGGATGCCCCTGCCCCGACCGGGTCAAGGACAACCGGTATCCCCAGCTCATTCGCCCGCCTTCCGGATGAGAGCATGGCAGGAATCACTGTCCTGCTCAGGGTGCCGATGTTGATGGTCAGCCCGTCACAGGCAGCCGTAATCTGCGCAGTCTCCGCCTCATCCATTGCCATGATCGGGGAAGCACCGCACGCAAGCAGGATATTCGCGCAGTCGTTCATCGACACATAGTTTGTAATGCAGTGGATCCGCGGCGCACACATGCGCACGTTTTCCAGTAATTCCTTCCACATGAGAATCTCCTTTCGGATTTATGCCGGGGCTGAAATCAGATTTTCCGATTGCGCAGGAAATCATTCTTAAATTCCTGACATGAACAAATCGGAGCCAAAATCCTGCCACTTTACACTGAAAATTGTTTCCAGGTTTCTGAACCGGATAAATCAGAATCCGAATTTTTCTATTTTGCACAGAAATCTTTTCCACAATTCAGTACAGGCCTTCGCACTTGCCGCGAAGACCGGACGAAAACGTATCGCAATCTTTTTAATTTCTAAGCAGAAAAAGAAATATTCTCACCAGTTTATTGATTCATCTGCGCCTGCACCTTTGCAAGTACACCCGATCCCTGCATCGTGTAAATCACGACCGCCGAGAGAATCGCGCCGCCTGCGGTAGAAATCAGGAAGGGGATGATATACGCATAGAATGCGACCGCTCCCGCGTTGACCCCCATCAGCAGAACTGCGACCGGATAAGCACACAGGCCGCCCAGTACCGCCGTGCCAAAAACCTCTGCCAGAAGGGTCGGCAGAATCTTACGCGTTTTCCAGTACATCAGTCCGCATAAAAGCGCGCCGATCATGCTTCCCGGGAAAGCCATCAGGCTCCCCAGTCCAAACAGGTTGCGCAAAAGACTCGCGCAGAACGCCACGCATACGCCGTAGCCCGGGCCGAGCACCACCGCGCAGATGATGTTCACCATATGCTGGATGGGAGCGCATTTACTGCCGAGCACAGGGAAGGAAAACATGCTGCCGACTACTGCGACAGCGCAGAGCAAAGCAGCGGTTACCAGTTTCTGAATGTTTGTCGTCTTTTTCATGGTCTTCTCCTTTGAAATAAAATAAAAGCTGTAACCATTTTCCCTTATAAATATGAAGGTACTGAACAGCTACTGCAATTCTGCTCAGACTCAAAAGCAGACCGGCTTTTCATCTCTGAGCGTTTACAAATAAGCTTCGGAGAAACGGCAGATCACAGCGTCGCTTCTCCGTGGCGGCATGGCTTTGATCCAGCAGCATACATCTGATGTCAGCAGACTGTATCGTAATTCTATGCAAATGATGCACAAGCTCTTCCGATAACCTCTGCCAGCGATTGCAAAAGTGCACTGCATGAAACCCTCCGTGCCTTCTTGCCCTTCTGCCGCACAAATCATATGTCTGGAATACCATACTCACCACAGTCCGAAAAGGCACTGCGCCCTTCCGGGAAGTTCGGTCGGAACTTACTGGTTCCCTCTCACGCCGGAACACGGCTTCCCATCGCTGTGATACAAGACACAGGGCGCTCCCCCTGGGTCCGCACGGATTACCGTGATTGCTTCTCCTCCTTATTTCAAAGGGGAGTAATAAAAGGTAAAAAAAGAGATACCCGAGCGGTATCTCCGAAAAAAGCATCCTGCGACTTCCTACGGCGGCATGATCCGCATCAGGTCAAGGGTCGAAGTTGGTGGACTTCCTCTCAGCCTGCCGCACAGGCTCCCCTGTCTCTTTTCAGGATTATATTCTATTTTTCCCGAAATTACAAGTGTATAAAAAAATAAAGGTCTAAAGCCAAATGGGATTGCCGGCGACTTATTTCAAAAAAGCAAGAACCTTCCCAAGTCAGTCTGAAAAAGTTCGGTTTTCAACCCCGCTGTACAATTGACCGTACTTCTTCGCAGATCTCATCAAAATGGATCTGACATTTCCCGCCAAATATCCGGACCGGTATCAGCTGATCCATCTTATAAGCGTAAGTATAGCAGTCTCCTCCAGTCATATCGTATACGACTACAACTTCATTCTCCAAATCCACCATCCAGTATTCCCGTACACCTGCATGAAAATACTTCATTAATTTTAGTGTGGTGTCTTTGTAAGCAGAGGGTTCTGATAAAATTTCAACGATAAAATCCGGTGCGCCATAAACACAGCGCATCTTGATCTTATCCCGGTCACAGACCACCAGGATATCCGGCTGCACCATTGTCCGGTCATCGCATTCCAGCTGCACATCTACGGGCGAAATCATAGTCTTGCAGGAATCACCCTGATCTCTAATATAATCATCTAATTGTCTCCCTATTTCCGCTACGGCAATCTGATGCGTCGTATACGGAACTTCCATGTCATAAAACACTCCGTCAATCAGATCAACCCGCTGTTCATCCGGAAGCGCGTAATAATCTTCCAGTGTAAATTCGCCCTGTTTTTTTTGCTCAGTCAATGTGGCTTCTCCTTTCTTTTTCTGTTCATAACTGTCCGGCATCTTCGCAGTTACTTCCATTCCATGTTTTTCAGTTTCCTCTCCCGGTTCACCACAATGATAAGAGCCCGGTCTTCCTCTTTCGTTTATAAATGCATAGTAACACATAGCCATCTATCCGTCAACACGTTTCTTATGCTTATTTAATGTTTATTTTTTCGTATTTATATTTCATTTGGTTTGAGTGACAAGGTTATTAATCAATTCGGTCTTCGTTCCATAAACGATGATAAAGCCAAGACCATTACGATAAGACGGAAAAGCCGCAAGACCACCATCAATGAGCTAGGGCGGGAAACCTTCGAGGAAAATGTGCCGGAGATTTCGGATATGTGAGATTTGTTTGAATGTGCATGGATGGCATGGATGGATTACAAAGCAATCGGCGGCCCAAAGGGCCGCCGATATTACTTTCTGTTTTATTTATATCTGCAAAGCATTCTCAAAATGTCTGGCTCGATTATTTTGCCTCCGCGTCTGCCTCAGCCTCTTCCTCCGGCACCGCAGATGCATGCGGCTCTGTCACGAGGACTACAACTGCGTCGCGGCTGGTACCAAGTTCCACATCCGGATCCGAAGCGATCGGCAGGTCGCCTACCTTAATGGAATCGCCCGGCTTCATTTCTCCGACATCAATTTCCACCTTTTCCACCAGAGCGGACGGCAGTGCCTTGTACGCAATCTCCTCCAGAGCCACCTGCAGAATGCCATTCTGAATCTTATCATGGTTGAGCAGGACAACCTCCGCCACGGAATGTACCTTCTCGCTGCTCACCAGAGCCTGGAAGTCCACCTCGTCATACTGGCCTTTCATGGAATTGTAATTCACTTCCTTGATCAGGACATCCATCTTCGTGCCCTCGACATCCAGATACAGCTGGCTGCCCTTCTTCTTAGTCCGGAATACGCGCTCTGCCTCGCGTCTGTCAATTTTAATCGGAATAGAGCCTTCGATCTCCCGGCCGAAAATATTGCCGGTCACATAGCCCTCTCTTCTCAGTCTTTTTGCCTTTACCGTTTTGTCTCTTTTCTCAGCTTTTAAAGTATCCATTTTATCTCTTCCTTTCTTCTAAGCTGATAATCTGCGGCCGGAGCCAGCCTGCTCTTTATCCTTCTTTGCCTGCCTGAGCAGGTGTGGGGGACTGGTTGGCACCCAGCTTTTGTTACAGTTGTATTATAACGCGCATTCTTGAGAAAGATTCACCAAAAAAACGGGGGTTTTGCCCCCGTTTTTCTGAATGTTTTCGAAATGTCGAATAGACATACGTTTTCATACGTGCTTCGAACAGGTTACTGTCCATCATCTCCGCTGGTTCTCAAAAGCATGTCAAATCTTGCTGTTAAAATATTCCTGCGATACCTGCAGCTGTTTCTTCAGTATTTCCTTCCACATGTGCGGATGTATTTCTCCAGATCCTTTCGAAACCTTCGTCCGGCGAATGTTTCCCGCATCATCAATCTTTCGGTAAAAATAGTGATCCGTATCTTTATATAATTCCCATTCATCCCTTTCGCAAAACCGCTTTAGCTCTTTCCAGCGTGGCATTGTATACTCTCTCCTATCAAACCAGGATCATCCATTATCAGTGCTTTAAAAATATAGGGAACATGTTTTTTGCGATTCGGACTGTGACTATACATCTCATAATCGCTATAATATTCCTCTGAATATTCCAGAATCGCGTTCCCCATAGCAAGCCGGGCCGCCTGCTCGTCACTGCCATTTTCCACCAGATCAATCTCATTCAGAGATAAAGTGACCGATCCGTCTTCTTCAATAAATTTTTGTGCGGTAAAATGATAAGCAGCGAGTATTTCCGACATTGTTTCCAGATTTGAAAACCACATCCGATCTCTTGTCCGTTTGATAAATTTGGGTTTATCGTGAATTACGCTGTCACAGATCGCGCTCCACTGTTTTCTCACATCTGTAGCCTGTTCCATTAACATCTCTATCACCATCTCCTTTGTGTGCCCCCAGTATAAATGAAATTTAATAACAGGTCAAGAAAAAATGTACACTATGTACATTTATTTACATTTTTTTCAAATAAGTTTTCATTGTTTTTAGTATATGTAAAATCGGCACAAATATTCTCTCCCGAAGCACTCCGCTTAATAGAAGGAATGAATGAGAAAGTATCTTGTTTTTCTGTTTTTTATACGCTATACTTGTTTCTGGCTTCGGATACCCGGAGCCGGAAAAGCTTATGATGCGCAGGGCCGGACAAGTATATCCCATGCGAAGCATGGATGCCGCCCGGTGAGGGATTTTGCTACCGAAGCCGCACCCCGGTCCGCGCAGGCGAGAGGGAGCACGCAAGCCGCCTCCTTCTTGAAATAGGTCGACCGCAAGGAATCCAACACTATACGGAGGCAGTTATGGTTGATAAATGGAACATTACCATCCCCGAACTGACCGGCGGGGAGGAGCGCGGGGTCTATGTCTATCTCCCCAATTCCTATGAGGAGGAGCCCCAGCAGCGCTACGGCGTGCTCTACATGTTTGACGGGCACAATGTCTTCTTTGACTCAGACGCAACCTACGGCAAATGCTGGGGGATGAAGGAATATATGGACTACACGAGGACGCCGCTCATCATCGTCGCCGTGGAATGCAATCACAGCCCGGATCACGGGCGTCTGAAGGAATACACACCATTTTCTTTTTCAGAGCCATCCTTTGGAAAAATTGAGGCAAAGGGCTCGATCACGATGAACTGGTACGTACATACACTCAAGGAAATCATCGACCGGCGCTACCGCACTTTGCCGGACCGGGATCACACCTTCATCGCGGGCAGCTCGATGGGCGGGCTGATGAGCCTGTACGCACTGCTGGCGTATCCGCAGTATTTTTCCCGAGCGGCGGCTCTCTCGCCTTCCCTCTGGGTCTCCCCGAAGGGACTTGCGAAATTAATTGAAGAGGCTGATCTCCCGGATGGGTGTGTGCTCTATATGGACTATGGAGAAATGGAGTTTGCGAATCATAAAAACGCGCAGCGCGACTTCGGCCGCATCGCGGCGAAGCTGCTGGAGAAGGGTGTGCTGCTGGACTGCCGCGTTGTCCCGGGCGGGACACACTGCGAGGCCAGCTGGGAGCGGCAGATTCCATTTTTTATGAAGACGCTGCTGTACTGAATTGTCTGTACGGCTTCTAATTTATCCGTGTATATAAAATTTTATTACGCATACATGCAGCTTTTGTGGGATATTCGTAAGCTCTGTATGCAGATACGCAATATTTTTCAATGTCCATGCACTGCTGCTATCGCCCCGATATCCGCAGCAGCCGCAATACTATATTTCTCTATCAGAAAGGATACCACATGAAAACGCAGTATTTTTGCAATTACAGCCCCGCGCTGAACCGACAGATGGAATGCAAGGTCTACGGCCACGCCGGGCGGCCGGTCATTTTCTTTCCCTGTCAGGACGGGCGATTCTATGACTTTGAAAATTACCACATGACAGATGTCTGGGCGCCGTGGATTGAGAGCAGACAGGTGATGGTCTGCGCGGTCGACACGGTGGATTCCGAGACCTGGTCGAAGCCCTGGGAGGAAGCTTACGGACGCATCCGCTGGTATGAGCAGTGGATTACCTACATCACAGATGAAGTGGTGCCGTTTCTGCGCACGCTCGCCAATGAATATAACGGCTGGGAAGGCTATCCGGGCGTGATGCTCTTTGGCTGCAGCCTCGGCGCGACGCACGCGGCGAATCTGTTTTTCCGCCGTCCAGACCTGTTTGACGGACTGCTGGCGCTCTCCGGCCTTTATTCGACGGAATATGGCTTTGGTGATTACATGGACGAGATCGTCTATCAGAATTCGCCGGTTCACTACCTCGGAGGCATGCCGAAGGATCACCCGTACATCCAGCTCTACAACCTCAAGCGGGCGGTTATCTGCTGCGGCCAGGGAGCCTGGGAGATGCCGGAATACACCCGCAATCTGAAAAGAATTCTGGAGGACAAGGGCATCCACGCCTGGGTAGATCTGTGGGGCACGGACTGCCGCCACGACTGGGACTGGTGGTATAAGCAGGTGGTCTATTTTGTGCCCTATCTGCTGGGAGAAGATCAGGTCGCATGAGGGCAAAGCTGCTTAATTCTCCACATCCCGCTTAATATTCTGTATTATGAGAAGAAAAGCACTTCGCATAATCTCCAGAATCTGTCGATTCTGTTGCTAACTTATCGAGTGAGGGTACGCAAGCGTCTGTCTATGCTTCGGTCAGTGAATATCCCGCACGAAGCGGCGAGGGCCTACGTCCTCGATTTTCTGCGAAAATCGGGACATGAAACGGACATCCACTGGATGTCCAGCGCCCTTCCGATAAGACAATATAACAAGATAAACCAACACGTAAGAGAAAAATATAGGTAACTATTCAGGACAGTACCTCGCACTTGCTGCGAGGTACGTATGAAAACTTATAGCATGTGGGGAAAAGCCCCCGCCGGGTGGCATCCCACACTTCGTGCGGGATAATCCCCATCGCGAAGCGATTTTAAATGGGCTTTTCCCATGTAACTGTGAAGGTACTGAACAATTACAAATATAGAAACAAAAACGATCAACCATAAAAAGAAAGAGAAAAAGAGGACCTGACAAATGAAAAACTTTATTTTTATCTCACCAAATTTTCCGACGAATTACTGGCTGTTCTGCCGGGAGCTGAAAAAAAACGGACTGAATGTGCTGGGCATCGGCGACCAGCCCTATGACGAGCTGACCGAGGATCTGAAAAGCAGCCTGAACGAGTATTACAAGGTCGGCAGCCTGGAGAATTACGATGAGGTCTACCGGGCCGTGGCTTTTCTCACCTACAAGCACGGGCGGATCGACTGGCTGGAGTCGAACAACGAATACTGGCTGGAGCGCGACGCGAAGCTGCGCACGGATTTCAATATCCCGACCGGTTTCCACACGGAGGACATCCCGAGCGTCAAGTTTAAATCCCGCATGAAGGAGTTTTACCGCAAGGCCGGCATCCCGGTTGCCCGCTATCATATGGTCGACACCCTGGAGGGCTGTCTCGCCTTTGTCAAAGAGGTCGGCTACCCGGTCGTGGCCAAACCGGACAACGGCGTGGGGGCGTCGCACACCTTCAAGCTGGAAAATGATGAGCAGATGAAGGAGTTCTTCGACCTGAAATGGCCGGACACCGTCTATATTATGGAAGAATTTGTCCAGGGCGAGGTGAATTCCTACGACGCAATTATCGACTCGAAGGGCGAGCCGATGTTTGAGACGGGCAATGTCACCCCGGAGTCTATCATGGACATCGTCAATAAATCGGAGAACTCGCTGTTTTACATTCTCAAAAATCTGCCGGACGACACCCGCGCGGCCGGGCGTGCCACGGTAAAGAGCTTTGGCGTGAAAAGCCGCTTCATCCACTTTGAATTTTTCCGCCTGCTGCAGGATCAGGAGGGTCTTGGCAAAAAGGGCGACCTCGTCGCGCTGGAGGTCAACATGCGCCCGAGCGGCGGCGTGACGCCGGACATGATCGATTTTGCGCACAGCACCGATGTCTACAAAATCTGGGCGGATATGGTAGCCTTTGACCGTTCCACCATGCCGGTCGGCAGCCACGCCTACTGCGCGTTCTGCGGCCGCCGCGACGGCAAGGATTTCGTCCTTTCAAAAGAGGATATTCTGGAAAAATACGGCACGCATGTCAAGATGGCTGAGCGCATCCCCGACGCCCTCTCCGGCGCGATGGGCAACCAGATGTTTGTCGCCGTCTTTGATACCAGGAAGGAAATGAGTGACTTCTATGAGGATATTCTGCGGGTCAGGGAATAATTTTTACCGCTCCTCCCGCGCGATCCTTTCCTCGTACTGCCGGGTGATACGCTGCCAGAGCACGTTGCTGAAAATATCGTAGCGCTTCGTCACAATAGGGCGCGCTCCCCGGCGGAAAATCAGCTCCTGACCGATGGGCATGTAGAGCACCTCGTCAAGCGGCGCGTCGAGGCGGGTGCTGATCCGCTGCGCGGTTTTGAGATCCATACCGCCCATATAGATGTATGTATCGCAGTTGTTGATGATCGTCGTCGCGTCGTCCGCGCCGTACATGGATTCGAGCTGGGACTCAGACTGCAGCATCAGTGTGACGGAGAGGCGTTTCTCACGGAAAATGCTGATATAATCAGGGAAATTGAGGATCCGTCCGCCGGTGGCAAAGTCGTCGCAGAGCACATGCACGGGGACGGGAAGCATGCCGTCCGGCCGGTTTTCTGCGAATTCAAACAGGCGTTTGAAAATCTGCGCGTAAAACATATTGATGAAAAAGTGCAGGGACGGATTGACCGGGCTGGTGGTGATAAAGAGGACGGTCCTGCGCATGGCAAGACGTTCAATATCCACCTGGTTCTCCATGCTCATCGTCTCCCGGAGCTCCTTGCTGAAGATGGTGTCGATCGCTGTGTTCAGCACGCCGAAGACACAGCTGGCCGTCTTGATCGGCAGCAGGCGGAAGCTCTTCCAGCAGGTAACGGCAAAGTTGGTCGGATCGCGGCGCGCCAGCAGCTCAAATTTCTTGTCATAATTGGTCTCAATCTGGCTGCTCCCATCCTTGAATTCCAGCCGGTCTATCATCTCCAGCACATCTGTGAAGGTGCATTCGTGCTGAGTGATCATTACGTATTTGATGATGGCGGAAAGCAGCGAAATTGCCGACTCATCCCAGTAAGGATCTGCGTTGGAGCGGTTCTTTCTCGGATCCGCGTTGACAATGGATTCCGCGAGAAACGAGATGTCTTTATCGGTCTTTACGCAACAAAGCAGGTCAAATCCGACATTTCCTCTGGAGGGATCGACAAAGTCCAGATCCTGTACTGCATAGCCGCGCTTCAGGAAGACCGGCTTGTATTTATTCACAATACGCCGTTTGGTCACAGTCGTAATCAGGCTGGAATGGCAGGTCTCCAGAAGGCGTGGTTCAGAGATGGAGAGCGTCTTTCCGCATCCGCTGCTCCCGCATACAATGACATTGTTGTTGATGCCGGTCTCGGCAGGGTCTGTACTGTACACACAGTTTTCTCCAAGAATCATTCGGTCTGTCGTCATAATATCATACCTCCCTGAATTGTGAATCCCTGAAAAGCCTTGGCTTTCACCCCAAAGCCCTTTTCGCTTCTCTTTCGCTGTTGCTTCACGTTACTGCTGCCTCTCGTTACCGCAGCTTCACGTTACCATCTCTTATCACTGTCACGTCACTGCCCTCCTTCCATCCGCTCAGAAAGTCACAGCAGCCGGTCAAAGCTGACGATCTCATCACACAGCCCGAATTCTACGCTCTCCTCCGGTGTCAGATAGTGGTCATAGCTGGTGGCCTGCTCCACTTCTTCCTCGGATTTGCCGGTGTGCTTCGCCAGGATCCGGTTCATCTTCCGCTTGGATTCCATCAGGCTGTCAGAAATGGACTTGATGGAGGAAGAATTCCCGCCCACACGATTTCCCAGCAGCGGCTCGTGGATCATTGTCTCGCTGTGCGGCAGCATGTATCTTCCATGATTTCCACAGGCCAGCAGGACGGCCGCCATGCTGTAGGCCTGTCCGACACAGAAAATGCGGACCGGCGCCTTGCTGGACTGAATCACGTCGTAGATCAGCATGCCCGCATTGATCTCCCCGCCCGGCGAATTGATCAGGACGTCGATCGGCTTCCCGGTATCCTCACTGTTCAGGAACAGGACTTTTTTTACAAATTCACAGGCACTCTCCCGGATGATGTCACCCTCGATGAAAATCTTCCGGTCAGCCATCAGTCTGGAATCCACAGGAACCAGGGTAATGCCTCCGCTGCTCTTGATCTGTACATTCATAATACATCCTCCTTATTTGGGCGAAACAGTCCATCCTGATGGTCTGTTCCTGATCAGATTTTTTCCTGCCCGATCAATATATCATATCTGAAAACGTGCCCGGTCGGGAGGGGGATTTTTTGTTGCTTATACTTAATCGGATAGGGGGAGTTCTCTCACACCTGTCCGCCTGCGCGGGGCGCGTATGGCGTAAGCCATAACACTCCTTACGCGGCCGTGTATATCAATCGGATAGGGGAACGCTTTTCCCCCTATCCGCTGCGCCGGCCGCGTATGGCGTAAGCCATAACACTCCTTACGCGGCCGTGTATATCAATCGGATAGGGGAACGCTTTTCCCCCTATCCGCTGCGCCGGCCGCGTATGGCGTAAGCCATAACACTCCTTATGCGGCCGTGTGCATAAAAAAAAGACAGAGGATATGAGCACCCTCTGTCCGGCTGTTTTTGATGTTCCTGTTTTTCTGCTGACGCGTTTCCCGGCTCACGCCTTACCTTGTGATCCGATATCCCATTTTAACAATCAGTTTGATTGTCTCAAAGGCGGTATTCCGGTCAAATTCCTTCTCACTCTCCGGCAGCTCACCGTAGGGCACGAGCTGCGGGGTGGTCTTTTTTTCCACATCCTTTACTTCACCGTAGGTCCAGCCCTCTTTGATGCGGCCCACCGCCCAGACATCGTGTACGTTTTCGGCAATTTTTTCGGTGAGTGCCACCAGCTCCTCCGGAAGGACAATTTCGCTGGTATCTATTGGTTTTGGTTCATACATAATAGTTCCTCCTGAATATATGACTTATAAATTTATAACATAAACCCTGTAACCGTTCATTACACGCCGCACCCGCTCCACGTACCCGCTGCGGGGTGCGGGACACTTCTGCGTGCCAGCAGTAAACATTTTACATCCCTGTTTTTGCAGAAAATGGAGAACGCAGGAACCAGCTGAAATGGAGCGGAGGCCGTAGAAATCGAGTATCACGGCCATTCCAAATAGCTGCCATAATGCTTTCATCGTTCTCATCCATCCTCCCCGGCGGCAGAATACTTTCCATTGATCACCTTCAGCAGCGTATGGCCGATGTTATTGATTTCGTCAGACTTCCAGATTGTGACGACACCAAGCATCTCCCCACGTTTTCTCTGCATGGCGTTGATTCTGGCGCTGTCGTCTGTGCTGTTTTCCTGTGTGTCCGCGATCAGAACAGCGGTAGCGTTGATTCCAAACTTTTTGGCCAGGGTGGAAATTTTAAAATAAAAATCCTGCTCGAGCTCATTTCTTGCCTTGCACTCGATGAACAGACTGCGGAAGCCCTTGGTGACAATACAGTCAAACTCATTTTTGATCTCCGTTTCCTCCCAGCTGAGCTCATAGCTGCCGACCACGTCGTCAAAGCTTCCGAGCTCTCTGATCTTATGGTAAGTATAAATCTCCAGCATTTTTCCGGCCTTCGTCAGCAGCTCCTTCACCTGCCTGGTCGAAAAGGTAAAGCTGACCTTGCCATCCGCAGCATATCTTAAATTTATAAGGTATCCTTTCTCCTGAAACCATGCCAGCAGTTCCCTGCTCTGCGTCTCCTTTACAGAGGAGCCTTTGCTGCCGGGAACCGGCGCATAAGTGACTACCAGATTATCAAAAAGAATTTTCACCTCCCGGGTTTTCGTATTCAGAAGATCTGTCAGCGAATCCGGGAACATGAGTGCGTAAACCTGAGAAAACAACCGGTCATATTCCGCCCGGTATCCGCATCGGTCGGCAATCGTGACGCGGCAGGATTCCGCGGAATACTCACTCACGCGTGAATCCGGCTCCGCGATCCCATGCTTCTTCAGCGCCTGCAGGATTTTTTCACAGCCCGGCCTGCAGGCAAACGGGAGCAGATAAAAAAAGGTCTGCGGTACATCATCCTTCTCGTCCTTTTTGCGAAAGGCTGCCAGCGTGTCATTTTTTTTCACGTAGTCGCCTAAAGAATCGCAGAACGCTTTCCAGGTATTCCTGTTCTGACAGTATTTTTTCCACAGTTCCTTATAGTCCGCAGTAAATTCCGAAACTCTGCCCGCCGTTCCCCCAGAAAGCTTCAGAGCTGCCATATCCGCCACAGAAAGTGCAGGCGCTTTTTTCAGCCAGGCGAGCATTCCGCATCCCGAAAGGGAATGAAACTTCATCGTAGAAGAGTCAAACTGATAATTCGGGAAGTGGTCGTAAAAGCCTTTTCCTTTCAGAAAGGACGACAGGCGCGTCTCGTTTTTCTCTGCAAAAACATAAGTGCTGCCTGCTTTTTTCTCCAGATATTTCTCCAGTGCCGGACAGGCGTCCTCCGCCTGGGCAGCCACAAAGCATTTCACCCGGCGGATCCGTCCTTTTCCAAGCGACCAGAGCCTCTCCTCGATGGCAGCCTGCGCCTGCGCCTCTGTCCGCGCTTCTATCTGCGCTTCTGTCCGTGCTTCCGTCTGAGCCCCATCCTGAATACAACTTGCCCGGACAGCGCGGACCTGTGCCTTATCCTGCACAGGAGCTGCTGCGGCATGCGCCCGGTCTCCATTCTGATAAACAGGAGTTGCTGCGGCATATGCCCGGTCCTTATCTGAATGATCGGGTTTAACAGCAGTATGTGCCAGATTCTCGTCCAGAACGTGAGCCACAGCGGCAGCTGCCGTTTTTTTACAGAGCAGGAGGAATTCCACCGATGCGCGGAAATTCTTTTTCTCCATATAGTTTACGACATACGGGAGGGAATCATACATTTTTTCAAGCTCCTGCGCATTCCGGATGCTGTAAAGATAAAGGATCCGCTTCGGATCGACAGCAGATGCTGCCGCCACATTATAAAATTCCCCGTTTTCCCCAGTATCGTAAGGGATGACCATAGTTGTATTTTCCGCGTACGTAAGGATAAATGGAATCTGCTCGATCTGCGCCACATCGTCCTGTTTCCAGTCCCGATACTCAGCACTTTTGAGTACCGGAGTGAACAGGGCATCAAACCCCTGCACCTGACTGTTCAAGGTTCTCTTTTCTGTCACTGAAAGTATTTCTGAGCGTTTAGCCGCTTCCAGAAACGTTTTTTTCAATCCTTTATACTGGTTTACCTCACCTCTGGTTTTTTCTCCGCTCAAAATATTTTCCAGGCACATATACCATTCCCAGAAAGCTGCCGACACCCTCGAATCCTCCCCGGCCAGGCTTTTGATTTCCGTAATCGCGTGGCCGCCGAGCAGGTCGCGCTGCTTTATTTGCTGCGCACAGGTACGGTACACCCGATGCAGCTCCACAGACATACGGTCCAGCTCGTCCAGTCCGGCCAGCTCCTCCTCCGTTGCCGCATCCCATTTCGCATAGCTGCCCCCGGATGCAAATTCCACCGCAAGCTTCCGGTCCGGCCGGCTGCGGACAATGCATACATGTTTTTTGTGCCGCTCATCCTTCGTGGGGCCGGATATGCATTCCGTCAGATCGCGGAGTCTGCACCAGCCGGCGCAGAGCTTTTCTGTCACCCATCTGCGATGTTCCATACAGGCAAGCTGATTTTTCAGATCCCCGCTTCCTTTTCCGGAGCCGGCTTTGCCGCAGCCTTTTGCCACAAATCTGACGGCAGCCTCCTCGCATCCGAGGGTTTCCAGGTCGATATCCAGCCAGTGAAGCTTGTATTTCAGAGAAAGTACACCCGTAACGCAGGAATCATGATTATAAGGCTTTTGAAACTCCGCCTTGACATCCTTAAAGGATACGTTCTGCTCTTTATTCCATACCAGATGGATATTCAAAGCCATGCGCTCAATCTCGGCAAATTGTCTGGATTGCTTCCAGTCCGCGTTGACATCGACCGGATAAAGACCTTTTTCACCCTCTTCAGCTAAAGCAGACTTCCGGAAGTCGCAGCCTTGTACAGTTCTGGTAATCTGCGGATCGACGGAGCTTTGCGAATCACCGAAAGCCTCCTGAGCGCCAGAACGCTCGTGACCGGCGAATGAAACCGTTTCCTCCCGGATATAGCTGACCGGACAGTCTGTCATCCCCAGCGCATCCAACGCCCTGCGGCAGGCACGCGCTGCCCGGAGATTCTGTTCATCCTCGCCCAGCGCCACAAATACGTAATGCGGGCGCCGGTCTGCATAATGTGCGCGGATGATTTCCTGCACGATGACGGCATTCTCATTTTGATCGTCCGGGCTTAAGCGCCTTGTCTCAAAAATAATTTTTCCATACATATCCTGTGCAGATGACGTTTTTATTGCCTGGACATGAGAGCTTTCCGGTGCCGGAGAAGCAGAGGCATCATACCCGCAGCCAGCCTGCTCCATTTCAAAAAAATCCGCCAGCTCCGGGCGTTCCCGCAGATAAAGCTCCCCGTCAGTAAGTCCCCGGGTGCGGTACTTCCCCTGCGAACCATCCTTCCGGTCAGCATTTCCCCGGTCAAAATCTCTCCGGCCAGAATCCCCCCAGCCGGGAGTCCTCCAATCAAAATCCTCCCGGCCAAAACTTCTCCGCTCAGAGTCCCTTCGGCCAGAATTTCTCCGCACAGAATCCCTTCGGCCAGAATTTCTCTGCCCAGAATCCTCCCAGCCAAAATTTCCCCGATCAGAATCCCTCCGGCCGCAGTCGTCCGATACAGCCGTGACCAGCAGCGGCTTTCCCAGAAGCTGGCCGGCGCTCAGGCAGGCATCCATAAATTTCTGCCCATAGCTGCCAAAACCGATGGTCAGGACATTCAGAGAGGGATCCTCCTTCTTCAGGCTCTGATACAGCGGTGTCTCATAGAGGTGATACTGAATCGCCAGCTGCGAATTCTTATCCTGATTTTTATCCAGAGATTTTTCCAGATCAGCCAGCACCCACCGCGCTCCCGGCACATGCTTTTTTGCCAGCTCAGACGGCAGCGCATAATAGATGGCCATATCCAGATCCTCGATCAGCTCCTCGCAGTCGACATACCGCCAGGCCCTCTCGCAGAGGCATTTCTGCAGAATCCTCGTCAGGATGTCCCGCAGCCTGGGATGCGCGTTTGCCTCCGAAGCACGTATCAGCTCAGACCTTCCGACCAGCTCGCCGAGCCGATTGTAATAGTCCTGCTGAAAGAGAAAGCCGCCTTTCCTGGTCTCATCACAGATCACAATTGCGTAAAATAAGGTTGCACCAATGGCATACAGATCTGTCTGGTTGGTGGGAATTGCGGTCCCTGTCTCCGGCTCCATATAGCCATCCTTCCCCACAGGGCCCTTGTCCAGCTTTCCAAACACCGAGCAGATCGAATTGATGTCAAACATCTGCAGAGTCTGCGTCAGCGTTTCGTCCCCAAGCTTCTCAAACCCAAAATTGGACGGATTGATGTCTCTGTGCAGCAGATTGGCACAGTGCAGAGCACAGACGCGTTTTGCAAGAGAATCTATGGCATACAGCACCTGAACCAGCTTGTGTTCCGGGTTTTTCCAGGGATTTGCATGAATCTCCTCACAGATTTTATCGAAGGTCTCTACTTTGGGACGCGGTGTCCACATATAGACCGTCCCGTTTCGGACGCCTTCCCTGTCACAGCCATAGTAAATCTCAAAATCCGGGATAAACGTAGAAAGATCCTGATCCGGGCTGTTTCTCTTGATATCCAGAAGGATCTGACAGGGCTCCAGATATTCCTGCATCTCCTTCTCAAACCAGTCCTGTGCATTGTGAAATTCCTCCCCCCGGACCAGCTGCCCATCCTCATCCCGCTCCAATACGACCGCATTCCACGGATAAAATTCTTTCAGGACCCCCAGTGAGCTGCCCTTGTAGGAGGCCTCATAGCAGATGGAAGAGGCGCCTTCGTTCAGTTTCCGCCTGATTTCAAAGGTCCTTATAAATGTACCATTATCGCTTGTGCCGGAAAGCCGGACGAAATCCTTTAAATACTGGCGTGCCATACTTCCGGCCTCCTTCCGTTTCCTGTATCTGTCATGAAGCATCCGTCTGATATTCTGTCCGGTGTTTTTCCTGGGTTTTTTTTCTGGTTCGTGCTTTGAACTGCACGAATTTTCTGGTACTTATCTATTCTTCGAAATGGTTCTGTACTCTGGCGCTCATCTGTTTTCCGAAATGGTTCTGTACTCTGGCGCACATCCATCGAGATGAAGCTGGAATCATCAAAACAATCCTGGTCCGACAGAAAAGCCTGCAGCTCCTCATACCTTCCATTTTGCAGCATAGCAGAAACCTCCGGCTTCAGCCGGTTTTCATCCACCATCTGCCTCCATGCGCCGTCTGAGCAGATGATCACAGAATCGAGCCCGTCAACATCGATCACCCTCGTGTCCACCTCCCGGTCGGCCCCGCGGGTCGTCGTCACGGGGCATCCGGCAAAATTCTCCGCAGGCATCGCCAGAAACCGGCAGTACCCGCCGCCCGCCGCCAGAATCACACTGTCTCCCAGGTTGAAATAAAGCAGCCTCCGGTTTTCCTTATCAAAAAGCACACTCGCGACCGTGCTGGAATACTCCTCCAGCTGTGACGAATCCTTTTCCTTCTGCCTTTCCAGCTCACAGAGAATGTGCGAAAGTGTAATATCGATCGTATCCTTTTTATCAAAATCCAGAAAATAATCTCCTCTTTTCAGCAGAAGGCAGGTAATCGCGTCGCCTGCGATCTGGGCGCCCATCTTCGCCTTCCGGCAGGTGGAAACCCCATCCGCCAGCGAAATTACCGTGTATTTCTGATTTTCTCCGGAGCATACCACATCCTGATTTTCCCCATTTGTGGAGGCATGATAATCCCCCATCCGACTCCATTTTGCAATCATCTCATTCTATCCCCCAACCTGCTGTGCCGGAAATAATCCCCTTCATCAGGCAGCTCTGTCACATGATGCCGCAGATTACACCTGCTTTATAGCTTAAAGATTAATATACGCGAAGGACGAAAGCACCACCAGTACGTCAAACAGATTCTTTCCGCTTAAAGGCAGGTAGTAAGCATCCTCCAGCTTTTCATCAATTCCTGATTTAAAGTCGGCATACAATTCCCTGAAATTGTTCCACCTGCCCGGCGTATCATCCTCATGCTTTGCGTTATAGAGGTAATAATAAGCAGTGAGAATGGCCGTCCTGGTCACCGTCTCCGGCGACGGTTCCGGCAAAACCTTCACAAAATTACTGGTTGCACGCAGCAGCTCCAGAAATTCATCAAATTTCTCCTCATTTACCTTCGGAAAGCGGTCGCGGTAGGTCTCCAGCCCCTTATCCGCTCCCTCTTTGCCATACGCTTCCAGGTCCGTATACCACAGTCCATAATTCTGTTTCAGCCTGAAATCCGGAGATTTTTCTGACGGCTCCGTCTCTGCCCTGACAGCCTGCAGCTCCTTTAAAATATCAGCGTACACCTTTGCTGCAGAAGCCTGCTCCGTCTCCATCTGCATGGACCCGCATGACCGGGCACGTGTATTGCAGTCATAGTTCTCACAGATAAACTTCTCGAATTCTTCCTCGTCCATCGCGAAAATATCCCGGCCGCAAAACCTGTCTTTTCGGCCTTTGGGAATTCTTCCCGCCATTTCCCGGTAAAACTTCGTCCGCCCTGTCTTTCTTTCCAAACCTCTCCTGCCGCTCTCACGTTGTTTTTCCGTCACACGCCTGATCATTTCCGCAGACAGGCGCATTTTTTCCGGCCCTGTGTGTTTGCTCGCTATAAAATAGAGATAAATCACCTCAGCAAAATTCTTATAATTAATCCCCTGACCGGACGGATTGATTTCAAATTCACTTAAATTATTCCGGTAGGCAGCTGTGATAAAGCGCATCAGGTTGTTCGAATAGTAATCCTCAAACAGATTCTTTTCGACATCCTTTTTGTCAGCCCGGTAGTCCTCGCGTTTCTCGTTCCCGGAATAATACGTCATCCCATATACCATGGCAAACTGATACAGGGTTTTCCGGGTCGCTCCCTCCGTGCGGAATTTCCCATAAGCCAGATCGTCCGCGATTTTCAGAATACCGTATGGTCCGTTCGGTCTGCGTTCTTCTCTGCTTGCGCCCGGCAGACAGTAAAATACGCCGTCGTCAACCAGGGCAAGAATCTCCTCGAGGGTCGGCGCCCCTGTGGGCCTTTTTCTTCGGGCTCTCCTCCTTTGGGCACCATTCTTTTGGGAGACCTTCTTTTGAGAACCCAACTCCGATGCTATCTCCTCACTGGTCATGCCGTCCTTCCGTATTTCATCCTCCTGCGCCTTCTGCTCCTGTGCCTCCTGCTCCATTGCTTTCTGCCACAGCGCGTCGCGCTTGTTCTTCACATAATCAACGATTGTCTTTTTGCCGCCGATCCCGGCAGTCCTTAAATTAGAAATATCCCCATACTTCAGAAACTGCTTGAGAATCCTCAGCCGCAGCGTATCGTTCTGCCAGCCATCCTCGGGCGAGCTGAGACTGTTCACCAGTCTCTCCATATACTCCCGGGGCGCAGGATACTTCTCATAGCGGGCAAAGAGAGTCCCGATCATCCGGTCCTCCAGCTCCTCGCAGGTGGGAATGTCGGCGTTTTTGATCAGCTCTTCATAATATTCATTTTCCCTGTGTTTTTCATAGGGAATCCCACACTGTTCAAACAGGTCAAACAAAGCTCTCAGTCTGCTGGGGCGCTCCGATCTCGTCCCCGCCCGTTTCACCTCGTTCATTTTGCACTCAAATATGTCCCTGCCGCAAACCGGCAAGTCCGCGAACTCATCCATCATCTCATCCAGTGAAGTATCGAGGCGACAGGTAATGTCCTCTTCCCTTACAACATCCATTTTGATAACCCTCCATCCCTTTTCTTCTGTATGCATCCCTCCTTCGTCTCTTGTCTGTCAACGAAATGATCATAAACCATTTCCCGGATTCCAGACGAAGGGGGGGTGCATTTCGCGCCCCTGCGCATCATAAGAAGCTATGCTGATATAACAGCAATCAGCAGACAGATCACCCGCCTAATCCCAGCAGCAGGCCAATCACCCGCACGATCCCGGCCGCCAGCCAGGCGATGACGCACTGCCCCAGGACAACGTAGACGGCCCATTTGCCGCCCAGCTCGCGCTTCACCGAAGCGATGGCGGCCACGCACGGCGTGTAGAGCAGGCTGAACACCAGCATCGTTGCCGCCGTCAGCGGCGAAAGCAGGGAGGTGACCTCTCCCGCGAACAGGATCTCCATCGTGGAGACCACGCTCTCCTTAGCCATAAAACCGCTGATCAGGGAGGTGCAGATCCGCCAGTCTCCCATTCCGAGCGGTGCAAACAGCGGTGCAATCAGTCCTGAAACAGCTGCGAGGATGCTGTCCTTGGAATCCGTGACGACGCGCAGCCCCAGATCAAAGGTCTGCAAAAACCAGATCACAATCGTCGCCAGCAGGATGATCGTAAACGCGCGGTGCAGGAAATCCTTGGCCTTTTCCCAGAGCAGCTGCAGTACATTTTTCGGGGACGGAAGCCGGTAATTCGGCAGCTCCAGCACGAAAGGCACCGCCTCCCCGCGGAACATGGTCTGTTTAAAAATAAAGGACACGAGGATGCCCACCGCAATCCCGAGCACATAAAGACCGGTCACGATCAGTCCGCTGTATTTCGGGAAAAAGGTGTTTACAAAAAACATATAAATAGGAAGCTTCGCCGTGCAGCTCATAAACGGTGTCAGCAGAATCGTCATCCTGCGGTCGCGCTCGCTCGGAAGCGTCCGCGTGGCCATGACGGCCGGTACCGTGCAGCCAAAGCCGATCAGCAGCGGCACAATGCTCCGCCCGGAGAGTCCGATTTTCCGCAGCAGACTGTCCATGAAAAACGCCACACGGGCGATGTAGCCGCTGTCCTCCAGCAAAGAGAGGAAGAAAAACAGACAGACGATGATCGGCAGAAAGCTCAGCACACTGCCGACGCCCGCGAAAATGCCGTCGCTGATCAGGGAGCGCAGCACCGGATGGACATCGGCGGCGACCAGCGCCGCATCCGTCACCTGGGCGAGCGCATCAATCCCGATCTCCAGCAGGTTCTGGAAAAAGGCTCCGATCACGTTGAAGGTCAGGAAAAATACGAGCAGCATAATCCCCACGAAGCAGGGAATCGCCGTATATTTGCCGGTCAGCACTTTATCAATTTTTTCACTGCGCAGCCGCTCCCGGCTCTCGCGCGGCTTCTGCACGGTCCGTGCGCACAGCTTCTGGATAAAGGAAAAGCGCATATCCGCGATCGCCGCAGCGCGGTCCAGGCCGCGCTCCTGCTCCATCTGGATCAGGATGTGCTCGACCATCTCCTTTTCATTTTCCGAAAGATCCAGCTGCTCCAGGATCAGCTGGTCTCCTTCCGCCACCTTGGTCGCGGCAAACCGCAGAGGAATCCCCGCCTTCTGCGCGTGATCCTCGATCAGATGCATGATGCCGTGCAGGGCCCGGTGGACCGCGCCGCCGTGATCGTTCTTATCGCAGAAATCCTGCCGTTTCGGACGCTCCTGGTATTTTGCCACATGCATCAGGTGAGCAATCAGTTCCTCAATCCCCTCATTTTTCGCCGCCGAAATCGGCACGACCGGGATCCCGAGGATCTCCTCCATCTCGTTGATACGGATGCTGCCGCCGTTTTCGCGCACCTCGTCCATCATGTTCAGAGCCAGCACCATCGGCGTATCCAGCTCCATAAGCTGCATAGTCAGGTACAGATTCCGCTCGATATTCGTAGCGTCCACAATGTTAATAATCCCATGCGGGTGCTCGTTCAGCACAAAATTCCGTGTCACCAGCTCCTCGCTGGAGTACGGTGACATTGAATAAATCCCTGGCAGGTCCGTGACCAGCGTATCGCCATGCCCTCGGATCGCACCGTCCTTCCGGTCCACCGTGACGCCCGGGAAATTTCCGACATGCTGGCTCGAGCCGGTCAGCTGGTTAAAGAGAGTCGTCTTGCCGCAGTTCTGGTTGCCTGCCAGGGCAAAGGTCAGCACCGTCCCCTCCGGCAGCGGGTGTTCATCCGCCTTGCTGTGATACTTGCCGCCTTCGCCCAGGCCGGGGTGGGCGAGCTCCTTTTTCCTGCGCTTTGCTTTTTTCTTTTCCTCCGCAGCTCCCTCTGCGAGCAGCTCCGGCTCGCCGGTGCGTCTCATAAAGCCGGCATCCGTGTTCTTATCAGGGTCCGTGTTTCCAGATAAATCTGCGTTCCCAAGGGAATCCGTGTTTTTGTAGGTATCTGCGTTTTTATATGTATCACTGCTTTTCCGTGCTCGTTTTCCGTCTGCTGCAGCAGGCGGCGCATCTGTGTCAAACGCTTCAATCTCAATCTTTTCCGCATCCGCCAGCCGGAGCGTCAGCTCATAGCTCTGGACGCGCAGCTCCATCGGGTCGCCCATCGGCGCGAGCTTGATCATCGTCACCTCCGCCCCCGGGATCAGCCCCATGTCAAGGATATGCTGTCTCAGCGCCCCTTCTCCGCCCACGCTGCGGATCTGCGCGCTTTTTCCAATTTCAAGTTCTTTCAGGGTCATACCTGATACCACATCCTTTGTTTTTTCATATATTTATAATCCCCCACGTCTCTTACCATACACCACCGGGGCGGCTCTTGTAAAGTATATTTTTCTATTGCCATCCATAGTCATTTCATGTTACAGTAAGGAAGTATGAGAAAAAGATTACCGGAATAAGGAGACAGCACATGGGCGGAATTTTTGGAGTGGCAGCAAAGAGAAGCTGCACAATGGAGCTTTTTTACGGAGTAGACTATCATTCCCATCTCGGGACGCGCCGCGGCGGCATGGCCGTGTATGGAGAGCAGGGCTTCCAGCGCGCGATTCACAATATTGAGAATTCGCCGTTCCGGACGAAATTTGAGCAGGACGCGGACGAGATGGAGGGACATCTGGGGATCGGCTGCATCTCCGATTACGAGCCGCAGCCGCTGCTGGTGCAGTCGCACCTCGGCAGTTTTGCGATCACCACGGTCGGAAAAATCAACAACATGGACGAGCTGCTGCAGTCCGTCTATGAGAATGGAAACACCCATTTTCAGGAGATGAGCAGCGGCCAGATCAACGCCACTGAACTGGTGGCGGCGCTTATCTGCAAAAAGGAAACCATTGTAGAGGGCATCCGCTATGTGCAGCAGATCGTTGACGGCTCCATGACCCTGCTGCTGATGACAAAGGACGGGCTCTACGCCGCGCGGGACCGGCTGGGCCGGACGCCGCTGGTCATTGGCAAAAAAGAGGACGCCTTCTGCGTCTCCTTTGAGAGCTTTGCCTATCTGAATCTGGGCTACAGCGATTACCGGGAGCTCGGTCCGGCAGAGATTGACTTTATTACTCCCGACCAGGTGAAAATGGTCAGCGAGCCCGGGGATCAGATGCGGATCTGCTCCTTCCTCTGGGTCTATTACGGCTACCCCACCTCCTCCTACGAAGGAGTCAATGTAGAAGAGATGCGCTACCACTGCGGCGCCATGCTCGCCAAACGCGACCGTGAGGGCGCGGACATTTCGCCGGACATCGTAGCCGGAGTGCCGGATTCCGGCACCGCACACGCGATCGGCTACGCCAACGAGTCCGGGATTCCATTTGCTCGTCCCTTCATCAAATATACACCGACCTGGCCGCGCTCCTTCATGCCGACCAGACAGGCGCAGCGGAATCTCATCGCCCGCATGAAGCTGATCCCGGTCCGGGCACTGATCAAGGAAAAAAAGCTGCTGCTGATCGACGACTCCATCGTACGCGGCACACAGCTGCGGGAAACCACGGAATTCCTTTACCAGAGCGGGGCAAAGGAGGTCCATGTGCGTCCGGCCTGCCCGCCGCTGCTGTTTGGCTGTAAATATCTGAACTTTTCCCGTTCCAAATCCGACATGGATCTGATCGCCCGCCGGATTGTGCGCGAGCGGGAAGGCGACGATGTCTCCGCGGAAGTGCTTTCTGATTACGCCAATCCGTGCAGCAAAAACTACGCGGAAATGCTCGAAGCCATCCGCAAACAGCAGAATTTCACCTCCCTGCGCTACCACCGACTGGACGATATGGAAGAATCCATCGGCATCAGCCCCTGCAAGCTTTGCACGTACTGCTTCAGCGGACGAGAGTAAGAAAAAAACAGCTCTTGCGTTCATTCAAACCGCGAGGGCTGTTTTTATGCGCACCTATACCACTTCAAATCCCAACACCGTCCAGCGTCGCGCCACTTTATGGCCTGGAGACAGAGCTCCATCCGGCACAAATCACCGCGCCATATCCGTGGCCACCACAGCTTTGGCACTATCCGGCACCTGTCATCGCCCAATATCCGATACCATCACGGCTTTGGCATTATCCGGCACCTGCCATCACCCCGCATAAGGAATCATCTCGAAATACTCATATTCCGACACGCCGTCAATATAGAGAGTCCACATATCATCTCCGCTGCCGCGCTCGTAGGAAATGCTTCCCTTTTCTCCGCTGTCTTCATCCCTAAAATAAGCCGTCCCCGCATCATCGGATCCTGTAATCCGTATCCGAGTCCCCACCGGGAGTGTCGCCGCCTGTCCGTCGTCCATCGTCACCGGAAGCTCTCTGATCACCGTCAGAATGCGGAAAGAATAGCCATCTGTCCGGATCTCAAACACATCCTCCGTCTGCATCAGGGTTCCATCCTCCCCAATCACGTAATCCATATACGCACTGTAGGTCCCCAGCACATCCAGATGGACCCGCAGCGTCAGAACCTCCGTCCCGACCATTCCTTCCTGCAGACTCACACCCTCCAGGCGGCTCCGCAAGATAATGCTCCCATCTGTAATTTCATAAAGAAAGGTCACATAATCATCCGACATATAATCGGCATCAAACAGTACGAAGCTGCGCCCATTCGAAAGAACCAGCAGATATGCGTCGCCAAAGCTGCCGAACTCATCCGCACAAGCCGTTTCTCCATTCAGCTGCAGCGAGATCTGCAGCATGGAGTATTCCGAATCCTCTTCCATGCTCAGCCGCAGAGTGCCCGCCGCTGTCTCCACATCCGTGTTTGCCGAAAATCTGCCCAGCCCCGTCCCATTTATTCCGGAATATGCCGTTTTCATATAAGCAGCAACGATCTCATAGGGGCAGGTCACGGATGCCGCTCCCATCGAGTACGGTCCCAGCTCGTAAGGGTCAAACACGAAGGTGATCCCCTCCGCGTCCAGATACCAGGTCAGCTCCGTATCCCACATGGCGGCGACCGTCTCCTCATAGCCGCCAAAAAGCTCGTCGCCGTACTCAGCTTCCAGCGCTTCTACAATATAAGCTTCTGCCGAATCGCAAAAGCCCTCCGCATCCTCCAGAAGTTCCGTAAGCTGCAGAATCTCTCCGCTCGCGACATCAAAGGTCACCGAGGTATACCCATAATTTCCATGCGCACCGCCCGTGTAGGCATATTCCCAGATGACCAGACTCAGAACACTTTCATCCACGCGGGTCAGCTCCGCCTCTCTCCAGGCATTGTAATAGTAGCTGTCCGAGCCCCAGTCCTCATACAGGGCATCCTCACCGGCACTTTCCGCCAACTCTGCGCAAAAGCTCCAGAACGACTCCGTCTGCTCCTCATTCCACTCGCACACCGCCTCAGCCAATGCCTCGCAACCGTCCCCATCCACAGAAACGCTGTCGCATTCCGCATACACGATCCATTGACTGCCATCCTCACTGTACCAGCTTTGGTCTAACGTCTCGATGCTTATCCGGGGCGCTTCCCCGGCGGAATCCGTATCTGTGCCAGCATCTGCTCCAGAGGCTCCGTTCTCATCATCGGTGGAATGATCTTCTGCAGCAATGTCTGTGTTTCCAGTACCATCCGCTCCTATCACGATTTCCTCTTCTGCATCCTGGGCGCTATCCGCTCCTACCACAATTTCCACATCCCCGGCGTCATCCTCCGAATCTGCCGAGGAATCATCCTCTCCCGGAAGGACAATCACGATTTCCGTCTGAAGACCTTCTTCCTCACCGTTTCCCGCCTCCTGTGCCCTTACAGGCATCCCCAGGGCCGGTAGCAGTGCCAAAGCGCAGCACAAGGAAACCGTTCCCATTGTCTTCCAACACATCCGGTCTATGGAAAAATCCTTCTTTTGATCATTCCCCGCAAATCTCATTCTCTGTTCCTCCCTCGTTGCTCCGCAAATCGCCTTTCCCCGTATCTGCAGCATATCTATCCATAACAGCGATACATAAAATCCCAAAACAATTTATAGTATCTCAACAATCTAAACTATCTCAATTTTGCATCGGTGTACTTTATCCTTTCGATAGTACCCGATTCCAACCAGAATAATTCTGCCTGTTGTTTTCGGCTGTTCCCCGATCTTTCCCTGAAACTTCAGGGCATAGTTTTTATCCTTAATTTGCTTCAGAGCCGTCTCAGGCGAATCATCTACCTTAAGTTCGATAATAATACCATCATCTGAACGATTATAAGGATAAAAAATGTAATCTACATAGCCTGTACCAGCCTGATCCTCACGCTGCATATCATATTTATTTCTGGCAGCAATATAGGCAAGCTTTACACTGCCAGATAATTCAGCCTCATCATTATATGCTTTCAAAGGTGACTCTGTAGTATGCACAATAGCCAGTACTTTTCCAACCGTTTCCTCATCTTCATCATAAGTCGCCTGCAGAATACGGGCAGATTCTTTCTCCAACTCACGCATATAACTGTACCTTGGCTCTGTGCGTATAATCCGGTCAAACTCCAATTCCAGCTCCTTATTCGGAATCCGCACACACCCGTTGTTATAATTCAAATATCCATACACGGTCATCACAGACAGAATTTCATCTCTGTTTTTTAGCTTCGTCGCTGTGGAAGCGTACTCCGAAAGATCAGCCTCAACTGACTCGCCTGCTACAAGAAGCATCACCGCCTCCCTCATACCGTCAACATCATCAAGCACATAATCCCTGAGTTCATCATACTCGCCAGCTTTTGCCCAATAATTACTAAGTGTATTCCGTGTAAGAGCACGCACGACCGAATTCGGATTGTATATACTGCCGCCAGTTTCTCTTTGATATCCGTCATACCATTCTGTCAGATCTTCTCTTAAAAACTCCGGTCTGGCATAATTTTTCAGATAACGTTGATACAATTCATCAACTTCTTCGCCTGTGAATCCAAAATATTCGTCATACATATCACTATTCGCCATATTGTATTCATCAAAATGGTTCATCGTATCACTGGCAGAATATTTTTTGATGGGGAGAACACCGGTCAGGTATACCATCTCCACATAAGACATTCCCTTCGTCATTCCCCCGAGGAATGCGGTAAATTTGCCCCGGTCCGATTCTGTAAAATAGTCTTTATGAAAAACATAGTCCCACTCGTCAAAAACCATAATAAACTTTGCTTTATGATTCGCCAGTGATATAATGCGCAAGGTAGCTCCCAGAGAGTCCTCTTCACGAATTTTTACATCTGGCCATGCTTCTCTTAAATCATCCAGCAGCCGCATTTTAATGGTTCTGATATAGTCTTTATAGGATTCACATTCCTCCACTGCCCTGCTGAAATCAATATAAATCAGATTATGCTGATTCATATGCTTCCTATAGTCTTTTTTTCCGGCAATTCTAAGATGGGAAAAGACTTCCGTACTGTCTGCTCCTTTACCGAAAAACGAGCCAATCATCGCAGCCATCACAGATTTGCCAAACCGTCTCGGCCTTGTGACAGAAAGATAGCTGCCCTGCTGCTCCACAAGTGGAATTAATTCCGCCAGAAACTCCGTTTTATCCACAAAATATGGCTTTACCGTCTCTCTTTTGTAAATATCAATGATGTCATCCGGATTTAAATAATACCCCACTCTTCGTTCACCTCCCGATTTCCTGTCTCATATTCATATCCTTAAGGTATCACGAATTTACATTCAGTTCAACCCAAACCCGGCATTACGATCATTTTTTCTCTTTTCCTGCCACACCCCAGACCAGGTTTTTCCGAAATGTTGACACAGAATTAAGTTCTGAAAACTATACAAAACAACCAAAGCTTCCTTTGCTGGACATAAACATAGCCAGAGCATCTCCCTTTGTCGGGCCGCTCCGGCTATGCTTTGTTCGATATAAAAGAAGTATCGCTACATGTTTCTATACGGTCTTCGCAGCAAGTGCGCTAATCTGCCCGCATCGTTCCGAAAAAGCATCTATCCTTTTACAGAAGCTCTATCGTCCTTACACTGCAGCTTCCCTTTCCGGCATACAGAAAATAGACTGGGTGTATTCCATCCGTTACCTGTTCCGTCGCAATCGCTACCGGCATCCAGGCGTCGGAATGGATCGACAGCTGGGCTTTTCCCGCCGCTTTTTCATTGAATTCCGCTTCTGAAAAGTCCATCGGATTTTCCAGAAACATCCAGAGAGTTCCTTCCGCGTTCCCCCGTACTTCCACCTTGACTTGGCTCAGATTTTCCAGTGCAAAGTATTTATACCCGAATACAACGCCGTCTGTGATGTTGGCAATCAGGGAATCCCCATTTTCTTCCTCATATATATATGGAAGGACTTCCTTTCGGTTCTGTCCGTATACAATCTTCCCCAGATCAATCTTTCCGGTCAGGTGGCAGGCAATTGCCGCCGGATAGGTTCCTTTTCCGGTCAGCGGCCCGCCGTTCAGTCCGCAGCTGGTGATTTCGGCCTGACGAATGCTGCCGTCCTCCTGGATCTGTATTTTTTCCGCGCAGCCCTGCCGGGAAGCCTCCGTAGCATGGGTCTGTCTGTGATAAAAGACATACCATTCGCCGTTGATCTCAACCATGCTGCCGTGATTGTTGCCGGTCATATTGACGGACCTTTCACGGCCATTCAGCCCGATGTCCCCATTGGAGATTATGGTTCCGCCATAAACAAATCCGCCGTCCGGGCGTCTGCTCGTTGCATAGCAGAGCTCATGGCTCAACTCACTGGAGTAAATAAAATAATACGTCTCACCGATTTTCCGCATGGAAGAAGCCTCATAAAAGGCGTGTCCCTCAAAGCCAGTGCCTTCACTGTGGGCGGCTCCCGGTACGCAAAGCTTCGGACCTTCCTTCACGGTGACCATATCCGCTTCAAGCTCCACGACCATACTGCCCGGGCTGGGGATAATCGGAAAATCCGGGTTGGTCTCTGCCGGCGCGAATCCATAATACAGGTAGACTCTGCCATCATCGTCGACTAAGACGCCCGGGTCAAACGGAAGATATTCCCGCAGAACCGCTCCGTTATTTCTCTGTTCCGGATAATGTACATGCCCGTAAAAGGCAAACGGACCCGCAGGCGAATCGCTGACGGCTACGCCAATTTCCGGATAAAAGGAAAAGCAATAGTACAGATAATAGCGCCCATCTGTCCCTTTGGCCACATCCGGAGCCCAGAGCTGCATTTTATCCTCTGCGTTGGACGGATCCTGAGTCCTCCGGTATATTTCGCCCTCGTATCTCCAGTTCGTCAGGTCGTCCACCGGAGCGGACCAGGTTACGTAATTTCCCGGGCAATACACTTCTCCCCGGGCTTCATCGTGAGAACCGTAAATATAAACTCTTCCGTCAAATACATACGGTTCGCCGTCCGGAACATATTCGTTCAGGGGCAAATATGGATTAAAAACCTGTTTTTTCATTTAATCATTCCTCCTCCCAGAGACATCTCTCCGAAAATGCCGCCCTCTCCGGTTTCTTCTACTCGGATGGTAAGGGATGCGGCTGCCTCTGCTTCTTTCAACTCGGCTGCCTGCGAGACAGTTTCCTGCGTTTCTTTCTGTCCGGCTGCAAGCGTCAAGAAGGCTTCCTGCGGCGCAGCTGCCTGCGTTTTCCGCAGCACCAGCAGTGCCCGTCCCTCGAAGAAGTGGCAGCATCCGGAGGTATACGGATCCTCACTGGTCGGACTGCCGGAGCCAAAACCTTCCAGCTGCGCGGCTCCGTCTACGATGCAGCGTGTTTCTCTCTGCCAGTCCGGCACGCGTCTGCCGTCCTGATCAACCGCCTCCGCGCGGATTATCAGGATGTCCTCTGTGCAGGAAAAGCTTTCCGGAATTTCCTCCGGTGTCAGGCGGATCGACACTGCTTTGCCCGCAGTCTCAAGGGAGCTGCTTTCTGCCGCAGCCCCGCCGCGGATATTGGTCACCTCCAGCACGCCCGGCTCATAGGTCAATGGTACGGAAACGATGCCGTTCTCCGGAACCACTTTGCGGCCGATGAATTTGCCGTTTACCTTGATCTCGATCTCCTCCGCGTCGCTGTAGATGTCCGCGCGGATTTCTTTTCCTTCATACCCCGTCCAGGTATAGCTTTCGTAGACATCCGCCCAGCCCCAGCTGGAAATGGCTTCCTTTTTGCCCGTATGCTCCGGATGCAGAACCGTAATCACCGGCGCGCTGTCTTTTTTCCAAAGAAGACGGCGGAATTTGCCCTGCGGGCGGACGAATCCGCAGATATCAAAATCTCCGCAGTTTCCGGTGTGCCACGGATAATCGCAGAACAGGCCGCCGTCCTGATCGTAAAAGGCATGTCCGATGCCGCTCTCTCCCAGGTAATCCATCGCCGTCCAGGTAAAGTCGCCGATCACATACGGGTGCGCCATCGTGCGCTCCCATACCTGCTTCATAGCCTTCGGATAGCTCTCCGTCCCGACGATGAGCCTCTCCGGGAAATCATTTCCGTCCTGCTCGTAGCGGTCGTCCAGATAATTGTAGCCGACCACGTCCAGATCCTTCACGAAGTCTGCCGTGATGGCGCCCCAGTTTTTGGTCACCTCATCCGCCTGCGCCAGGAAGCCTCTGACCTCCTCCGGCAGGCTGGCAAAATCAATCGCTTCCCCGCTGCCAAAAATATTGGCCAGTATCCCGCCAAACTCGCCTGCATCCAGGAATACCGCGCACACGCCATTGGTAATCGCCCTGGTGTCGTCCAGACTGCGGACAAATGCGCACATCGCCGCCGAAATTTCCGGTCCGTTTCCGCTTCCGTCCCGCTCCCCGATTTCATTGCCGATGCTGTACATGATCACAGAAGGATGGTTGCGGTCGCGGAGAATCATAGAAGCCAGATCTTCCTTCCAGCACTTTTCAAAATACAGATGGTAGTCCGCCGCGTTCTTTTTCGCCCGCCAGCAGTCAAACGCCTCATCCATCACCAGCATGCCCAGCCGGTCGCAGGCATCCATCAGTGCCGGGCTCTGCGGATTGTGGCTGGTACGGATCGCGTTGTAGCCATTCTCCTTCAACAGGCGCACCCGGCGGTACTCCATCGCGTCAAACGCACAACTGCCCACCACACCGTTATCATGATGGATGCAGCCGCCTTTGAGCTTCACCAGCTCCCCGTTCAGGCAAAAGCCGCGCTCACGCGTAAAGGAAATGGTGCGGACACCGAACGTAATCTCTTTTTCTTCCTGAAAAGCCGCTTCCTGAGTATCCGTCTCCTGTGAATTCGTTTCCTGAGTTTCCGTTTTCTGAGCATTTGCTGCCTGAATATCTGTTCCTTTTGAATCCGTTTCCTGGATATCTGCCGCTTCCCCAGGTTTACGCACCTGTACCCTTGCCGTATACAGATAGGGATTGTCCAGACTCCAGGGAATCAGATTTTCCAGAGAAAATTCAAACGTGCAGGTGGTTTCCTCCTGCATTTTTGGCATCAGGCAGAAATCCGGCGCACTGCAGGCTGCCTGCTTCGTCTGCTCCGTTTCATTCAATGCGTCGCAGACTAACTGCTCTGCCTCGTCCACCACCTGCTTTGTCTGAGCCCCCTCAGCTGACGTATGGCAGACTACCTGTTTTGTCTGCTCCGCCACGACAATTCCGTCCGCATCCAGGATCGAAAAGATCACCTCTCGCTTTGCGTCAGCAGCTGTTGTCCCTGCAACCGTCGCCAATTTCTGGTTGGCGGCGCAAGCCTCGCCTTTTTCTGAAGCGGCATTTTCGCAGACGCAGGCCTCGCCGTTTTGCGAAGCAGAGCCCGCCACCGTCAGTGTCACCTCTGCCTGAATGGTCTGCAGATCCGGCGTCTGGACACTCACCGACCAGGGCGCCAGATAAATCTGCTCCCCCTCCAGCAGACGGACATGCCGGTAGAGACCGCTTCCGGAATACCAGCGGCTGTTCGGATGCGCATTGTTTTCAACGACAATCTTCAGCTTATTGTCTTCCCCAAACTTCAGCCATTTGGTCAGATCCGCGTAAAATTCCGTGTATCCGTAGTGATGCAGCGCGGCCATGCTGCCGTTGATCCAGATCTCAGTGTTCCCATAAGAGCCCTCCACCAGCAGCAGGAACTGATGCCCCTTCTGTGAAGCGTCCAGCTCAAAATGCTTCTCATAGGTGCCGACACCTCCCTGGAAAAAGCCGCCCGCGCCCTCTGTCGGCGCATCCGGCGTCCGCTTCGTAGAGATCATAAAATCATGCGGCAGATCCACTGTTTTCTTATAAGCAGCGCCCTTCGCGTCCAGATACGCATTTCCGCTGGAATAAGCAAACGCCCATCCCCTGTTAAAATCATGTGCAACCATTTCGTTTCCCCTTTCTTTGTAATCTGTAAAAAGATGTGATCATTCATGACTGTACTTCACATCCGCTGAACCGCTGCAAAGTACACATGAAAAACGTAACCTTGAAGATACTGAACGATTACAGCTCATTCATCAGAAAGCTTCCATTCTTCCCCTGGCGAACGATTCCACTTCAGATACTTCTATGTTTTACTAAGTATAATACATATTTTTCCACGGCAACAGGGAAATCTTGTCCGAAAATCCTCGATTTTTTGTGTAAAGTATGCTATCCTGATCCGAATAAGACAAAAAAGCGCCCGGAGTGCTGCCAGCCATTTAAAGCGCTATCGACCTTCGGAGCGTTGACGATATTCAAAGCCTTGACGGCATCTGAACGTTGACGACCCTCAAGGCCTTGGCGGCAGTTGAACGCTGACGCCCCTCAAAGCCTTGACGGCATCTGAACGTTGACGACCCTCAAAGTCTTGACGGCATCAGAGCGTTGAAAACGTTCAAAGCCTTGACGGCATTCAGGACGTTACCAGCGTTTGAGAAGCATGCATAGCATAACACAGCCAAACACACAGGAGGGCTTCATCAATGCTCCCGTATACCTATGTCCTTTTCAGGGATATCCAGAAAACAAAAGCAGATTATTATAAAGAGCACGGATGCGGCCTCAGTTTTCAGGGCGCCGTACAAATGCTTGCCAACGCAGGTATCTGCACAGATGGCATTCCGGAAAATCCAGATTTTTTGTCATGGAATCTGACAAGCTATCAGGAGCTTCGCCGGCTTGTCGGACAAATCCCCATCGCCCTTACAGAAATACAGAATATAAAACAGGCTGTTCACAATGACATTCGCAGACTCTCCGTCTACAATCATGTACAAATAGCCATCGAAGCCTGCTGCTCTGATATGCAGCTGATCTCCGTGGATTATTTCTCTGTATGCTATGTCCTGGAGGGAAGCTGCCTCCTGAAAATACTCTCCGGTGAACGCAGACTGCACTCAGGAGAGCTTTGCATCATTCCTCCCGGCATCCCGCATGCACTGTTTACGATGCCCGAAGACCTGGTCGTCAATATCGTCTCCGCCAAGGAGCATTTTACAGAAAATTTCAGCCAGCTTTTATACCGGGACAATATTGTTTCCGCCTTCTTCCGCCATGCCCTGTTTCAGGAAGCACGCGATCCGATTTTCTTTACCATGCACGCCTCCCGGAATATCCGCAGCCTGATTCAGCATCTGTTCGCAGAATTTATAACCAAAGACAGTTATTCGGAAACCCTGTTTAACAACTATCTGCAGATTTTCTACGCAAATATTATCCGGGCATCCGAAAATCCAGATGAAGTATCCCTTCCGTCCGGCCAGACTATTTCCCGGACACGTATGCCGGCAATCCTGAATTATGTGCGGCAGAATTATCACACTCTTACACTGGATACCCTTGCCAGGCACTTTCATTATGACAGCGCATACCTGAGCAAACAGATCCGCCTGGCAACAGGGAAAAATTACAGCGATATTGTCACCGAGCTGAAAATAGCAGAAGCCAGAGAGCTGCTTGCCGCAAGCGAAATGAGCATCGAAAAAATAGCAGAAACGGTGGGCTATCACAGCTCTGACCACTTCGGCTATGTTTTTAAAAAAGAGACCGGGCTGTCGCCCCGCCAGTACCGAAGGCAGACAGCAACGATCGGCCCTTAACGCGTGCCACTGGCATGCAGGACCGTTTCATGTCCCGATTTTCACAGAAAATCGAGGACGCAGGCCCTCGCCGGGCGGCATCCCACACTTCGTGCGGGATATTCGCCGACCGAAGCGATAGCGAAGAAACCGGCTTGCCGGTGGATCTGACTCTGA
Organism: Lachnospiraceae bacterium; assembly: GCA_021201095.1. Classification (GTDB taxonomy): domain Bacteria; phylum Bacillota; class Clostridia; order Lachnospirales; family Lachnospiraceae; genus Choladousia. The sequence goes on from JAJQFO010000223.1 coordinate 47,810, forward strand.
TATCATAAGGAATATTAAAATGGAACGAACAATCTCTTACCAAATCACAGCAGAAGATGCCGGCATACGCGTTGAGCAGTTTCTTCGCCGCAAATTTTATTCCAGACAAAATCTGGCCCAGCTGAAGAATGCCGATGGAAGCACACGGCTAGGCGGAAAAGCCTGCCGCCTGAACCAGCGTCTCTCCCCTGGGGATACTCTGGAAGTACATATTTCAGAAGACACCTGCTCCGAACGGATTCCGGCAACGGACCTTCCTCTTTTCAGCACAATGCCCGGCGCGAAACGCCCGGAAACCGGCTATGAGTTATGCTGTCCCCCACAGGGAGGATATACTTCCATCGTATACGAAGATGAAGACATTCTGGTGACCGATAAACCTGCCGGTCTTCCCATACACCCTTCCAGGGACAATTACTATTATTCACTGGCCAACGCAGTCATGCACTACTACCGAAACAGCGGCGGTTTTGTTTTCCGCTGCACCAATCGTCTGGACCGGGATACTTCCGGTCTGACCGTCATTGCAAAGCATTCTGTCAGCGCAAGCGTCCTGGGCGCCATGCAAAAGGATAGCGGTTATGATACAGTCAATGATGCCGGAAGTGTTTCCAGCGGCGTTTCCAGAAGTGTTTCCAGCAGCGTTTCCGGTAATGCTCCAGCCTGTGCTTCCAGTAGCGTTTCCGGTAATGCTCCAGCCTGTACTTCCAGACCTTATATGGAGCGCAGATACCTTGCCATCGTCTGCGGCACTCCCTCACCTGCCTCCGGCACCATCGACGCGCCAATTTCGCGTAAACAGCCGCAGGAAACATACCAGGAGCACACAAGCATTGAACGCCAGGTTGATTTTGAGCGCGGAGAACGAGCTGTTACCCATTATCATGTACTGGAAACAAAAAACAGCTGCAGCCTGGTCTCCGTCCTTCTGGGAACCGGCCGCACCCATCAGATCCGTGTACATATGGCATATCTGGGGCATCCGCTCGCCGGCGATTACCTGTATAACCCGGAATGCCGGCGAGCCGCTGTACAAACATACCTGGAACTGCCCGCTGCACTGATTTCAGACTATAAAGATACCCCGGAGAATTTCCGGGAATCAATCAGGATCCCCAGTGTCAGCATACCAATCGGTATCAACGGAATCTCCCGGCAGGCACTTCATGCCTGCAGCCTGAAATTCCATCACCCCATCACCGGGGAGCTCATGGAATTTCACTCCCCGCTGCCGGAGGATATGCGGCGGTTCGGGTTTTAATAACTTCTCTTGTATTTTACTTCCAAATCAGTATAATAGGAAGAGATTTGAGCCGCCGGTGGCGAAAAAGATTCATATTCAATATCCGTGCAAGCTATGCCATAAGATGCCGGGCCGGGTCTGCCCGGCACGCTGCTTCGCGGCATTATATTTAAGACGGATTTGAGACGGAGGAATGCATCATGGCCAGAAAGGATACACGTTCACGCAACGAACAAATGCTGAATGACCCGGTGGAGCGGGTCATTCCGAAGCTGGCAGGGCCAACCATCCTGTCGATGCTGATTACTTCTATTTATAATATGGCGGATACCTTCTTTGTAAGCCAGCTAGGCACATCCGCTTCCGGAGCTGTAGGAATCATTTATTCCGCGATGGCGCTGATCCAGGCGTTCGCGTTTATGATCGGCATGGGCGCCGGCAATAACATCTCCCGGCTGCTCGGAAAAGGTGAAGAAGAAGAAGCCAGAAGATACGCATCCGTCGCCTGGTTTACCGGATTCGCACTCGGGTGCGTGGTAGCTGTGCTCGGTTTGACCTTACTGAAGCCCATCGTCATGCTGCTTGGCTCCACGGAAACCATCGCACCATACGCAATGGACTACGCCCGGTATATTTTTCTGGCGGCTCCCTTTATGATGTGCTCTTTTATCATGAACAACCTGCTCCGCTTCCAGGGGCTGGCCGTCTACTCCATGGTAGGAATCACCATTGGAGGCATTTTAAATATGGTACTGGATCCAATTCTCATTTTCGGAATAGGGATGGGTACCATGGGAGCCGGTGTCGCAACCGGATTTTCCCAGTTTGTCAGCTTCTGCATCCTTCTGTTTATGTGCAATACCCACAAGGACGCCATCCGAATTACGCCGCGCAACTACAGACCCTCTGTCCAGATATACGGGCGCATCCTGTACACCGGTGCTCCCTCTCTCGCCAGACAGGGCATCGCCAGCATCTCCTCCGTGATGCTGAACTCAATCGCCGGCTCCTACGGCGACGCAGCAGTCGCAGCAATGTCGATTGTCTCACGCTTCACGATGTTTATCAATTCCGTTATCATCGGCTTCGGACAGGGCTTCCAGCCAGTCTGCGCCTTCAATTTCGGTGCAAAAAAATACGACCGCGTCAAACGGTCGTTCTGGTTCTGCGTAAAAGTCATGACCATCACGCTGATCGTGCTGTGCAGCATTTCCCTGCTGTTCTCAGGCCACATCATCGCCCTTTTCCGCCGGGACGACGCAAAAGTCATCGCAATCGGCACATTTGCGCTGCGCGCACAGCTTCTCACCATGCCGCTCTGGGGCTACTACATCATGTGCAATATGTTCTCCCAGTCCATCGGCTACGGCTTTCGCGCCTCCATCATCTCCTGCGCAAGACAGGGTCTGTTCCTGATCCCTGTGCTAGCCATCCTTCCGCGCTTCTTCGGCCTGCGCGGACTGCAGCTCTCCCAGCCGGTCTCCGATGTACTCGCATTCCTGCTGGCACTTGTACTGGCAAGCGGCATATTAAAAGAGCTCGACCAAAAATAAAGTGCGGCAAAGTATTACATGCCTCTTTGCATGATGAAGGGAATCATCATTCCAGGAACAACCGCGGAAAGCTTTCTGTAAACATTCTGGGTATAGCCAGAAAATCTTTCTGGCAAGTCGAGTTTTTATTAAGAAAAGGCTGAAAATTCAGCAAAAAATCTATCAAAAAAAGCCCAAAAAAGTTCTTGCATTTTTAAAGATCCGATGATATAATGATCAAGCTGAATTGAAGAAGCAAAAACACGATGCGTGGCTCAGTTTGGTAGAGCGCTGCGTTCGGGACGCAGAGGTCGCAGGTTCAAATCCTGTCGCATCGACTCCTTGGCAGGGGCGTTGAAGAATGCCGGAAACACTGATAAATACAGGGTTTCCGGTATTTTTTTGCGCCGATAAAAAAATGTCGTTTTCAGCGCTGCCAAATGAATTCCCCAAAAAATTCTACGAAAAATTCTACGAAATTACACGAAAAGATCCGAGACGCAATCTGACATTGCAGTCAGATCATTTTCAGCAGAATTAGCCTTGTGTTTCAGATATTGCGCGTAAATATTCATAACTGTGCTCGCATCACGGTCCCCGAGCCAATACTGGACCTTCTTGATATCCCATCCTTTATCGATCAGGAGAGAGGCACAGGTATAACGCAGTTTATGTAAAGTAATCTCCGGCCGCCCAAATTCATCCATTGCCTCAGAAAACTTGTGGGTAATGTAGTCAGGACGCTATGGGCGTCCGTCCTCGTGTGTGAAGACATAGCCTTGCGTGTCTTTGTACGTATTTCCGAAAAAAGCAAGGTTGGCATCCTGTTCTTCCTTCAATTGCCGAAAGCACTGTTCAGCTGTAGGGAACAGGTTTAACTGCCTGCGTCCTTCGATTGTCTTTGTCTTATCCCTCTTATATATGGTGGAACTTCCGGTTACAGTATGGCAGATGGTCAGCACCTTGCGCTTGTAAATTACAGCTGTCCATTTTAAGCCAAGGATTTCCTCCCGCCGCAGGCCGTAATAAATACCTACGAAAGCGATGGCCTTGAAAAATGGATAATTTTCCGCAAGGAATTCAAGCACTTCCCTGATTTCATCCTCAGCCAGAAAAAGCATCTCTTCGGCAAAATCGCTGTTCTTTTTGTTGGTAACTTTCGTATTCGCTACCGGATTGCCTGACAAGCCAAGCTTAATTATGGCATAGTCGAAAAGAGCATAGAGGATGCTTTTTATGCTCCGCACAGTACGTACGGATAGGGGGCCAAGGCTCTGATCTTTCTGGCTGACTTTACCATACTGCAGGCAGTAGCTGAAAAAATCATCCAGGATAGACGGTGTGACTTCGCGGAGCTTTGTATGCCTCGGGCCGAAGTAACGCCGGATGGCTCCGGTGCGGCTCAAATATGTGTCATGTGTATTGCTGCAAATCTCCAATTCTTTTTTCTTCAGCCAGATATCGAGAAAATCACAAAGCTCAATCTCAGGGCTGATATCGAACTGCGCAGGGGTAAGCCGCTCAAGGTATGAGTATCTTTCAATGACCTCATTAACCAAAGCTTCTGCCCTTCTCTTATTACCCTTTACCTCCAACCCTGTCCTGATATCCTTTGTTTTCCATTTTAAAGCGGAAGGATCCTTGTAGGATAAATGTACGTAGAAAAATTCTTTTCCCGATGACATTTTCTTTACAATAATACTACCCGTCAAAATAATTTCCTCCTTTCCATGACGGGCCGTGCAATAAATATATAATAGCACGGCCCAGGTATGTATTTCTACAATCTTTAAGAAATATCCGTTGACTGCCCGTTATACAAATAGTTCATAATAGCCTTTTTACTGATACGATGCCATCATACAGGTAATCCATGATCTCACGTATGATTTTTCCTTCTTTCATCTCTCTCACCGCTTTCCCGAGGTTCTTATGATACGTCTGCGCTCTTGTGCTTCAATCGGATAGGAGAATACTCACTCTCTATCCAAGGTTCCGGATTTACTCTGCAAGCCGGAACATATGTGTTCAAGCCAGCGTTGACATTTGCCGCAAAGCTTCCTCGTCTGGCTCTGCGCGTAAAAAGAATATCATGTTTACTGTAAACAAACATTAGACGGTTAGTACAATTCCGCTGTAAGGCTCTGTTGATAAGCTTGCAAATTCCTTCTCCGCATTCTGTTTACTCAATGTATTTTAACTGGATTTCATTTTCTTCCCCATTACACTCAGAAAAATATTACGAGATGTCTTCTTTATCAGAATAGAATACCAGAAGTGCTTCATCGTCACCATCCGGGAAGTCAAAAGACAAGTTGTTTTTTGACACATAAGCTGATTTCCCGCAAAAAATAACAGTCGGGATGACTGTTATTCAAAAAAAGAGTTTACAGATACGTTTTTTCTGCGCGTGGCGAAATAAATATTCGTTACAATAAGTCGGCGAGCGTCTACGCCCTTATGGTGGGCAATTCCATTGTCACACACTTTCCGTTGTTGAAGTAGCAGCAGACTATGCAATGTATCAATGCCCTTATAGCGGGCAATCCCATTGTCACTATGAAAAAGAAGACAGCAAGAAAGGTAAAGAGGGTATCAATGCCCTTATAGCGGGCAATTCCATTGTCACAAAAGGGTTGCTTTTGGTGTTATAGCGATTGCACTGTATCAATGCCCTTATAGCGGGCAATTCCATTGTCACATGGATTTGTATTCTGTTATAAATGTTTTGAATGAATTCTGTATCAATGCCCTTATAGCGGGCAATTCCATTGTCACAGTACCCCTCGAAAAAGCCTTGATTTATGCGGCTTCCGAGACCCGTTTTTGCAGGTAATTCACAGAATATTCTGAAAATAAGCATTTTCAGCCCTGTTTTTGGGTTTTTCAATGGTCAGTACTCATACTATACCTTTTGGCATATATTGTCAATAAGAAATTTCATCATTCGTCCGCTCAATATTCCAGGAATCAGGCAAGCGTTTTCGGCGCCAGGTGGCTGACTTTTCACTACAGGAATATCTCAGCCACCCTGTCACTCTTCATCAAAGTGCTTTACCGCATTGGTAAGCTTTTTTTCCATAGTGTCATAATCCCAGAGTTCTCCGCGGTCCCCCAGTTCCAGCACCCGGCATTCCGGAGTCCTGCACTGGCTCTGAATTTCAAAATACTCCGTAAGTATTTCAAAAAGCGTTTTCTCATCCAGCAAGCTCCCGGCCTTTTTGTCATCGCAGTTCAGCGCACCCATAATTCTTTCTACTTTTTCGGATATCGTCAATAAATCCGGCCGACATACAGCGTTCTTTTCATATCTGGCGGCCAGATAGCTGTTCAACCAGTAATAGCTGGTATATTTCCGATCATCTTTCTGAGCGTTGAAACGCTTTTCATCAGCACTTTTTTCTGTACTCGCTTCCTCCAGTTGTTCCTCCAGCCAGTTCAAATAATCGCTCCAGCCCTCCTCTGTCGGTGCTAATATGCCTTCCTCCCGGAAATATTGCGGCATTTCATGCTCATAAAGGATCATCGCCTGCCAGATGAATCCCTTCTCTACGCACCATTTAACCATCCGGGGAACCGTACCCTCCAGAAGTGGACGGCAGCATTCGAGAATATCTTCCGCCACGAAGGAAAACATCAGTTCGTATACGCCGGTGCTCTGCTGGCCCGGCTCATCAGAGCCGGACCAATGTGAAGCGCTCTCATCATGGTCGCCCCGTCCTGTCTGCCAATACTCCTTCTGCCATTTCTCCAGCGCGCTCCGCACTGATTCCTTGTTTGCAATAATATAATCCGTCAGGCACATCTGCATATTATTGGCAAAACATTCCAGCTGCCCTAAAATATTCTGTATCCGTTCCGATCGGCAGTCTCTAAAATATTCCTTCAGTGTCCGGGTTCGTCCATAATTCACGTACTCGTTAATCCCGGATACCAGATCCATGCATTCACTGATTTCATTCATATTTGAAATCCTGCGCACCTCACGCAAATTGCCATCCTCATCCTCAATGTTCTGTATATTATCAAAATCCATGTAGATCATTTCGCGGAGATTCACCTTTTTGCGCATTTTCATCAGATTACACAAAATCAGTTCCAGTGCCGTAACAATACGGGGGCCTCCATTATAGTCCACATATAGGTTAATGCTCTCATCTTCCGCTCCCATCACCAGGGAAGCAGAAGACGTCACTGCAAGAGCAATCTCTTTTTCGTTTAAAAAATCATTTACCTCTACTTCTTTAAATTCAATCCTGTGTTCTTTATAGCTCTCGTCAACAGTTTCTGCAAAATTCTGAAAAAGTTCCTTATAATACTCTGTATGCGTAATTTCCGAAAGTGGTTTTGTGGAAGCGTTTTCCACAGAAGCTCCATCTGAAATGTTTTTCACAGGAGCCCTGTTGGAAGCATTTTTTCCGGAAGTTTCGTCATAAATTCTTGCAAAATCAGCTGCGCAATTTGCAGCAGAACCCTCAGGTACGGCACCGATGGGGTTTCTCGCCTTTTTAGAGCAGATCATAACGACACGATCCAGCCGCTCTCCATGCCCCTCCCTGTACAGAATTTCGATCACACGCTTGATGGGCGCCTCGTTCGTATTGTATCCCTCCAGGGACCAGTATTCACCTTTATCTTTATATTCATAAAAATAAGTTGATTTTCTCCAACCTACTAAAGAAAGGCAGGTCAGCATTACATTTTTTTTCTTTTGTTCCACAGCTTTTTCCTCCTTGCAGCTACGTTAAACAGGAAAAATCAGATCTCATGCTGCTGCCAGCGGGAATATAAAGATCTGTTTCGATTGCCATACCACGGGTGCCCCGTCCCGCGGGCGATCTGCTCTGCTTTTTCCCGCATGCGGTCGGCCCATCTGAAATAACCCTTTTTTGTTTTCTCTGTCTGCTCCAGAGCAGCCAGACGCTGATAAATATCGGAAACGGTTCGCATATCCGACGGTGCCCCTGTCTCAAAAGCCAGAGAAAGCGCTTCCTCCAGGCAGTCCAGATAGCAGCTGCGCTGCCCGGCTGCCGTCCGGCAGGAGATCATCAGCTCTCCCATTCGAAGCCGCACAGTAATCGCGTCCGCACACGCGGATGGCGTGTCAAGCTCCTTTTTCAACTGGCCGGCAAGGGTGTCCGCCTCTTTGTAATAAAACAAAGATGTTTCCGTGCGAATCTTTCCGTTTTTTTCTTCCAAAACGCTAAGGTCGCCCAGATTGCTGTACAGCACCATCCGATCGCGGCGGACATCGATCGCTTCCCGATCCCAGCGATCGTTTTCCAGAATCTCTTTTGCTGCCAGCAGCCTTTTCCGGGCAATTTCAAGTGCAGTTTCAGAAACGTCCTCCGACACAGTAGCTTCCAGCACGATGTCCTCCGGTGCGGCAGTCACCGGCAAGGCAGCTCCCAGTACTGCGCCAGCTGGCACGGCAATTTCCGACGCAACGGTTTCCGTGGAGCTGCTGCATGAAAGCGCTTCCAGCGTTTTAGCAAAACACAGCAGCAGATATCCCTCATGCTCCATGCATACCGCCCTCGTTTTCATAATGCGGAGGGACGTTTCTCCTTTTTTATGTCGGATGGAGCTTTCATGCGCTTCCAGTTTTTCCAGAAAATCAAGCTCACTGTATATTTTCTGATAGCCGGTAAGCAGGTTTTTGTATTTCTCATAATCTGCCCTCGCCGGGTCATGCCCCTCGCCGGGTTTTGCCCCCAATCTCCGATTGTGGGGCGTGGGCTTCCCACGCTTCGCATGAGATACTCCCCAATCTCCGATTGCGGGGCGCGGGCATCCTCGCCCTTCGGGCGGGATATCCCTCGCCGGGTTATGCCCCCAATCTCCGATTGCGGGGCGTGGGCATCCTCGCCCTTCGGGCGGGATATCTGCCGAAGCACAGTGAGGGAACGTTTCCGCGAACAGTACTCTCTCCCGCGTCAGAACCCATCTGTACAGATTTCCCGCATCCGGCATCTTTTTGTGCTTTTGAGCGGCAAGCTCTTCCGCTTTGCGGAAAGCATGCAGAGCCGTTTTTTCCTGCGGGCCATACAGCATCAGAGCTGCATCTCCATAACGGAGCAGATCTGAAATCTGGCATACGCCTGCAGCGCTGGTTTCCTCAAGAATACTTTTGAGCAAAGAGATCCCCTGCTTCTGGCATTCCCAACTGCCCGACATAAGCAAATCCCCGATCTTCCGCAGCAGCTGCAGTTCCACTTCCGAGCCAGACCAAAGCGGAATGTTTTTCTCATGTTCAGCTCGATCTGCCAAATGCTTTTCCTGTATTTGCTTTTCCCGAATTTGCTTTTCCCGAATCTGCTTTTCCTGTATCTGCTTCTCCTGTAGCTGTTTTTCCTGTATCTGCTTCTCCAGCTCCAGCGCGTTCCTGTACAGGCCGAGCGCGCGGTTGCGGTTCTCCCGTCCGGCCATTGCCGCGTAAATATCGCCCAGGTGCATCAGATTGTCCCTTCTGCGCGATAAATTCTCATCCTTTTCGCCCCATTCCTGTGCTTCCGTATACAGTCTGAGCGCCATATTATAGTTCCAGAGTCCGCCCTGCAGCTGACAGACTTCACCCAGCTGAGAGCAGGCGCAAACCACCAAATCCAGACTTTTTGCATCTCGCTTTTTGTCATAAAGCTCCTTCGCCAGCTGACGCCCTCTTTCCCAAAGGCATTTTCGGATTTTCAATTCCTCCTCCGATTCCCCGAAAGCTGGCTCCAGACATTCACAGAGAAAAGAAAGAATCCCCTCTGTCTCATCCGCTCCAAAAAGAAATGGATGCTCGCGAGAGAGCGTTTTTGCAGGCAAACTCAACCACGGATTGCACAGCTCCAGCACCTGATACAGCCAGATCCGATGCACAGAATTGTTCCTGGCATCCTCCACACACATCCGGCGGACTTCCTTTGCAGCTACAGTATAAATGTTCGACGTTTTCGCATTTTTATATCCGCAGATATACTCCACAAAAGCTGCCTTGTCATCCGCGTGCCGGCAGTGATAGACAAACTCATTTATACGGATCGGATCTGTCTCCTCCAGCCGGTTTTTCAGGTGGTTCAAAATCTGTATGTGAAGCTTTTTTTCCGGTTTTCCAGAAAGCTCATCGGTATTTTCTGTTTGCTGAGCTGACGAAATTCCATCCGCGCATTCCTGCTGCTGGTTACCTGTATGTTTCCTATCCGTGCGTTCTTCCCTCTGGTCTCGGAGGCACCCGTTCTTATAGCTTTCCCGAATACCCGCATGGGAAAAGTCATAGCGTCCATCCTCGCGGATGATAAAAAGCTGACGCATGTACCAGAAAAATCTTGTGAAATCCAGCGTATTCCAGATTTCTGAAGGAGCTCCGGCCGCCAGAGAGCCTTCTGTGTCTGTTCCAGAATTGCTCTGCTGTTCCAGGCCTTCTGTGTCCGCTTCGGGATTTCTCTGCTGCTTCAGGCCTTCTGCCTCAGAATTGATAATCTGCTCAAGATCCGTATCCCGCAGGCCAAAGCGGGAAACCGCAATGTATTGTATCACTCTCTGAAAAAGAGCAGCGCGGTGCGGATCATTTTGGGAGACCTTTTCTGTGGCATAATTCAAAATACTGGCACACATTCCGAAGGTATCATCCGGGCACTCCTCACGTACAATTCTTATCTGGTATTCTATACTGGCCGGGTTGTAATTGCCAGCTTTATCAATATTTGCAAAATCCCTTTCTTCCATCATTACCAGACGCTGCACGATCAGGCTGAGGTAGAGCGGGTTATTGGAACCCGGCTTTTCCTCGATTGCCTTCAGGACCTCCGGATATGGTTGTTTTCCATGGGACTGAAACATGCTGCGGAGAATTTCGGTTTTTTCCGATTTTCCCATTTCCCCGGGGCTTTCGGATTTTGCCGTTCGTTCCTTTTCTTCCTTCTCCCCTTCCAATATAACAGGTGCTCCCGACAGCGGCTTTACATCCAGTACATTCTCTCCATCGCCAAATGGAAGCAGGAACTGCGGAGTACAGGACAAAATCACCTGCACATTCTCCGAAAGGCTGCCCGGCAGAAAGGTCAGATGATCCCGCATCTCATCCGCGTCAAGCTGATCGACCGCGTCAAGCATAATCAAAAGTCTGCGTCTTTCCCCCCGCGCATCCTTATTGTATTCCAGAAAGTGCGCAATCAGCTCATCCATACGGGTATGCAGCGCCTCATGATTTTCCTCTTTTAATACAGAATCCTGTAAAGCAGAACAGGGCACTTCCGCCAGAATTTCCGTCAGAATTTTCTCCAGGTACTCTACGATTGCTTTTTCTATATCCTGTGCCCTGCATACAGACGAGGTATAGCCGCAGAACAGCAGCAGACAAAAGACACGGGTATTGTCCCCGGCTTTCTCAAAGCGCTCCGACAGATAGCTCATAAGAGCCGTTTTACCACAGCCGGACTCGCCTCGCAGCACAAGAAGATTCGCAGCGGTGCCTTTGGGCTCCGGATCAAAGCCAAGCCTTCCGCAGACATCCCGCACAATTTCCTCACGCACAAAATATTTTTTTCGTTTTGTCACGGCATATTCTCTGTGTTTCTGCAGCTCCTTTTCAAAAGGTGTCAGTTTCCTGGCCGCGCTCCACTCCTGCTCCAGCAGCGCTCTGACGTCTGGAATCACCCGATCTTTGATGAATTCCCCGGCGCCGCACAAAGCCGCCTCACCCGTCTGTTCATCCCGCGCCCATTGCATCTGGTATTTCTTAAAGAGAATCTCATCCGGGTGCGTCTTAGAGAGCGCCTCAACCTCCTCAATCAGCTTTTGCTGTCTGGCCCAATACTCCTCATTTTCCCGCAAAAAAACTTTCGGGATTTCAAGTCCCTCTCCAGAAACAATATCCCGTATGTAAACCAGAATTCTCGGAGAAGCACTCCCGCTGCGCTTCCAGAAAGCGCCGTAGCGGATTTCCATCTCCGTAATACTGATATTTTCATCTTTAAGCGCAAAGCGGTCTGCACGCGCCTCTGTCCCAGCCAGTGCGTTCCTTTCCTCTACTGCCCGGGCAATCAGTTCCTTCCCCGGGCAAAAGCCATATCGATAGCCCAGAAGAATAATCATGTAAGGCCTGCACTCGTCAATCTCATCCAGGCAGACCGAAAGAACCTTCTGGTTCGCCTCCTCCTCGCTCTTTTCATCCGAAGTATTTACTCCCCAGCGCAAATCGCGGATCGCTATCGTATCCCCGTTTTCAAATGCCTCCTTCGACAGCATCGGAACCAGCTGCCGGTACATCTCGTCCCGTTCCTTCTGCATATCGCGAAATGTACTGGAAATAAAAAAAGTGCGCATGCTCCTTCTCCTCGTCTCTCTGTTCGTCAGCAATACCTGACAGGCATTCATGCCAAATGTTGTTTTAATTCAGTATATCACAGCAAGGCGACTGCTTCCATATGTTTTTATCCGCTGAACAGGAATTCAGGCTGCCTTTTTTGTTGTCCTGAAGTGTTGATTTGACCACAAATTTATGTATAATAGTCGTAGAGGAGAAATGTGCAGCCGCTCCGGTTCAGCAAGCGCGTCAATCCGAAGATTGAATGGGCTTATGCTACCCACTATGTAGATGACAAAAGAATTGCAGAACTGAAAGCGGAGACAGAACGAAATAAGCTGATCTGTTGAATCTGGAATCTGGGCATAACTGCTGATACAAATTTGGGTGATGACCGTGTCTTGTATAGGAAGGAGCGTTTATCTATGATAGATAATGATATGAAAAAGAAACTCCCGATCGGGATTGACGATTTTTGCAAGATCCAGACAGAAGGATTCTATTATGTTGATAAGACAGCAATGATTCGAGATTTATTGAATGCGTGGGGGAAGTAAATCTTTTTACGCGCCCACGGCGTTTTGGGAAATCCTTGAATATGAGTATGCTGAAAGCGTTCCTGGAAATCGGATGCGATAAGTCCTTATTTGAAGGTCTTGAAATTTATAATGAGACACAGCTTTGCGAAAAATACATGGGGCTGTTTCCCGTGATTTCCATTAGCTTAAAAACCGTCCATGGAAGTAATTATGAATTTGCCAAAAATGAACTTTGTACCGTTATTGCAAATGAAGCTTTAAGATTTCGTTTCCTTCTTGACAGCGATAAACTTTACGAGGAAGATAAAAGCCTATACCGTCAGCTTATTCATGTTGATAAGTCTTTAAAGAGTGCTTTTGCTATGTCTGATACTGCAATCACCAACAGTTTGAATACACTATCCAGACTTCTGGAGAAATATTACGAGCGTAAAGTGATTATCCTGATTGATGAGTACGATGTGCCTCTGGCAAAAGCAAATGAGCGCAACTATTATGATGAGATGATTGTCCTGATCCGGAATATGCTGGATGCTGCGATAAAGTCAAACCAGAGTCTGTACTTTGCGGTCATGACCGGTTGCCTGAGAGTTTCAAAGGAAAGCATTTTTACTGGTTTGAATAATCCGAAGGTGTATTCCCTTCTGGATGCAGAATGTGATGAATACTTTGGGTTTACCGATGCTGAAGTTCGCCATATGTTGGATTATTATGGACTTTCCGGGTATTACGATACCACGAAAGAATGGTATGATGGATATAGAATTGCCAATGCTTACGTTTATAACCCCTGGGATGTCATCAACTGGTGTAATCAGCTCAATACCAATCCGGATAAAAGTCCAAAGAGTTATTGGAAAAATTCGAGTGGCAATGAAGAAGTGAAAAGGTTCATCCGGCGGATGGGCAACGGCGTGACAAAAGCCCAGATTGAACGCCTCGTTTCAGGTGAAACTGTCCAGAAAGCAATAGAGGAACAGCTGACTTATAACACCATGTATGACAACGTTGAAAATATGTGGAGCCTGCTGTTTGCAACCGGTTACCTGACTCCGAGCGAAATGCCGGATGGCAATCTGGCCCGCCTGAAAATCCCGAATAACGAGGTTCGCGATATTTTCAGCGAGTTCATTCTGGAATTGTTTGAAGAGAAAGTTGCAGAAGATGGCACTCTGGTGACAGAGTTCTGCAGCGCACTGAAAAATGGCGATACTGCCGATGTCGAGCGTGTCTTTACGAAGGGGATGAGAAAGACAATCAGTATCCGCGACACAGCAGAGCCGCCCCGCACGAAGTGCATTGGAATGGGCGGCTCGTCCTGCCGCCGAGCGGAGCGAGGGGGCGTTTCCCGTGTAAGAAAAGAGTTTAAGGAAAACTTCTATCATGGCCTGATTCTTGGAATCATGTTTTTTAAGAGTGATTGGGGCGTAACCTCAAACAGAGAGTCCGGGGATGGTTACTATGATCTCCAGATTGAAATCGAAGAGGATGAAATCGGCATTGTCATCGAAGTGAAATATGCAGAAGGCGGGAATCTTGATGCGGCATGCGCAGAAGCTCTGGACCAGATCAATAAGAACAATTACACCGCCGAATTAATAGAAGATGATATGCACAAAATCCTCAAGTATGGTATTGCCTGCTACAAAAAGCAGTGCAAGGTTGTATTAGAGCGTGAAACTTATTGAATCTCTGCAAATATAGTGCAGACTGGCTAAGATTGACATAGTTTTTCAATCGCCGGGCGTACCAGGACCACATTGGTGTCAGGAACCATTACAGACGTGGCACAGGCTCATGATAAATGGAGATCTCTATTATGTCAACATCAATGGAAGTCATCACAGCGATCAAATTTGACGAAAGCTTCAAAAATATGCTCAGGGATTATTATACATACGGCTTTAAGTGCCTGAGCGATTACGGAGCTCAAAGTCAAACCCGTTACAAGGACTGGCAGCGTCTGAACAGTATCCTGTCCGGAAATTATCTGGAGTGGTCTGACCAGCCTCAGTCGGTGCTGTATACCTGTGCAGATTCGCAGGCTATGGATCAAAATCCTTTCCATCAGGTGTACCGTTTTGCCCAGATCAAACATTCTGATTATTTTCTCCATACTATGGCTGCGCTAAGCCCGCTGTTCCGTCTCCGGGAGCATATTGAAGAAGCAGGTATTGACGAAAACGTGCGGTATGATCTGGAAGACTCTCTGGAGAAAAGCGGAAGCCTCCTGACCTCCCAGCTCAATTATTTTTACATAAGAGATACGGCTTCCATAAAGGCTTCCACTAAAACTTCTGCTAAAACTTCTGCTAAAGCTCCCGCTAAAAACAAAGGGAAATCCATAGATCAAAATAAGACTTCAAACAACCGTCTGCACGATTTAGCCAAAATCGGCATTGTAAAATGCGAGCAAAGCCATAGTACAGATGGCAGCAGTGGTTATTCGCACTGGTACCTGCCCGGCCTTACCTTAAACAGGCTTCTGGAGCATGGCAGTGCTGCGGATGATCAGAGTCCTGATTTTCGTCTGCGTTTTCAGACAGCCCTTGATTTTTTCTCCAGATATTATGTTCTGGGCGAGGCCGGACTCTTCCTTTCAGACCGGATGAGCCCTGAAAACTCCAATCATTCTGCTTCCAGGCGCAATCCAGGCGATACTCACGAATCAGGTGTCGTCAATGGAGCCGGTGCTGTTCGTGAGAGAAGTGCCGCCTGCGAGTCTGGCACGAGGCAAAAACCAGGCAGCATCTATAAGTCAGATGCGGTTCACGAGTCCAGTGCGATTCATTTCAAGCACGAATATTTCATGCAGTCTTTAAACGATTTTAACCTGCTGGATCTCCTCGACGCCATGGAGAAAGGCAACTGGTGCCGTATCCGCTACCGACATGGTACGCTGGGCGTGGATACAGAGATTTTGTGCTGGCCTCTGGAAATACGGATCGGTACAGCAAATGGACGCGAAACTCTTTTGTACTATGAGCCTTTCCGGCGGAGCTGCTCTGGTCTGCGCATTGAATTTATAGATTCTGTCAGCTGCTACAGCCATAAAAAAATCCAGAGCATTCTGTGGCATTCCGATTATAAAATCAGCCGGGAACAGCTCCATGCAGATATCGAAAACGCAAAAAACCTGCTCAAATATCCCTGGGGTATCAGCGTATCGACTCCGCAAAAAGGCAACGTGACAGGTGCGCCTTTGCTGCATGACTTCCGGATGCGCATTAAAATCAATCCTTCCACCGAACATTATGTAATCGACCGCATCTGCAGGGAAAGCCGCACTGGTTCTGTCCATGCCTCGGAGGATGGCAGCGTGTATGAGTTTAAAATCCGGGTGTCTGATCTTAACGAGATGAAGCCCTGGATCCGGAGTTATTATTCTCATGTCCTTTCCTGCGAAGGGATGGAAGCCATCCACTTTTCATTACAGGATGATGTGGAAAAATTTTCAGAATTTTTTCATGCCCAATCCCACGCAAAGGCAGCAGAAGCCGCCAATACACAGGCAAAGCCCTGGGATATCCCGGTTTCCATTCTTCGTGAGTTAGATAAAATCAAAAAAGAGCAGGCAAAGGCAACAGCCCACGAGCTGCTGTTTAATGAAGTATTCAGCGTTTATAATTATGTGCTTGCAGATGTCTTCATGCAGCTGTGCAAGCGCAAGAAAAGTATGCAGCCGTACAACCACAATGGAAATGCGCAGCCCTACAATTTCAGTGAAAATGCGCAGCCCTACAATCACCGGGGAAATGCGCAGCCGTACAATCACAGCGGAGAGCCTTCTGCGGATCCTTCAGCCTTTACACTAGCGCAATTAGATGCTGCCATAAAGAAGGCACTAAACAAATATTCCGACCGAACCGGTGTGTATTCGAGGAAAGAACTCCCCCAAAAAATCCGCGAACTGATTCTGAATGGCGGATTTGTCGTCCCGACCACGATTTTTGCGCCAACAGTGTCCGCGTCCGGAGACAGGCAGGGCAACCGGTATGGATCGGAACAAGGAATTTTCCGGGAGCCCGTAAAAGCATACCGTATGAAATATGAGTGCGACGAGAGCATCAACTTTTACCGGGATGTAGTCCCGCTGACCGTTCTTGAGATCCGCTGGCTGAAAACCATTCTGCAGGATAAACGGATGCAATACTTCCTGTCAGAGAAAGAAACTTCTGCCCTGTCAGAATTTTTAGATAAATGTGCTCCTGACTGTGCAAAATTCCAGATGGAAAAAATCATCTGGTACGACCAGCGGCATTTTCCCGAGAATAACATGCGTCAGGAGGCGAAATTCATCCGTCCTCTGCTGACTGGACTCTTTTGGCACAAAATACTGAATGTCGTGTATCGTTCAGAGGGCGGAGCCGTCCTGCGCGGCACATTTATCCCCGTGCTTCTCGAGTTTTCCAAAAGAGACAACCGCTTTCAGGTTCAGATGATCTCCTGCAGAAATTATAAAGTCTGTACCATGAACGTTGCCGGAATCAGCCGCATTCTTGTCACAGAAAAAAGCTATGCTCCCCAAAAAGCACAAAGCACATTTACGAATCACCGAAAAAAAACACCGGCAGTGTGTACGGATCGAATTTTACAACACGCACAATCTCGCCGACCGTCTGCTGACAGAGCTTGCACCATGGGAAAAGCAATGTCGGTATGACGCAGGCACAGAACTATATGCCCTCACCCTTTTTTATCAGGATAACGATGAGAACGAGCTCGCCGCGCGCCTGATGGGCTACGGCGGCCGGCTGTTTTACCCGGATAAAACATGCGCCATCTATCGGAACATTGAAGACCGGCTGGCTAAACAGAAAAAGTTGTTAAAAATTTTCTAGTATAACGTTCGATATTTAACTCGACTTTTTCAGCGGGAGCGTATCCACTATTACTTCCTCTGATACATCGATATCGTCCAGATTATATTTCCAATGGTACACAACAGGTTCCTGATTGATCTCATCAAAGTATAGATAGATCCGCTCCTTTAGTTCTTCTTTGGACTTGACCCGGATTCCGCGAAGCATTTGTTTGGTCATCTTACTGAAAAAGCCTTCTACCATATTAAGCCATGATCCATGTTTAGGCGTAAATACGAATTCGAACCTGCCTGGTACAGTTGCAAGATATTTTCTGGTTTCTTCTGAGGTATGAACCTTTAAATTATCAAGCACAAGTCGTATTTTATCGCCCTTTGGGTATTTATCATCAAGCAGCCTTAAGAATTCTATATAATCTTTGCTGTTGTGTGTTGCACTGACGAGAGGTATTGCTTCTCCCGTTTGCAAATCAATCCCGGCCAACAGAGACAGAGTGCCAAGCCTCTTATACTCATAGTCTCTGCGTCTGCAGCCATGTTTTTCATCAGGAAGGAGGTCTTCTGATGTTGTAGCAATTGCCTGAATACCTGGCTTTTCATCATAGGAAAGTACATGGACGGTCTCCTCATTTTCTTCTGGAAGCAGCAGGTTACCGTCTTCATCAAACTGAAAAGAAAGCTGCTTATAAACAAGTAAGACATTATGCATTTTCTCGTCAAAATCGGGATCGCGTTTCTCGCAGTAATACTTAATGCGAAAAGGCTTGATTTCAGCTGCATCCAGAATTGTATGAACCGTGCTTTTATGTATCGTTGAAAGCCTTGTATACCCAGCTGATTCCGCGGTTTTATTAATGTGTGAGGTCAGCTTTGCATATGTCCATGTTTCAGCAGCATAGCCAAAATCGGTCGGCTTCTGACACGCAATATTGATGATCCAGGCTTTTTCATCATCTGTAATCTCCGCATTGCGGCCACGACCGGGAGCATCAAAGAGAGCATTTTCGATACCGCCTTCTTTGAATTTTTTAAGACAAAGAATAACACTGCATCGGTTAAGACCGACCTTATCTGCTATTTCATTTATAGCAGTACCATCAGATCGAAGAAGCAATATTCTTGCCCTGCAAACTGTTTGAGCCTGAATTGTTCGTGCTCGCGTTTGCAGTTCAAGATACTCTCGTTCTTCGGATGTAAGAGTTATTTTTTCGACTTTTCTACCCATGATATGCTCCTCCTGATATTGGATAAAAGTATTATACCACAGAAGGTAAATAAAGTCGAGTTATTTTAAAAACATTGTACTAGATTTATTTTCTTTTCATCACAGTACAGCGGCGATTTTCCTACACCTGTCAAAAAACCGCCGCCGTATTTTTAGTTCTTATCCAACAAGTAACACCTTTTCATTCTGGTTGATGAGCAATAATTTTCATCCATAATTTCTGCAGTAACTGTCTCTCGGAGTTTCTGCCTCATGATAATTGCACCATCCATCCCTGTAGGTTGGGTCAAACCACTTGCAGGCTCTGCAGTGATAATCAAAAGCCATCTGACATACATTCATTTCTACAGTAGTTTTCTTTTCGCTTGTTTTCTGAGTATTCATAATGTTTTCCTCCGTTTTGATATCTTGCTGTATCTTCTTGTTAAACTCATAATAACAAAATTGATTCATTCCCACCATATACAAACCCGAAAAAAAAGTTATATAAGAATGGCTACCGTCTGTATATAGA
>JAJQFO010000250.1 GCA_021201095.1 Lachnospiraceae bacterium
GAAGTTCTCGCCGGTAAAGGAAACCGGGGCGCACATGGTAAGCAGCCGGTCATAAATCCGTTCGTGCGGGGTATCTTCCGGATGCTTCAATTCCTCAAGCGTCAGATTTGTCGTAGCAATCAGGGGCTTTCCGCTCCGGTATCTCCCATCGATCACGTTGTAAACCTGTTCCAGTCCATACTCCGTGCCGCGCTCCATGCCGAAATCATCCAGAATCAGCAGCGGATAACTGCAAAGCCGGTGGATGTATTCGTTCTTGTCTTTTGTCCCGGAAGAAAGGTCGTTCAGTATCAGTGCAAAATTCGTCATTCGTACCGGGATTTCCCGTTCCATGAGCGCATTTGCGATGCAGCCGGCGAAGAAACTTTTTCCGGTTCCTACCTTTCCCCACAGAAGCAAGCCGATATTTCCCTGCTGCATTTCTTCCCAATGGTCTACGTATGCGCGCGCACGATGCATCTGCCGGCATTTCCCGCTGTCTTTGGCAAATGTCCATTCCATCATAGCCGCATCCGTAAAGCCATCCTCTTTCAGCCGTTCCACCCGCCGGCGCCGGTTCCTGGCTTCCTCGGCAGCTTCCTGTTCTTCACGCGCCGCCCTCTGGCAGTCACATTCCCTGGGGTGACGGTCACGCCCCCATAAACTGGTTCTCCCAATAAAATATGATTCTTTTGGAGTATGACACTTCCCGCAGTATAAAAGTCCGTCCTCGCCTGTATAGTCCTCAGAATCCTCATGAATTTCTGATGTTTTTTTGATCAGATCGCATAATTCGATGTTCATTCGCTGTTGTCCTCCCTGTAATGCTCCGCCTGGTTTTCGGGTATTCTCCCTTTCATCCGGCGGCTCTGTCTGCATGATTATCCATGAATCAATCTGGTTACATCATCAACCTTTTTCTCATAAATTCTTGGATTTTTTTCGATTGATCCATCTCAGGTCATATAAATCTCCACTTCATCAGTTTCCCTTACAAAATCCTCATGAAAATCTGGTGATTTTCGTTTCAAATCGCAAATCAATCACGATTCATAAACTGTCTCCGTCACTGTATGAGTAATCCGGCTTCTTTTTACCCGGCCTGTTTTTCGCCGCATCCTCCTGCGCCCACTTGTAAATCGTTGCCGCATGGCTTTTATAGCTTTTTCCGGTGGAAGCAATGTGGCAGGATAAGCGGTCAATGTAATATTCCCACTGATCCGGCAGCTCAGCTTTCAGGTCAGCCAGTTCGTCCTCAGTGAGACAAACATTGCCATATTTGCCGCAGGCAGCGGGGGCGGGTGTCCTTTTTTCTCTCTCACTCTCTCTTTTATTTACTTTTATCTCTTTCTCTATATCTATATCTAACTCTCTCTCTGGTGGACAAATGTCCGGACATTTGTCCGGTGTGTATGGCGGACATTTGTCCGCAGAGGCATCCGGCAGACATTTTTTCTGGTTCAGAGCCAGCCTTGCCCGGCGCTTCCGCTCTGCCTCCGTAGAAGACTGCCCGATCATAAGCTCAATATTGCTCATATACAGTGCGCCGTTCTCCATAGGCTCCACCAGGCCGAGCTGCAAAAACACCTGCAGGGCCTTTTCGACCGTGCCGACCTGGTGCCGGGTAATCGTGGCGATCATCTGGGATGTGTAGGGAATGTTCTCCGAAAACTCCAGTTTTCCGCCGTTTTTCAGCGATTTCAGATACAGTTTCAAAAGGATGTTCGAGTATAAGATGCCATCCGGCATACTCTCGAGAAGCACAATGGCATCATCCTCAAAATAGTTTTCTTTCAGCTTGAGATAATAATATTTCCGGTTATCCGGCATAGACGATTCCTCCTTCGGTTTGTTTTTTTCCATGCAAAAACCGCCCTGTATAAAACAAGGCGGTTCTCAAAAATTTTTATCTTACACGACATTTTTTACGTTCCCGGATATACGGGTTCGGATTACTTATGAGCGGCTTATATTTTTCATATACAGAATCCGTCGCGCCATTCGTATAGACCTTGCGGATGTCACTGACCGCTCCATTGCGCGGATTTTTTAACCATAACAACAATTCTTCGCGGCTCTGCACATATTTACAAGGTCTTCTGTCTGTAAATTCAATGCGGTATCTCATAAGCATCAGCCTCCTTCCCCTGAATTTTCACAAGTAACCTGAGTGTTCACCTCCCCTGCCGGATTCTCCGCAGATGATGAAGCCTGTAGTGGCTCGGATTTTACTTCAGCAGGCTTCAAAGCCTGTACTGATCCGGATTCTGCTTTGGCGCGTTTCCGCTCCCTGTAGCGTTTCTGAGCGGCTGCGTTTTTTGCCCTCAATTCTGTCAGCTCTCTCGCGGCTTCCGGATCAGTTGCAGCCTGTTCAATCAGTGCCTGCCGTTTCGCCCGCACTTTTTCACATTTGCGCCGGCTGTACTCCTTATTCCTCGCACGGATCATTTCCGCATACTCCGGTTCCGCCGCCATACGCGCTTCCTGATCTGCTTTTCGGCGCTTACGGGCTTCTGCCGCCCGCTCCTTAATGACTTCCGGATCGGTCGGAGCCGGCGTCCTCGGCATAATACCAGCTTCCCGGCGTCTCCGTTTGCTGTTTTCCCGCTCTGATTCTCTACGTCTTTGAAGGTATTCTTCATACCGTGCGGCGGCTTCCGGATCAGTTTCCGCAGCCGTCCGCATATCCTCGACCTTCGCTCTGCGGTTAGCAACATAAAGTTTCCTTTTTTCCTCCTGCCGGCTTTCAACCTCTGCTTTAAATTCTTCTTCCGTCTGTTCTGCAGCATCCGGCGGCTGAAAATTTCCGATAAAGTT
>JAJQFO010000248.1 GCA_021201095.1 Lachnospiraceae bacterium
ATTGTAAAGGCGAGTCTCAAAAATACGGGTTGATACCTGAACTCCCTCACTGGTGGCCTTTACAAACCCGAACATCATTCCAATATCGACCGCTTCATCATCCGGAACATAAGGAATCGTTTCTCCATTCATCAACAGCCTGTACAAAAGTCTTTTCAATTCTGGATAGCGGTCAATTTTATCCTTCAGAGACTCGAACAGTGAGTTTTTCTCAATAAGGATTCTGCGGACAGCCTCAAGAATTCCTTCTGAAGTCCAGGCTGCCGATTTGTCACAAAATTCTCCAGTTCCGGCAATCTGTTCATCCAGCAGTTTACAGATTCTCGACACCAAAAACGGATATCCGGAAGTATAGTCATAAATCAAACGGGCATTCGCCTCCAGATCCATTCCGGTATGATAGTCATCTTCATATTCGCGCAGCATACCTGTGATATCCTTCGGAGAAAAACTCATTTCAACCAGATAGTCAGCAGCAATATTCCAGGGGGAATTTTCCTGGTGTTCTCCCTCGTTCACAAATTTTCTCTTTAAATTTTTGATATTGTACACTCCTGCAAGAATTACAGACTGAAAGGTGGGATTTCCATACTTTTCCCGTTCAATATAAGCTCCGCGCAGCTGTGCGAGGAAGTCCAGAAAAACCTGATTATTAGAGGCCTGATCCACTTCGTCAATCATTAAAACAACAGGCCTGTCAGAATGCCCGCACCACTCATTCAGAAACAAGAACAATTCAGGTAAACCGATCTCCGGCTGTTTTCCCATCCAATAATCTTTAAGAGCTGTCCGAATCTCATCCGGAAAAGATTTCCTGTTTTTCACAGCCCGGAATAATTCCCGGCAGAACGCACGCACAAAGCTTCTGTTGTCTGAAAAATCATCCGTGTCCATCCCCTGAAAATCCAGACTAATGACATAATAATCTTTCTGCAGGTATTTTTCCAGCGCAGTAAGCGTAGTTGTCTTTCCATACTGTCTGGCGCGATTTATTGTAAAATAGTCTCCCCGGTCTATCATCGCCCTGATCTTTCGGAGCCGGTCTGTGATATCTACCATATAATGCCTGTCCGGAATGCAGGCCGCTGTCACATTAAAATATTTATTCATAATTATATTTGTTCCTTTTCCTGTCATATTGCCATTCATTATTTTATGACGCAGGAATATCTGTGGCTTTCTTCTCTGCTTTGCTATTATCATATCGTATTCTTCCCCAAATCGCAAGATATAGAAAACATAGAAAACAATCTTTCCAGTTTTCTTGACTTTCCTGCTTTAAAGCATTATAATTCTTCTATCTGTGCGGGCTGAAGCATAAGCGGCAGTCCAGCAAAAAAATGAGGAGGATATTTCCATGAAGAAACAAGTATTAGCTACTGTCCTTTCTGCAGCGATGATCGCCAGCTTCTGCGGCGTAAATGTGAGCGCGGATGAGGCCGAAACCTACACTGTCGGCATCCTGCAGCTGGTAGAGCATGACGCTCTGGACGCGGCGACGCAGGGCTTCAAGGATGCTCTGACCGAGGCCTTCGGCGATGCTGTTACCTTTGAAGAAGTTAACGCACAGGGCGATTCCGCTACCTGCGCGACTGCTGCCAACTCTTTCGTGACCAGCGAGGTAGACCTCATCCTGGCGAACGCGACCGCAGCTCTGCAGGCCTGCGCGGCAGCGACTGACGAGATCCCGATCCTGGGTACTTCCATCACCGATTACGGCTCAGCACTTGACATTGAGTTCACCGGTACAGTAGGCGGCAACATCTCCGGTACTTCTGATCTGGCTCCGCTGGATGAGCAGGCAGCCATGCTCAACGAGTTGTTCCCGGACGCTGTCAATGTCGGCATCCTCTACTGCTCCGCAGAGGCTAACTCACAGTATCAGGCAGACACGATTTCTACATACCTTGAAGAGTACGGATATAGCGTTACCTATTATTCATTCTCAGATTCCAATGATATCCAGGCTGTAGCACAGACCGCTGCAGGCGAGAGCGATGTCATCTATGTTCCGACCGACAACACAGCAGCTTCCAACACCGAGCTGATCAACAACGTATGCCTTGACGCAGGCGTTCCGATCATCGCGGGCGAGGAAGGTATCTGCGAGGGCTGCGGCGTAGCGACCCTTTCCATCAGCTACTATGACATCGGATACATCTCCGGTGAAATGGCCGCTCAGATCCTGACCGGCGAGGCGGATATCTCCGAGATGGCGATCGAGTATGCTCCGGAAGTAACCAAGGAGTACAACGCTGAGATCGCCGAGACACTCGGTGTAGAGATCCCGGATGATTACGTAGCAATCGGCGCTGAGGAAGAGGCAGAAGCAGAGACCGAGGCAGTTACTGAGTAATTGTTATCGTTTTTCGACTCAAACGGCAGAAAAAGGCGTTCTGATATCGGAACGCCTGATATTTCCTGTCAATTGCTGACACGACCGACCGTATTCCTGACTGCACAGATCGCTGCATAAGGTCCATGCACATCCGGCTGAATCATAGAAAGCCAATACATATCGGCCAGAGTCACATCCGACCGGGTTCAGACAGCAAATGACATGAATGGTACTCAACAGCGAGAAAGGAATTCCTCTCTCGCTGTTTTACAAGAGGAACGATTTCCCTCATTTTTTCACTGGCCATTTCCCAATTGGCAGTCAGGGAAAGAGAAAGGATCTGAAGAATGAATATTTCTACTCTGATCAACGCATTGCCGGGAGCCTGCGCCCAGGGGCTTGTGTGGGGCATTATGGCGATCGGTGTATACATCACCTACCGCATCCTGGATATCGCAGATCTGACCGTGGATGGCACAATGGCCACCGGCGGAGCGGTCTGCATCATGATGCTGATGAGCGGTCATAATATCTGGGTATCCATGCTGGCCGCGACCGGAGCCGGGATGCTCGCCGGGCTTGTGACCGGCCTTTTGCACACATTTATGGGAATCCCGGCGATTCTGGCCGGCATTCTGACGCAGCTTTCCCTGTATTCAGTCAATCTGAAAATCATGGGGAAATCCAACCAGGCCGTCAATGTCAATAACTATGATCTCCTGGTTTCTCTGCGCTACATCAAGGGCGTCGCGCTCTGGAAAAATACCATTTTCATCGTAATTGTACTTACGATCCTGCTGATCGCCATCCTGTACTGGTTTTTCGGTACAGAATTCGGCGCTTCTCTGCGTGCGACAGGCTGCAATCCGGGCATGTCACGCGCACAGGGCATCAACACAAACTTTAATAAGGTCATCGGCCTCATGCTTTCCAATGGGCTGGTCGCATTTTCCAGCGCCCTGCTGGCGCAGTACCAGGGCTTCGCGGACGTCAACATGGGCCGCGGCGCCATCGTCATTGGTCTGGCCGCTGTCATCATCGGCGAAGCAATTTTCGGAAAAATTTTCCGGAACTTTGCCCTCTCCCTGCTGGCCGTCTCCTTCGGCGCGATTATTTATTACATCGTCCTGCAGGTTGTCATCTGGCTGGGCATTGATACAGATCTTCTGAAGCTGTTGTCCGCATCGGTAGTGGCCATCTTCCTCGCGGTTCCTTACTGGAAGGGAAAGTATTTCACCAAGCCTGTCCATGCAAAAGCCGCACAGGAGGAAAAGAAGGGAGGCAGCAAAAATGCTTGATATCCGAAACATTTCCAAGACCTTCAATCCGGGCACTATCAATGAAAAAACGGCCCTGAATGGCGTCTCCTTAAGTCTCAATGACGGCGATTTTGTTACCGTCATCGGCGGCAACGGAGCCGGTAAATCCACGCTCTTAAATGCGGTGGCCGGCACCTGGCTGGTCGATGAGGGGCAGATTCTGATCGACGGAAACGACGTCACAAAGCTTCCCGAATACAAACGAGCCAAATACCTCGGCCGTGTTTTTCAGGATCCAATGACAGGCACAGCGGCTACTATGGAAATTCAGGAAAACCTGGCCCTCGCTGAGCGCCGGGGCAAACGGCGCCTGCTGCGCCCGGGTATCACAAAACAGGAGCGGGCTGAGTATAAGGAGCTCCTTAAAATGCTCGGACTTGGCCTGGAAAACCGCATGACAGCCAAGGTCGGCCTGCTCTCCGGAGGACAGCGTCAGGCACTCACACTTCTGATGGCAACCCTGCAGAAGCCGAAGCTCCTCCTGCTCGACGAGCATACAGCTGCGCTGGATCCCAAGACAGCTGCAAAGGTGTTGGAGATCACGGAGCTCATCGTAAACCGGGATCACCTGACCACGCTGATGATCACGCACAATATGAAGGACGCGATCACCCACGGCAACCGTCTCATCATGATGAATGAAGGAAAGATCATCATCGATATCAGCGGCGAGGCCAAAAAGAAGCTTACCGTGAAGGATCTGCTCGACCAGTTCGAGCGGGTCAGCGGCGAGCAGTTTTCCAATGATTCTGCGCTTCTGGGGTAATAGTGGTTTGTTTTTGTATTTTTGATTACGCCTTACATGAATGATTTTCTGGTAAAAATCAGCAATTAGAATTTAACAGAGCCAGATAGTGGATAGCAGCATACGATATTTCTGACCATCATACGCTATCCACTATTTTTATCAGTTCGTCTACATATCATCCTTTTTCAGCATTCCACTGTCTGACTCCACAATAGGCCGTCTCCACGATCCGGCACCTGCACTATGTCACCTCTGCCTGCGATCTGGCACCTGCACTATGACGCCCATGATCTGACATCTGCATTATGCCTCCTCCATGATCTGCATCTGCATTATGCCTCCTCCATGATCTGCATCTGCATTATATCGGACACGATCTGCCCGTCACCGCCATCAGGCGCTTAATCGTTTTCGTTCCTTATTTCTTTCCTCTCTGCCTTTTTTCTCTATTTTCCGACATATTTTTTATATCACCCCCTGTTTTTTATCAAATTTTCATAAAGGCTTTTCCTCTCTTCGATCAATTCTTAGCGGATTTCATAGGTTTCGTACAAAATAATGGTTGCTTTTCCCGGAAATATAGATTATACTAGCTTTGATTTCAGACACTTCTGTATTAGAGCCTTACTTAATCGTTTTCAAAAAATCAAATAAAGGAGAAAGAGCAAAATGAAATTCGGTTATTTTGATGATGCCAGCCGAGAGTATGTCATCACCACGCCAAAAACTCCGCTGCCCTGGATCAACTACCTGGGCTGCAATGATTTCTTTTCCCTGGTGTCCAACACCTGCGGCGGCTACAGCTTCTATAAAGACGCAAAGCTGCTGCGCATCACGCGCTATCGCTACAACGACCTTCCCTATGATACCAACGGCAAATATTACTACATCAAGGATGGAGACTCCGTCTGGAATCCGGGATGGAAGCCGACGCAAACTGATCTGGATTCTTATGAATGCCGCCATGGCATCGGCTACAGCCGCTTCCTCTCTTCGAAAAATGGCGTCAGCGCAGATCTGCTTGCCTTCGTGCCGATGGACGCTTCCTGTGAGATCAATTCTCTCACCCTGAAAAATACTTCTGATGAGACAAAGACGCTGAAGGTCTTTTCCTATATTGAATTCTGCCTCTGGAATGCAGTCGACGACATGACCAACTATCAGAGAAACTTAAGCACCGGCGAGGTCGAGATCGTGGACTCCGTGATCTACCACAAGACCGAATATCGCGAACGCCGCAATCATTACGCATATTCCGCAGTAAACGCTCCGGTCGTTTCCTTTGACACCAGCCGCGACAGCTTCATCGGCGCGTACCGCGATGCTTCCAATCCGGCCGCCGTGGAAAATGGTGAGTGTGAAAACTCAGTGGCCAGCGGATGGTATCCGATCGCTGCTCACCAGATCGATGTGACACTCGCTCCGGGCGAGGAGAAAAATCTGGTCTTCGTCCTCGGCTACGCAGAGCTTCCGAACGAAGAAAAATGGGAGGCACCGGGCATCATCAACAAAGCGCCGGCAAAAGCACTTCTCTCCCGCTTTGATACAAAGGAAAAGGTAGACGCTTCCTTTGCAGCACTGAATGCCTACTGGGAGGGCCTGCTGGCGAAATACCATGTAGAATCCAAAGACGAAAAAGTAAACCGCATGGTCAACATCTGGAACCAGTATCAGTGCATGGTGACCTTCAATATGTCCCGCTCTGCTTCTTACTACGAATCCGGCACCGGCCGCGGCATGGGCTTCCGTGATTCCTGCCAGGATCTGCTCGGCTTCGTGCATCTGATCCCGGAGCGTGCGCGTGAGCGTATCATCGACATCGCTTCCACTCAGTTTGCAGACGGCAGCGCGTACCATCAGTACCAGCCGCTGACCAAGAAGGGCAACATGGATATCGGCAGCGGTTTCAACGACGACCCGCTCTGGCTGATCGCCGGTACCTCGGCATACATAAAGGAAAGCGGTGATTTCTCCATCCTCGATGAGATGGTTCCGTTTGACAATGACGAGTCGACGGCTGTACCGCTCTTTGAGCATCTGACCCGCTCCTTCAACTATATCGTGACACACAAGGGTCCGCACAACCTGCCGCTCATCGGCCGCGCGGACTGGAATGATTGTCTGAATCTGAACTGCTTCTCCGACACGCCGGGCGAATCCTTCCAGACCACCGGACCATCCGAAGGGCCTGTGGCTGAATCCGTATTTATCGCGGGTATGTTTGTAAAATACGGCCGCGAATACGCAGAGCTCTGCCGCCGTGTGGGCAGGGAGGATCTGGCAGTTGCCGCTGAAAAAGAGGTTCAGGCAATGACCGACGCAGTGCTTGACGCCGGTTGGGACGGTGAGTGGTTTGTCCGCGCCTATGATGCTAATTCCAACAAGGTCGGCTCCAAAGAGTGCGAGGAAGGCCAGATTTACATTGAGCCGCAGGGCTTCTGCGTCATGGCCGGCATCGGTGTAGAAAGCGGCCAGGCTATTCAGGCACTGGATTCCGTCAGGGAAAAGCTGGACACCAAATATGGCATCATGCTCCTGCAGCCTGCCTATACCAAATATTATCTGAACCTTGGTGAGGTTTCCTCTTATCCGCCAGGATACAAAGAGAACGCCGGTATCTTCTGCCACAACAATCCATGGGTATCCATTGCGGAGACTGTGGTCGGGCGCGGCAACCGCGCATTTGAGATCTACCGCAAGACCTGCCCGGCTTACATCGAGGACATCAGCGAAATCCACCGCACCGAGCCGTATGTATACTCACAGATGGTAGCAGGTGCGGATGCGGCACGCCACGGCGAAGCGAAGAACAGCTGGCTGACCGGCACGGCAGCATGGACCTTTGTTGATGTCTCACAGGCCATCCTCGGCATCCAGCCACAGTTCGACGGTCTGGGCATTGATCCGTGTGTACCGGAAGGCTTCGGTGATTTCACCATCAGCAGAAGCTTCCGCGGCGCGACCTACGATATCTCTGTGCAGAACCCGGACAACGTTCAGAAGGGCATCGCAAAACTCATCGTAGACGGCAAAGAAATTTCTGGCAATGTGGTACCGTTTGAAGAAGGCAAGACACACTATGAAGTGACCGCAGTGATGGGATAAAACTCCCTCGCCGGGTTATGCCCCTCGCCGGATGGCATCCCACACTCCGTGTGGGATATTCCTCAATCTTCGATTATAGGGCGCGGGCATCCCACGCTTCGCATGGGATATGCCCTCGCCGGGTTATGCCCCCAATCTTTGATTGTGGGGCGTGGGCCTCCCACGCTTCGCATGGGATATGCTTTACGCGGCTGTGTGATCGAGTAGGAGGCGGCTGGCCGAACTCCTGCTCGCCAGCGCGGGGCGCGTGTGGCGCAAGCCACAATACTCCTTACGCGCCCCTGTGCATAAAACAAAGAGGGCAGGCTTCTCAACTTGGAAGCCTGCCCTCTTTATTTCTTAACTTCTTATTTTAATCTCTTTACTTAAATGCTTTATTTCTAAAATAGCCGTTTTCCCTGTAAACTGCCCATTGCCCTATACCGGCAGAATTTCAATCCTTCCATTCAAAACCTTCTGCCACACTCTGTCCCACCTCCTGCGGTGTCTGTAAATCCTGCGAACCGGCCAGCTCTGCCTCAGCGCGATACTCTTTTACCTGTACACAGAAGCACTGGTAATCTCCTACCACATAGTGATAGATATCACGGTAATCCTCTGAAGAATCGTCCACCAGAATAATATAGAGATAATCCTTAGCCAGAGTGTAAACTGCGCTGGTACTGATCTGCGCGTTCACATTACTGTAGAGAAGGTTGTTTGTAAGCATATCGCGCAGCTGCTCATACTCCTGCACGGAATAATTCGTCTCCAGATAGCTGCAGGAGATCGTAGAAGTCTCAGCCTCATCCTCACTCCCATCCTGCTTATATACAGATACCGTATCTGAGCTCAGCGTCTCATCAAGCTGCCAGCCAGCATCCATCGTATAGCTGCCCGGAGCATCTGACAGTGCAATCTCGTCCGGCAGTACAGATCCGGCTGTTTCCAGCGCGGCGTCAGCGTCAGCCGTGCTCTCTCCGCCCACAGCGTCCAGCTCCGCCTCCTGCGAAATGGCACTCTCCCCGGCGCTCTCTGCAAACACTGTAATCCTTCCATATTGACACAGACAGACAAGCGCGAGCAGACTCAGAACAGTCCCGGCTGCGATGCCCCTGACCTTTCCAGATTGGTTCTTTTTCATTCCGTCCTCCTTGCAACAGACACCAGTGAACCGCGTGTCTGCGTTTTTCCTGTTCTCAGTATAATATCATATCTCCCCTTTGTCACTGTAAACTTTTCTTAAGATTTTTGCAAAACAATCCCGCAGCAGCAGGATAAAAAGACAGGCCGTGCAGATTTATCTGCTACGGACTGTCTTTTTATCCTGGGATGGGCGGGACGCCCATCAAGCCACAGACATATGACGTGTAAGCGGCATATAGCCTTCGAAGAAGGCGGCGCTGAACGTCCAGTGGACGTTCGTTTAGCGCCGACCGGAGCAAAGCGGAGACCTGTGGCCTGCTGCGTGATAATTGTTCAGCAGCAGGATAACAGGACAGCCCATTATCATATCTTATAAAAAAGAGGAATTTTGCCATGAAAGATGCGCTGCCTCCCCTCTGCAGTCCGCTTCGCTTCTGCATGCTCCGGCAAAAGGAATTAATCAACATCCGCACCTGCCGGACACTCGGCTGCGCCAGTGATCTGGAAATTGACCCTCTGACCGGCTGCATTTTGTCGCTGATCGTACCGGGGACCGGTAAGCTGTGCTGGTTTCTGGGGCGGGAATACGAATATGTCATTCCATGGAAATGTATCGTGCGGACGGGCGCGGATATCATCCTGGTAGATGTAGATGAAGAAAGCGTCCGCAGGAAATGCGAATGACCGATTCCATCTGTCCGGCTTTTCAAGTCCGGCTGCCTGACTCGCTGCTTCGCGGAAATAGTGTATCGTAAAGCTGTCTGCTATCTGCGTATCGCCCTTCGGGAAATCAGGACAGAAGTCTGGAAACAGAGACCCGCCGATAAGTCAAGGCCGTAAATTTTTTTTATTTTTCCTGAAAACGAATATCCAGGCCGCAAAAAGTCAATCCTGTTATCAGGGACGGAAAGAGACAGCATGCTCTCGTCTCCGGCAGACTCTATCGCAATCCCCGGTGTCAAATACACATGGGATCGCGGTACCGGCTGCCAGTATCCGAACTTTTTGGGAGGATGAATCACATGGCATTTACAAAGGTAGAAATCTGCGGCGTTAATACATCTAAGCTTCCGGTTTTGACGAATGAAGAAAAAGAATTTCTATTCGAACGGATTCAGAAAGGGGATGAAGAGGCACGTGAGCTGTATATTAAAGGGAATCTGCGGCTGGTTTTAAGTGTAATAAAGCGTTTCCCGAACAGCACAGAAAATGCGGATGATCTGTTTCAGATCGGCTGTATCGGCCTGATGAAGGCCATTGACAATTTTGATACAAGTCTGAATGTCCGTTTTTCCACTTACGCGGTTCCGATGATTGTCGGAGAGATCCGGCGTTTTCTGCGCGACAACAACTCCATACGTGTCAGCCGATCCCTGAGAGATACCGCCTATAAAGCGATTTACGCGAAAGAAAATTATACGAAAAAAAATCAAAAGGAGCCAACCGTAACCGAGATCGCCCAGGAAATCGGCATCCCGAAGGAGGAGATTGTCAACGCGCTGGATGCAATCCAGAGTCCGGTGAGCCTGTATGATCCGGTCTACTCGGAGGGCGGCGACACCCTCTACGTCATGGACCAGATCAGCGACCGGAAAAACCGGGAGGAAAACTGGGTGGAATCGATTTCTCTGCAGGAGGCGATGAACCGTCTCTCAGACCGTGAAAAGCATATCATTGAAATGCGTTTCTACGACGGACGCACACAGATGGAGGTTGCGTCCGAGCTGGGGATTTCCCAGGCGCAGGTCAGCCGCCTGGAAAAGAACGCGCTGAAATCTATGCGGAACTATTTAAATGGCTAACTATACGATTCCCATGGTTTTCGCGGCAAGTCTGCTTTGCAGCAAATTGCACGGTATTTGCGGCCGGTCTGTTTAGGCAGCAGATTGCATGGTATTTGCGGCAGGTCTGTTTATGCAGCAGATTGCATGGTTTTCCGGCAAATCTGTTTCGAAGAGGAAGGTTCCTTAGCGGGGTTGGCAGGACGCCCCCTGGCGCCCCGCTATCATTATTTCCGCAGGTCAACAAATATCTCTGTTCACAGCTGCCAGATCATGCATTCCTGCGACTGCGGGGATGGCCCGTCTCCTTCCGCAGCCGCCGGATAATCCGTTCCTACAGACAGCGGGCCATCTCCATCCGCAACCGCCGGATAATGCGTTTTTCAAGCCTGGAAATATAGGACTGAGAAATTCCCAGCAAATCCGCGACCTCCTTCTGTGTCTTTTCCTCTCCATCCCGGGTACCAATCCCGAAACGGAGCTTCACAATCGTCTGCTCTCTGCCCGTGAGGTGACTGATCGCTTTTTTGAGAACCTTGTATTCCGCTTCTGTCTCCATATCACGAAAAATCACGTCCTCATCCGTTCCCAGAATGTCTGAGAGCAGCAGCTCATTTCCATCCCAATCCATTTTCAAAGGCTCCTCTATGGATACCTCCTGCCGGGTTTTGCTGTTTCTCCGCAGATACATCAGAATTTCATTTTCAATACAGCGTGAAGCATAAGTCGCCAGTTTAATATTCTTATCCGGGTTAAACGTGTTGATTCCTTTGATCAGGCCAATGGTTCCGATCGATATCAGGTCCTCTGTGCCGACTCCCGTATTATCAAATTTTTTCGCTATGTATACCACCAGCCTCAGATTATGCTCGATCAGCTTTTTCCGCGCCCAGGTATCGCCTTCCTTTCCAAAGGCCGCTAACAATTCCTTCTCCTCCTCTGCCGTCAGAGGAGGAGGGAGTACCTCAGCACCCCCGATATAATGGCTGTCATTAGGGTGCGCAAACAGGACCTGGCCTAATCCGGCCACCATTTTAATCTGAAACCGATGCGGAACTGCTACTTTTACAATCATAAGAATTTTCCTTTCTGTCATATCTGTTACGGTGCATGCTCCGGGTGCAGTATGATCTGATAATTCTGCCGCGAGCTGACATTTTTGTCATAAAGGGCAATCAATGGTTTTCTGATCGTTTTGCCGCCCCGCCGTGATGACACACGCATTTCATCCGCCAGGATTCCCTGCATCCATCCCGCTTCCGTACCCAGACTGTGATAAGGTATCAGAAAAAAACCCTTCTGCTCCTCCCAATCTCCTTCCAGCAGCGGCTCCAGTGATGTTCTCTGCACAATACTGACTGGAGACGCAGTCAGCGGTTCCCTGAGCTGATTGCCCGTATCCAGAAGACCTTTCAGAGTCAGACTCTTTCCATCGAGTAGGATCGTAACAGCGGCAGCAGTCTCTTCCTGCCGGCCCCGCCTCCTCACTGTACGGGCAAGCAGGCGGAGCAGAGACAGAGCCGGTATCAGCAATGCCAATACCGGCAGCGGAAGTATCACAGTCAATGCGCCAAGCAGGCCCCCGAAGCAGACTGTCACAGCCAGCAGACTTAAGGTGATGTCCCGGTTGTACCTCCACTCTTTGCGAAAATCCCATTTCCAGAAGGAAACTGCTGCCGAGACAAGAAACCCCAGCAGTAGGAACCCCGCATTGCCGTAAATGACAAAGCAAACCGAACATACCGCATTCATCACAGCTCCGGGCAGCAGGCGGCGCCAAACCGGAGAAATTCCACACAGGATTCCCGCTGTTAAAAGCAGCATATATCCGCTTATGAGTTGTTCCACAAAAAACTGGTCTATGTAAAACTCATAATACATAAAAAAATCCCCTGTGGCCGTATCTGTTGCCAGTATACTCCACAGGGGACGTCCTTTTTTGTCAAAATCAGGGACCAGATTTCTCATTTTCATCGAGCTTTTTCGACACACCTTCAGGCGGCATAGCCAGACGCGAAAGGCGGTTCAGAAAACCCTCTGTCATGGTCTTTTTCGGCATACCTTCAGGCGGCATAGCCAGCATTCTTCACAGCAGCTTCAGCGCACGCGCCACAAAGCCTGCGCAGGGCGCATCAACCAGAGATTTGTCAAAGCAGCTCCAGCGCACGCGCCACAAAGCCTGCGCAGGGCGCATCAACCAGAGATTTGTCAAAGCAGCTCCAGCGCACGCGCCACAAAGCCTGCGTCCATCTGACCGGGCGCAGACGCGGCTCCCGCTGTAGCGAACGTCACAGCTGAGCCGGTCAGATGGCCTGCAAGGCGGCTGACAGCTCCCAACCGCCCCATAGACATCACAATATAAGGGCGGTCCGCAGCCTGCTCCTTCATCGTTACCGCCGCGGATAAAAGCGTCAGCACATCCCGTTCGCACTGCGGCATCACAGCCGCCTTTGTAATATCTGCCCCCAGCGACTGCATCCTGCCAAGCAGATGGACCAGATTTTCTTTGTCCGGTGTACACGTAAAATCATGATAGGAAATAATTATTTTTACTCCTGTACTTTGCAGACGGGCAGCAAGATTGCGGACGAACTCCTCTCCACGATTCAATTCGAGGTCAATCAGGTCCGCGCGCACCGCCGCGGCCCTGTGCATTCCATCCAGCATTTCTGCCATGCCAGGCCCATCTGACACTCCTGCCATGCTGAGCACATCTGACACTCCTGCCATGCTGAGCACATCTGACACTCCGGCCGCGCGCAGATTCAGACGGGCATACTCCTCAGGGGAAATCGCCCGCTCTCCGCCTTCTTCCTTTGTCCTCAAGGTAAAAAGAACAGGCATATCCGGCATTCTTTCACGAATGGCCGCCAGTTCTTCGATCGGATCTCCCTCGTAATAGTCGGCGCGCAGCTCAATCATATCGCAGGGAACTGCGCGGATTTTTTCAAGCTGGCTTTCCATCTGAACCAGATTTCCGGCCGTAAGCGGCACACAGATTTTCGGATTCCCGTCTCCAAGAGCAAGTGAACCGACATGAACAATCTTTTTTTCCATTTTTTTCTCCTTATCCATTGATTCGATCGGCAGGCCGCACTCGGACCAGATAAGCTATTATCCAGGCTGCTGATGCAACATAC
>JAJQFO010000316.1 GCA_021201095.1 Lachnospiraceae bacterium
ATGGCCTGGATGAAACGACAGCAGCCTTGATGGTAATGGCGGATGCTGGTATTAAGGGCGGCGAAGCCGGTACGGCACTCTCTTCCATTATGACAAGGCTTGGCAATAATACTTCCGGTTGTACGGACATGCTGGCGGAGTACGGCATCGAAGTCTATGACGCAGAAGGCAATGTCAACTCGCTCTCCAATATTCTCTCTGGGATGCAGGGCATCTGGGCGGATTTGACGGATGAGCAGAAGGCAAACCTTGCTTACGTAGTCGCTGGCAAAACGGCGCAGTCGGAATTGATGACTGTCCTCGGCGAGACCACGGGCAGCTTTCAGGAATATCAGGAAGGCCTGGCAGGATGCTCCGGTACGGCAGAAGAAATGGCTGCGATTATGCAGGATAACCTCGAAGGCCAGCTGACGATTTTAAAATCCCAGCTGCAGGAGCTTGCCATTTCCTTCGGTCAGATGCTTCTGCCGGTCATCAAGTCCGTAGTAAGTGTGATTCAGAATATTGTGGACTGGCTGAATGGCATGGATGAGGGAATGCGGACGGTCATCCTGACGATTGCGTTAGTGGCAGCTGCCATCGGTCCCGTGCTGATTGTCGTAGGTAAGGTCATCAGTTCGGTGGGCACGATTATGACGCTTCTTCCCAAACTGGTGAGTGCCTTCAATGCGGTGAAGACGGCTTTTTCTGCTTTGAGCGCGGTAATGATGACAAATCCCATCGCGATTGTCATTGCGGCGATTGCAGCTCTGGTGGCAGCGTTTATATACCTGTGGAACACGAACGAGGAATTCCGTCAGTTCTGGATCGACCTTTGGGAGAACATCAAATCGGCGGTTACGGCTGCGGTTGACGCGGTCTCCGCTTTCCTTTCAAATGCATGGGAGTCGATAAAATCTACAGCAGAAACTGTATGGTCGACTATCTCCGGATTTTTCTCTGATACCTGGGAGTCAATTCAGTCTGTTGTGGACACGGTGGTGACGGCGATTTCGACGTTTCTTTCCAATGCGTGGAACACGATTCAGACGAATATCACCACGGTGCTGGCCGCTTTACAGCTGGCATTTACGACTGTGTGGAATGCAATCCAGACGGTCATCACTACGGTAGTGACCGCGATCCAGACATTTATCAGCACGGCATGGACCGCGATTTCCAGCACGATTTCCACAGTGCTTGGAGTTATCCAGACAGTTATCGCGACAGTCTGGAACGCGATTTCGTCTGTGATAAGCACGGTTTTGAATGGGATTTCTTCCACGATATCTACGGTGTGGAATACCATCTCGAAGACGATATCTACGGTGATGAATACCATAAAATCGACCGTGTCCAAAGTTTTTACAGCTATCTGGAGCGGCATCAAGACAACCGTTTCCGGGATTTACAATACGATAAAGGATGGATTCAATAATGCAGTGAGCTTCATCACGGGGTTGGCATCATCCGCATTCAGCTGGGGCGCGGACATTATCAATGGGATTATCAATGGCATCAAAAGCTGTATCAGCAAAGTGAAAGAAGCCGTTTCGGATGTCGCGGAGACCATCAAATCCTATCTTCACTTCTCCGTACCGGACGAAGGGCCACTGACAGATTACGAAGACTGGATGCCGGACTTTATGCAGGGATTGGCAGATGGCATTGAAAAAAGCCGCAGTCTCCTACAGAGCGCGGTATCAGACGTGGCAGCAGATATGGTCATCAATCCGCAGGTCGCTGCAGCGCAGATGAATGGCGGCAACTATGGGAATTCTGGAAGTAGCTCGGATGCCACGGTTTCAGGAATCCTCTCCGGCATCCGGGAGATGGTAGATTCTTTGAGTGAGCAGAATGTCGGGACGATTTCTATCCCAGTATATCTGGGCAATTCGCTCCTGGATGAGATTATTGTGGATGCGCAGCAGAGACAGAATCTGCGCTCCGGCGGACGGTAAGGAGGTGTGTGCGGTGGCGTTTATACAGTATTTGACCTTCGATGGCGAAGACCTGCCGGAACCGGATTCCTACGAGGTTTCAATGGATGATGTAGAGGCGGACTCCTCCGGTCAGACGGAGGCCGGGACGACACAGCGGGATGTGGTACGCTTTGGTGTACACACCATCTCGGTGTCCTTCTCTGTCACGGCGAAGTGGATGAAAAAGTTGACTGTCTACAAGCAGAAGTCAAAAATCGCAGTGGACTTCTTTGATACGGAGACAGCTGCGGTGGCTTCCGCTGAGATGTATATCTCCGGCTATAAGGTCAAGCGTGAAGCAGATTCTTCTTACGGTGGTTTGTGGAGCGTGTCATTCACGCTGAACGAATTCTAAGGATTGGGGGTGTTTGAATGTATGCGGTAAGTGATGAATTTTTAGAGGCGGTGCAGGAAAACACCCGCTCTTACTATTGGGCAGGGACAATCACCACCACTGCCGGAAAGGTGTATTCCTTTGATTACAGCGACATCGTGAAAGGCTCCGGCTATATTTCTTCACAGTGCTGTGGCAGTACGGAGATTGAACTTGGAACCGTGTATTCTTCGGAGTTTGGAGTCACACTCTACTCTGATGTTGACCGGTATACATTGGAGGATGCCATTATCGAGATTTCCTGCTTCCTGCTTTTATCGGACGGAAGCTATGAGAAAGTGCCGATGGGCGTGTTCGAGGTGTCTGAGGCAAACCGGACGGTAAACTGTCTGGAGATAAAGGCCTATGACTATATGCTGCGTTTCGAGAAGGATTTTAACGGATTCCAGAGCACCGGCACGGCCTACGATTTCATCAATC
>JAJQFO010000161.1 GCA_021201095.1 Lachnospiraceae bacterium
GGCATGCGCATTGCAATCTGTGACGACAATAAACAGTCACAATCCCTTTTTCTCAACGTTCTTAACGAATTAGAGCCGAACGAAAGCGCGGAGTGTTTTTTTGACGGTGCAAGTCTGCTGAAAGAAATGCGGGAACGGCCTACGTTTGATATCATATTTTTAGATATTTATCTTCCCGGAGAAAACGGTATCGATATCGCCGGTGAGATACGGAAAATATCACCTCGAACAGGTATCGTGTTTATCACGAACAGCCTGGATTTCGCTGTGGACGCCTATTCTCTGAATGCCCTTCATTATCTGGTAAAGCCAGTTACCAAAGAGGGCGTGGAGGAGTGTTTTTTACGCCTGAAAAGCCTTCGCTCAAAACCTCGCTCGATCTTGCTTCTGAATGTTGGCAGAGACAGTATTACGGTGGGGCAGGATGAAATTATTTATATCCTCAGCGCGGGACACGCCAAGGAGATCTGTCTGATCAACAATCAAATTTACCGGATCTGGGTATCCCTTGAGGAGTTGGAGAGTAAGCTGGATGACAATTTCCTGAAAATCAACCGGGGGACGATTGCCAACATGGAGCATATCCGGCAGATGAGCGCGGATTACTGCCTGATGGATAACGGGGCGCGGCTGGATTTCTCACGCCGGAAGCGGGCGGATATCATGACTGTGTACGATGCCTGGCTGTTTTCACATCTTGCAGGGAATCGATAGCAGGATAGACATTATTACAATGGGGCGCTGCTGCAGACGCGCTGATCCGGCAGAACAGGAGCTTCTTATGCTGAAAAAGAAGTTTGGGATTGCGTAGAAGGTTCGCGGGGCCAGGCACTATGGAAAAACTACGGTACTGGCGTCAAAGGCAGATCAATTAAGATGATAAGACAGGGTCAATGCTGACAGCAACGGCATTGGCTCTGTTTTTTACTTTGGAAAAATGCTGCGGATATGTATGAATAAATCAATAGTTTTCTGCGATAGCAGCACGAATGATATGCTTTCGTTTCACAAATGGTTCGCAGGAGGTGTTGTTTTTGCGATATAATGACTGATAGTGTGGAGAAAGTAGAAGAAGTTTCGCAACAAAATCTCTGGTAGCGCAGAAGGATTGACAGCGCTTTCGTAACAGGATATCCGGCAGCACAGAGTGACTGATAGAGTTTTCGCGACAGGATATCCGGCAGCGCAGAGAGATTGGCAGAGTTTTCGTGACGGGATATCCGGCAGTGCAGCGTGATTAGCAGAGAGCTCGTGATTTGTCCGAATAAATGGGGAATTTCTATGAAACAAACGATTCCGAAAATGGCGTCCATACCCAGTCTGGAGACGGTGGCCGCGGAGCGTAAACGGCTGCGGCAGCAGAAGGAGTTCAGACGCACATTGCTGAATATCGTGTATATTCTGATCGTGGTCGCGGCGGTATCCGTTTTGTCGGTGACATTGTTTTTTCCGGTGCTGCAGGTCTCCGGCACCAGCATGGAGCCGACGCTGGAGGACGGCGATGTCATTGTGCTTTTCAAAAGTGGAACTTATGAGACCGGTGATCTGTGCGCATTTTATTACCAGAATAAGCTGTTGCTGAAACGCGTGATCGGTGTGCCGGGCGATGTGATAGACATTGATGCGGACGGCAATGTATCTGTGAATGGCGAGCAGCTGGAGGAATCTTATGTCACCAGTCTCTCTCTCGGAGAATGCGATCTCACCTTTCCCTATCAGGTCCCGGAAAATCGTTATTTCGTGATGGGAGATAATCGCCTGACTTCCATTGACTCCCGGAGCAGCGTGATCGGATGCATCGAAAAAGACCAGATCGTCGGGAAAGTCATCCTGCGCGTCTGGCCGTGGAAGAAAATTACGGCAGGCTTTTAAAAACGTTGCCTGAGTATTTTGATCGGATGACCGAGTTTTTTCTGAATATTTAAAGTGTCGCTTCGAGAAAGGCGGTATGCGGCTATGAAAAATATAGTAACCACTTATTTAAACAAGTTTAAACAGGACCGCAGCAGACGGCTGCGGCTTGGCTCAGTTGTACTGGTGCTGGCACTGGCGGTGGCGGTCGGAATCGGCTGGAAGCTGCGCTATACTGGAATCGCTCTGACCAATGAGACCTACTGCGGGCTGACGGAGCATACGCATACGGACGACTGCTACGAGCAGGTGCTGGTCTGCGATCTGGAAGAATGCGAAGGACACACGCACACGGACGACTGCTATGAAGAGACGTCCGTGCTGATCTGTGGCCAGGAGGAATACGAGGGGCATACGCATACGGAGGAATGCTATGGAGAAGTGACCACGCTGATCTGTGCCCAGGAGGAAGGTACGGGGGGGGCACTCCCATACCGAGGAATGCTATGACAAGGAAGGAAATCTGATCTGCGGCCTGGAGGAAAGCGAAGGTCATATACATACGGATGAATGCTATGTGACGGAGAAGGTCTTGACCTGCGGTCTGGAGGAGACAGAGGGACATACACACACCGAGGAATGCTACGAGACAGAGCGAGATCTGATCTGCACTCTGGAAGAATGTGAAGGGCATACGCACACGGATGCCTGCTATGAGAGCGTGCTTGTATGCGGGCTGGAGGAGCATACACACACGGTAGAATGCCTGATGGATGAGACGGCCGATGCAGAGACTGCATCGGTCTGGGAAGCGACGATTCCGGCCTTAAGCGGAATCTGGCCGGACGACGTGGTGGCAGTAGCGCAGAGCCAGCTGGGCTACACGGAGAGCACCGCGAATTTTGTGCTGGCAGAAGATGGAGAGACACACAAAGGGTACACCCGCTATGGTGCATGGTATGGGAATGCATATGGCGGATGGGACGCTATGTTTGTCTCTTTTTGCCTTTCCTACGCCGGAGTCCCGGAGAGCGAATTCCCGCAGGCGTCAGGCGCTTACGCCTGGTCCGCGGAGCTGAGCAGCCGATCCCTCTATCAGAGCGCATCAGGTGAAGAAGCATATGTGCCGTCCGCAGGAGACCTGGTCTTTTTCGACAATGACAATGACGGAAAAGCTGATCATGTCGGTATCCTTGAAAAGGTAACAACACAGACAGACGCGGCCACCGGTGAAGTAACCGCAGCAAAGCTGTTCGTGATTGAGGGAGACTTTACATCTGATAACGCAGACGCGGCGGACACCGTAGCCAGAAACGAATACAGTCCGGACGACAAGACTATCCTTGGATATGGCGTGCTGCCGTCCAATGCGCCAGATGAGGCAGAGCGCGAAGAAACGACCGCGGCGGCAGAAGATGCAGCGGAATTTGAGAGTGAGAGTCTGGCAGAAGTTGAGTCGGAGTCTGAGAGTGAGGATTTGGCGGAGCTTGAGACAGAGCCTGAGAGTGAGAACTCTACGAAAGTCGAGACCGAAAACGAATCGGAGAGTGAGGACTTTATGGATGCTGAGACCGAATCGGAGAGTGAGGACTTTACGGATGCTGAGACCGAGTCGGAGAGCGAGAATTCTATGGAGGTTGAGACCGAGACAGAGAGCGAAGGTTCTGCAGAAATCGAAACAGAATCCGAGTCAGAAAGAGAAAACCTGACAGAAGCTGAGACAGAGACAGAGACGGAAACAGAATCAGAATCGGAGAGCGAAAATCTGACAGAGCGGGTTTTCAAAAAGGATGGACTTACCGTGACAGTCACCTATGGCCCGGAAGCGGAAATCTCAGACGGCGCGGCTCTGATGGTCAGCGAATATGAGCAGGATTCTGACCTTTGGCAGTCTCGTTATGAAGAAATTACAGCATATTTTGAGTGGGATGAAGAGGCTGAAAACGCGGAAGATGTAGCAGATGCCGAAGACACTGAAAGCGCAGAGACAGCTGAAAATGCAGATGGTTCTGAAAACTCAGAAAACGTAGAAGCTGTCGCAAGCGCAGAGAATGGGGAAAATGCTGAAACCTCAGAGGCTGCTGGAACCACAGAGAATGCCGGGGCTGCTGAAGGTACAGAAGATTCGGAAAATCTAGAAAAAGCAGAAGATACAGACACTACAGATACCACAAAGTCGGCAGAAATTTCCCGGAACGCTCAGCTTCGTGTATTTTCCATCTACCTGTATGAAGACGGGCAGAAGATCCAGCCTGCAGAAGGAACGCAGGTGCAGGTGACAATGGAATTTTCAGATGCGGATGACCTGAGTTCCAGTATGCTGCTGTCCTTCGCCGGGGAAGAGCTTTCTGCTCTGGAGGCGGAATACAGCTGCAACGAAGAAACACAGATACAGACTATTCAGTTTTCATTATCAACCTTTGCACAGGCCGGGGTCGGACTCCTGATCCCGACGGATGAATCGCCAGAGGAAGAGACAGAAATAGATGAGTCTGATGAACTGACCACACAGACTGCGGAAGGTGAGGATTACATTATCACCGTCACCTACGGCCCGGAGGCAGAGCTGCCTGAGGAAGCAGTGCTGATGGTCAGTGAGTACGAGCAGGATTCTGAGACCTGGCAGGCTCGTTACGCAGAAGCAGCCGCGCTCTACGGATGGGAGGATGCAGACACAGAGACGCTATCCGAGACAAGTGCAGATTCGACCGACGTGATTTCAGCGGCGGACGCAGGCTCTGCGACAGGAGAAACATCCGGGACAGAAACCGACACAAACTCTGAGGCGGATACAGTAGCGCAGACAGGTGCAGGATCTGAGACCGGGACAACCGTTGAGACCGGTGCAAGTTCAGAAACAGGTACGACCTCCGAGACAGGTGCAACCTCAGAAAAAGGCACATCATCCGAGACAGAAGCAACAGATCATCGGAATGAATTCCGTCTGTTTAAAATCGGTTTTTACGTAGATGGGGAAGAAGTAGAACCGGCTGCAGACGTGACGGTGACTATCGTTTTTCCTGACAAAGAAGACGAAGCAACCTATCAGGTCACGCATTTTGGCGATGATGAAACGACGGATGTCAGTGTTGAGTCTGTTTACGAAGAAAATACCCAGACTATCACATTTGATACAGATGGATTTTCGGAATATGGGATAGCGACGGTGGATTTGACAGAGAATGGGATTACGTATACCGAAGTAAGTACCTTTTATCTCTGGATTAAAGATTACAGTAATACTACTGTTGCGGCGTATTCAGAGTGGGAAAC
Source organism: Lachnospiraceae bacterium (assembly GCA_021201095.1). Lineage (GTDB taxonomy): Bacteria > Bacillota > Clostridia > Lachnospirales > Lachnospiraceae > Choladousia. The sequence continues at coordinate 5,125 of JAJQFO010000161.1, forward strand.
TGCCAGTGATCATCAGACCATTTCCGGCGTTTTATCGTATACAGAAGGCAGTGAAACATATTACCTGATTCCGATCAGTTATTTCACGGATGCTTTAAGCAGCTATGGCTATACATTTGACGGAACCAATACGGATTTTTGCCCGTTTATGTATATTCCGAACGCAAACAACAGCGGTGTAGCTAACGCGACTGGCGAGGCATCGTATGTGCAGGTGAATGGCAGCTGGTATGTGCGTGTGCAGGATACCGGAACCTATAGCGGCAGTACTGTGAAACGCAGCAATGTCTATTATATGCTGGAAACGGTAAGTACTTTTCGCGTTTGGCCCCGTACAGCTGTGGGTACAACAGCGATGGGGACTAATGATATAACAAATGTAGTTTTACAAAAAACAAATACTACATATTATTATATTCCTATGAGCTATGTGGAAACATGGTTCAGCTTTACCTTTGACGTAAATAACTTGGAAAGCTGTCCGTTCTATTATGCTCCGAATGCAAATTCGGGGAGCGCTAATCTGACGCAGGCACGATATGTTTATATCAACGGTTCATGGTATCTGGAAATTCAGGATACCGGGTTTGGTACTAACTATTCGGATTATCCACGGAGTAATCTTTATTACTTTGCCACGGATTCTGTGGTGCTGAACCTGGGGAACGGCAATGGCACCAGTCAGGATGCTGATTATACCGGCACCAAAAGCAGTTCAGACGCGCTACGCTACACGACAGATTCGCTATCTGACTATGCGGACACAGACGGAAAAGTGACGATTAACCTTCCGAGCGACAGCGATCTGGGGAAAACGTTCACTGTGGTAAATGGAAGCGGCAATCTGACAGATGCGACTGTTACATTAGGCACAGAAGCTGCTTATGACTACGAGCTTGTCGGCTGGTTCAATATTGCGACCGGAGAATATTACAGTGTCGAGAACGGCTCAACTACTGCAGAAGTGGATCTGAGCAATGCAAATGTCTTTTACGCGGATTGGATTGCGGCAGACTATGATAAAGGTACGGCCTCTGCCGGTACACTCGTGGAGGATACAGTAGACACCAGTGATTTCGTAAGAATTTATATGTTCGACTATAACGAACTGTTCAATCTCTACAGTGCTTCCCTGAGTCAGTTAGGATTGACATCCGAGACGTGGACGGACAGTGGAACGTTATATTCATCCCTGATTTTGAACAATGACGAGAGCAGTCTTACGGAAATAGGCGACAGCTTCCTTTTTGTAAATGTCGGTATCGCTTCAGCGGGAATGCTAAGTGTTCCAAGTGATCGGGAGGATTGGAATTTTAGCCGGAGTTATGTAGCGGCTGCATCAAAGTTCGGGATTGACAACCCTGATTCAGCCTTACTTCAGATGTTGTTTAATACTTCTGCAGGGAATACGGGGGATGATCTGGGAGTGTATTATGTAGGAGAAGGCAACTATCTCTTTTCCATAGACAATAATGCCAATTCTTCTACTTACGGATTTTACTATTATAATTCCTCGGAAAATGCAGCGGTTTACAATCAGAGTGAAGAACGATTTTATGTTTATGATGGCAAAGCAAATTATGGCAGCGGAGGAGGTTTTTATCCTTATAATTCGTACACGGATACTTTAATAGCGAATAACGGCAGCATTAATGAATGGTTTGGAATGAATGTAGAGCTGGACTTTTATCTTCCCAATGCGCCGAGCAGCAGTGGCAGTGTCAATCAGGTAAATGGAGAGGATATGGTATTTAACTTCTCTGGAGATGATGATGTATGGGTATTCGTGGATGATAAGCTGGTGTTGGATATTGGAGGTATCCATGGTTCAATGTCGGGTTCGATTAATTTTGCATCCGGTGACGTGACAGTAAACGGTACGACAACCGAAGGTTTGTTGCAAAGCCTTGGGATTACATCCGGTACACACCGGCTGAGCATTTTCTACATGGAACGCGGCGGCTATGCATCAGACCTGGAGCTCAGCTTTAATACAATACCCAGGTGGCTCTACGAGACCGCGACAGCAGGGACGATTAGTGTGACCAAAGACTGGGGAGAGAGTACGACCACAACAGAAGTCACGATGGGGCTGTTTGAACGGATGGATATTACTGATAAAACGGTCAATGCGGATGACACGACGACTTATACCGTCAGTAACGTCTCCTATTTAAGTACGACGACTTACACGGTGCAGAGTGATGGATATTCCTATGCCAACGATGGGAGCGTGCAGGCCTATTACAGCGGAGGCTATCTGTACGTACTGGTCGACAAACAGGTGTTGAATAATGACAATAATTGGTCTTATGTATGGGCACTGCTGGACACCAGCAAAACCTATCAGGTACTGGAACTGACTACCTTGCTTCACTATTCGGCTACTTATACATCTTCCGCATTGCAAAGCTATGATTACTGGACAGTCATTGATACGGATGATCTGCAGGAAATGCTTGAGTCAGCCAGCTATAGTGTGGGGGATTCTGCTGGAACGATTGTATTGAGTGATGGCGCAATCAATTATACGTCAGTCGATCAGTTCGGACGCGCGGAATGGGGTTATGTGATTGCTGCCGGAGACGGAGCAATATCAATTGAGAAAGTCCTTCTGTCTGAGCCGCCCACGAACAATGGAAGCGACGCCTATATCTACGGAGCGATGAGTGATGATATTGATGAAGGAGGCATCCCTGCTACAGCAAAGTGGGAAATGATTATCACGGGTTCGCGGCAGGATGACAGTGTCGTACCGAATCCTCAAAGATATACGTTCTATTTGAAAAATGGAAACTATTATTTACGCGTAACCGGTGACAGTACGAATGGATACAATGTTACTTTGACCACAAATGAATCAGAAGCTACCGACTTTTATTACAATTCCCTCGGAGAATTGCAGATTAATGATGACTCAGGAATAAAAATTATTCTGCAAAACTCAGGAGGTACGGTTTCAGCAGTTGTCGTAGCTTCCAAAGCAGAAGCTGAGACATCCAATATCAAGGTTTATTACGAAACACCAAATTCGACAACAAAGGGAACTGCATACACCGTCACAAATACTGAGCTTCCGGCGGTTTATCTGAAAAAGGTAGCGGATGACACGAATAGCACCGCACTTTCCGGCGCATCATTTGCCCTGTACAAAGTGACGGATGATGGCACGAATACCACGACGCTTTACTACACTTGGGATTCGACGAATGAAAAAGCATCCTGGGTCGAGAGCACAAGCGCGGAGCAGGTCGCGTTGACAACAGACGACAGCGGCTGGATCAGTTTCTATGATGTGGAGGACGGTACCTATTATCTGCTGGAGACTGCCGCTCCGGATGGCTACAATATGCTGACCTATGTGATCAAATTCGTCGTGGAAAACGGTGAAATCACAGAAGTCACGGACGAAGATAGCAATTCATTGTCAGCGGTAACCATAAAGAAGAACAGTAGCGACGAGGCTTTGATCATCCAGGTGGTAAACAAGACGGAAGAAATTTTGCCCGAAACCGGAGGCGTCGGATCTACCCCTTATACCATGGCGGGGATGATGCTGTTGATAGGCAGCGCCTGTGTTCTGCTCTATCGAAAACGGAAGTACGCGGGACGTAGTCCAAACGGGTGAAGTAGATCAGAATAGCAATACCGACAATTTTGTCGTTTTTTATAAAAAATGCATGATGTTCCTGAAAAACCAGAGAGACAGAAAAAGTAAGGAGGAAAGAAGGTTATGAAGGGAAAAGTAAGAAAGAGCGTTTTATTTTTAGTGGCGATGGTTTTGGCTTTCGCTATGACGATGGTGGCGTCGGCGTCGGATTATAAGATCACAATTACAAATGCAGTGTCGGGTGAGACTTATACGGCATATAAGGTGTTTGATGCTACCTATAATAGTTCAGGTAACGTAGCGTATACGATTGATTCAAATAGTAAATGGTATAATCTGATCAATTCGAATGCAAATGGCAGTGGTGAAGATCTGTTTACTCTCACAGCTGCTGCCTCTACGGCATCGCAAAGTGTAATTACTTATGTTGTCACATATGATGAATCCAATAAACAGAAGATTACAAACTGGTTCAATAGTCTGGATTTGGCTGCCAATGGGATTACAACTACGGATGCTGCTGCTTCGGATACTGCATCATCCTCAACACTGGTACTTGATGTAGGCGCGGTCGGTTATTACTATGTCACATCTACACTGGGATCTCTTGTTTCACTCGATTCAACGATCCCCACTGCTACGATTACGGATAAGAATAGTGAGCCATCGGTTGATAAGAAAGTTTCGAATGATGGTAATACGTATGTCGGAACCAATACTGCATATATTGGTGAGACGGTGTATTTCCAGACGACCATTAAGAATTTTTACAAAACAAATAATCTGGAGCTTCTTGTTGATAATATGGATGACGGATTGGAATTTAAAGAAGTTGTTTCCGTCATGTATTATGAGGATGTCAGTGCAAGTGGACAAAATATTAAGAGCTCTGTGACCGTTGATGAAACTGATCCCGATGTGGCGTTTACCATTGATTTTTCGACGGTTTTGTCATCACTTACTGTGACTGATGAGAGTTATATAGTGATAACATATTCAGCTACTGTTACTGGTGATGGAACAACAACAGAATATGATAATGATACATATGTGAAATATGGCGGAGGGTCAACGTCCACGAAATCCACTACAACTACATATGTTTCCGAGTTTACTCTGAACAAAACAAATTCAAGTTCAACAACTATTGACGGAGCTGTTTTTACTCTGACAGATTTAACAGATAATCCAGTCTATTTTACAGTATCAACCGTAAGTGGAAGCACGGTCTATACGTATGAGACAGATAGTACGGCATCGGGTGCGACTACTGAAATTGGGGCTGGTGAGGTTACAATATTTGGATTGCCTGTTGGAACGTACACGTTGACAGAGACAACCGCTCCAGATGGTTATAACAAGCTTACATCCACTATTTCCATTACTATTAGTGAAACCACAGATAGTAATGGTGTAACTGGTACATCAATGTCATATACTTACAATAATGCAACTGAGACAGGAGCCGAAATTAAGGTTGTCAACCAGGCCGGTCAGGAAATGCCCACCACCGGCGGCATAGGCACAACAATCTTCTACGTCTTCGGCGGCCTGCTTGTCCTGCTTGCTGCGGTGCTGTTGTTTACCAGATGGGCGATGCTCAGGAAAACGAATCAGTGACAGCATCGGCAAACAGTCATGGACGGCCTGCTGAGCGAGACAGCCATTCATATGGTTTTAATAAAGAATGAGAAAGCATGAAAAAGTATTTACCCACAATCCTGATCGCCCTGATGTTTATCACGGGAGTGGCTCTGATGGCGTATCCGTCTGTCAGTAATTACTGGAATTCTCTCCATGCGACGCAGGTGGTGTCGAACTACTCGGACGCGGTGGAGAATCTGGATGATGACGCCTACGAGGAATTGCTGGAGGCGGCCCGCAGCTACAACGAGGCGCTTGCGGAAAGCCAGGACGGCATTTATCTCGATGAAGAGGAGCTGGAGACCTACGAAAGCATGCTGGATATTACCGGCGATGGGGTGATGGGGTACATTACGATTGAAAAAATCGATGTTTATCTTCCAATTTATCATGGCACGAGCAGTGCGGTGCTTATGAGTGGCGTCGGGCATATCGACGGTACATCCCTGCCGATTGGCGGGGAGAGTACGCACTGTGTTTTGAGCGGCCACCGCGGCATGCCCAGCGCCCTGCTTTTTACCAATCTGGATAAGCTGGAGGTCGGGGATACCTTTACCCTCACCGTACTGGATGAGGAGATTACCTACGAGGTGGATCTGATTCAGATTGTGGAGCCGAATGAGACGGCGAGCCTCTACATTGAAGACGGCGAGGATTATTGTACGCTGGTGACCTGCACGCCCTACGGCATCAATACGCAGCGTCTGCTGGTGCGCGGCAAACGGACGACAAATACCGCGGCGCACATTCAGGTGTCTGCGGATGCGGAGGAAATAGCGCCGGTTCTGGCAGCTCCATTTGTGGCATTGCCCCTGATTTTGGCGAGCTTGCTGATCTATTTGGCAATATGCGAAAGACAGAAAAAGAGAAGCATCCTCCAAAAAGAGGCGATGCCGGGCACCTCAGGAGACGGTAAATCCGATGGAGGTAAATCCGAAAGCGGTAAATTCGGAGAGACAGAGACACCCCAGAAATGCAGCAGACGAGATAGTGAAGACATGATTGAATCGCGAAAACAAAGCAGCGAAGACGCGGCTGGACCGTGAAGACAAAATAGCAAAGACACAGCAGAACCGGGAAGACAAAACGGTGAAGCCATGGCTGAAACGTGAATAGAAAATAACAGATATACGGATGAAACATCTGGAACGCAGCTGAGGTGGTCGGCCGGGCTGATAAATGGAAAGGCAGAACGGGGGCGAAAATAGCCAATGATCAGAAAAAGTACAGAGAAAATTCAAAAACGATCCGGGCTGTTGCCGTCGTTGCTGCGGGCAGTTACTTTGCTGACAGTAACTCTTCTGGCTGCGACTTTGTCGGGCAGCATGTTCGCTTCCGCGGATAATGAGATGCCGGATTTGAGCCGGACAGGATCCATCACACTGACATTGACAGACGACGACACGGGAGAGGCAATTCCCGGCGGCACGATTGCCATCTGGAAAGTAGCTGCTCTCGTATCGGGCGATACCGGCTTTGTGTGGCAGTATACAGAAGATTTTTCGGACTGCACAGAATCTCTGGATTATCTGGAATCAACGGAGCTGATTGATGCTCTGGTGAGTTACGCAGAAGAGAAGGGATTGGAAGCAAAGGAAATTTCCATTGATTCAGAAGGCACCGCCGTCTATGACGGTGTAAGCGTGGGACTGTATCTGATTGTACAGACCCAGACGGCGGAAGGATACGAACCCTTCCTTTCGTTTCTGGTAAGCGTTCCGTGTGAGACCTCGTCAGGCTGGACATATGATGTGGATGCGACGCCCAAAATGGAGCCTCCGGCGGAAACCACAACGGAGCCGTCTACTGAAGATACAACAGAGCTGTCGACAGAGGGTGAAACCGAAAGCGAAAGCACATCGGTGACAGAAGGAGAAACCGAAAGCGAAAGCACATCTTCGACAGAAGGAGAAACAGAAAGCGAAAACACATCTGCGGCAGAAGGTGAAACGGAAAGCGAAAACACAGCTGCAACAGAAAGTGAAACGGAAAACGAGACCGAGTCGGCAACTCTGCCGCAGACCGGGCGGCTGCTCTGGCCGATTCCAGTACTGGCGGTGCTGGGCGTGCTGTTCTTTGCAGTCGGTCGGGTTCTGAGCACAGCTGATAAAAGATAGAGGGGCACAGCGGCCCCTCTATTCGTTAGTCCTGGCTTTCGAAAAGAATTGAGGACGCAGTAGGACTTTTGTGCAAAATTACGTCTTGCAAAGCATGGCATTGTATGTTAGACTCAATACAGAGTTGAAGGCATTGGATGGACTATATTTGGCTCGTTGCTTCGCGGGATTGGAAAGGGGAAATTACGATATGTGTCAGGCACTCAGGGAATGGATGGAAGACAGTAAAAATGAAGGCCGGGAAGAAGAAAGAAAATTTACCGAGATGGAACGCAGACGTGCTGATCAGGAAGAGCAGCGGGCGCATCAGGAAGAGCAGCGGGCGCATCAGGCAGAACAGCGTGCAGATCAGGCAGAACAGCGGGCAGATCAGGCGGAACAGCGGGCACATCAGGCAGAGCAGGAGCTTCTTATGCTGAAAAAGAGTCTTGGAATTGCGTAGGGACTTTTGCCAGGAAAAAAGCAGGTCTTTTCTTTTTGGAGGATTTAACAAAAGCAGACAATAATAATAATGGACGAAATAAATGATGCGAATGAGACACAAATGCGGATCCATTTTGATGATAATAGGGACAATGCTGGTAGCAGCCGCATTGGCCCTATTAATCTATGACAGCTGGGATAGCTGGCGCGCGGGTAATTCCGCGGCGGAGATTCAGGAGAAGCTGGACGAGGCAAAGAACGCAGCGGGCAGTTCATCGTCTGACACAAATAATCTGACAGATGTGAATGATTCCGCGGAAGCAGAAATGCTTTCTATAGAAATGGCTACGGTAGAGATAGACGGCTATGCGTATATTGGGACACTATCTATTTCCCGCTTCGGGCTGGAGCTGCCGGTGATGGCAGAATGGAGCTATGCGGGACTGAAAATCGCGCCGGGCCGATACAGCGGCTCCGTCTGGACAGACGATCTTGTCCTCTGCGGACACAATTACGAGCGTCACTTTGGCAGCCTGAAGGAGCTGAATGCGGGAGATACCATTTCATTTACGGATGTGGATGGGAATGTATTTAAT
>JAJQFO010000313.1 GCA_021201095.1 Lachnospiraceae bacterium
ACTTGTTTCATTCATGTTGGTGCCGCGCAAGGCGGGGCATGGGGATTTGGTTTATTATCTGTATGAATGATTACAGTATTAGGATTCACTTCACAGATCCGAAGTGCTAACTCTTCCTGTCTTCCCGGAAGAGTAACATCAACATTATCAATCCCCTCTCCTGCTGTACATTCAGCCATCATACCCACTTTACCGCCTACCGTAAGCAGTACAGCATCTGCGCCCATTGCCACTGCTTCTGCTGCTGCAAAATCGCAGATATCTCTGCGGTAATGACAGCCTTTTTCATACACAGTATTCGGATACAATTCCTTTATTGCTTCATAAATCGTCTTTGTTCCATTATGCTGAGAACGGATTTTTTCATCTATATCCTTCGTAAAATCAGGAATTGTTTTCTTTTTTTCAGATGACATCACAAAAGCCTCTTCCTCGAACTTCACACCTTCCATTCCGGCTTTTCCGTTTCCCAGCATTGCCATCATCATTTCCTCATATGCAGGATAGCTGTATGGTCCGTTCAGCATAAGCAGATTATCTCCTGTCGGTCCAATCACAGCGATCTTCATATTTCTGTCTTTCATCGGCAGAATTCCGTTATTCTTCGTAAGCGTCATAACCTTTCGTGAAACCTCAGCAGACTTTTCATCATTCTCTGTATTATCCATCTCTTCAAACTCACCATACGGTTTATCAAAAAGTCCCAGTTCAAATTTCAGACGAAGGACACGTTCTACAGAACAGTTGACATAAGATTCTTCTATCTTTCCTTTTCTTACAGCCTCTGCCAATGTCGTACCATATCCATACTGATTCGGTAATTCTACATCAAGTCCTGCTTTCAGGCAGTGAATCCCCGCATCCATGGCATTATCTTCAATCGGACATTTCTCAACTATATCTGCAACCGATGTATAATCACTTACAACTACCCCTTCGAAACCAAGATCGGTTCGTAAAAGATCGGTCAGGATTCTTTTCGATCCACAAATCAGTTCTCCATCATACTCAGAATATGAATTCATAACAGATCTTAAACCTGCTTTGCGGATTGCCGCTTCAAATGGTTTTGCAAAATTTTCTCTGAGATCTCTCCAATCTGTAACTGTTCTCGCACCATTCAGTCCGCCTTCTGTCTGAGAGTATCCAAGAAAATGTTTTGCTGTTGCTGCAACTCCCTCTCTCAAATCTTCTCCCTGCAAACCTGATATATATGCGCAGGCCATCTCGGATACCAGAGTAGGATCACTTCCATAATCTTCTGCAGTCCTGCCCCAGCGAAAATCGCGGATAATATCCAATACAGGAGAAAGTGCCTGCCGTACTCCGATATTCACCATCTGCTTTCTTGTCCGATCTCCGATATCTTTTACCATTTCCGGATTAAATGTTGCTCCGAGACCGATTGCGGTCGGAAATACACCACAATCCGCCAGCATTGGACCGCTTAACGCTTCCTGATGCACGATTGCCGGAATGCCCCATCTGTTTTGCTTCATTACCTGATCCTGTACTGCACGTATCATAGCAGAAAGCTCTTTCGCCGGTGGTAATCCTACAAACAAATACACTTCGCCGATACCATCCCGAATGCTTTCTTCCTGTGGTTCCCCCATGACCATAGCGCAAGTCAGCTGCTGGGTTTTTTCTTCCAATGACATCCGTGACAGCAGATCATTTACTCGATCTGAAATTGACAAATCTTTATTTTGGTATGGATAACTTATCATTTATTTCCCGCCTTTCATTTTTATTAACATGTGTTGATTTTTTTATATACATATTATATAATAACAATCAGGCTGTAATCAATTATCAGAAATTTACAGAATGTATATTTATCAACATTTCTTCATTTTATGTTAATTATTTCGTGATTTTCATTATTTTCAACAGTTTTCAAAGGGGGATTTTATGACTTTTTCACAATCAAAAGATAATAAAGAAAGAAAACAGGACAGACGCACTATTTACACCAGAAATGCAATTACGAATGCATATATTCAATTGCTAAAGCAAAAACCCAAAGAAAAAATTAAAGTTGCAGAACTCTGTCGTATTGCTGAAATTAATCGTTGTACTTTTTATCTGCATTTTGAAGATATTAATGATGTGGAGCGCACGATTGAAGAAGATCTCTTTCATAAATTTCAAAAATACGTTGATACACAAAAACCGGATGTAAAAAATCGTGAATCTATCTCTGATGATTTTTTAGATACTATTTTACATGATGATATTTACGTCACTTTGATGTCATCTGTAAGCAAAGCTTCTTTTTTTCCAAAATTCATGGAATCCTACTATCTGGATTATTTGAAATCTTCGCTTTCCAAAGATCAGAATCTTACCGAACGCGAACAGGAACTCCTATATCTTTTCATCGTAGGCGGTGTTACCGCCATAGAACAAAACTGGATCATGAACGACAGCGATATTAAAAAGGAGAATCGTTTTCTGGATAAAATGGTACAGCATATCATGTCCATATCCGGTTCAAAGATTCCTTCTAAAACAGGCAGGTAAGCTTATCTTACCTGCCTGAATACAAATAATGCATATTTTAAATTATGGTATTTTGCATCAATATAAAGAAAACTAACACACCATAACCTGCTATCCAGAAGAATTCTTTTTCCTTCATTTTCTTTATTCGTTTTTTCATTTCATTATTTCTTTGTTTTGTCTCCATTTCATATTTTTCCTTTGCCTTTTTTAACTGATATTCTGCCATTTGAACTTTTTTCTCCGCCTCCTTTTGATTCCTTTGTGC
>JAJQFO010000236.1 GCA_021201095.1 Lachnospiraceae bacterium
GCTGATCTACACTCGGAGTCTTCGTCTTCAGAATATCCACATAGTTCTGCGCCGCTTCATCCTCTTTCTTTTTATCAATAAAAATCCCCTTCATAAAGCGCTTGAGCGTAGCCATCGTTGAATTTTCTGCGACCGTCTTCTCCACTACAATTCCATAGCGTTTCCGATCCTCAGAGAGGTAACCGATACCGCAATTAACCGCATCCTGCGGCGTTTTGATGGTAACCTTCTTTCCATTTACGTAAATGTCTCCGCTCTCTTTTGGATCTGCTCCGAAAAGAGCCCGGGCAGTCTCAGTCCTGCCAGCACCCATAAGCCCGGAGAATCCCAGAATTTCTCCCTTTCTGAGTTCAAAGCTGACATCCTGCACCATGCGCCCGGCATTCAGATGCTCTACCTTCAGCACTACCGGTGCGTCCGGCGCCACATGGCTTTCCGTCTTGCCTTCCTCATAGATGACCCGGCCTACCATCATACTGATGATATCGTCCTTCGTACAATCTTTTGTAATAAGTGTCCCTACGTAGCCTCCGTCCCGCATGACCGTCACGCGGTCCGTGATGACCTTAATCTCATCCATACGGTGCGAGATATATACAATTCCGAGCTGCCGGTCGCGAAGGTCGCGTATAATCTTGAACAATTCCTCAATTTCCGTCTCTGTCAGCGCTGCTGACGGCTCATCGAAAATGATGACTTTCGCATCATGAGAAATCGCCTTGGCAATTTCGCACATCTGCTGCTTGCCTACAGTCAGGCGGCTCATTGTCTCGGTCGGGTCTATATCAATTCCCAGACGGTCAAAAAGCTTTCTGGCCTCTTCATTCATCTTTTTATCATCGATAAACTTGCCGCGCATAATCTCACGGCCGATAAAAATATTCTGTGCCACTGTCAGGTGCCCCATCATGTTCAGCTCCTGATGCACAATCACAATGCCCGCATCCTGTGCTTCGCGCGGATTGGCAAACTCAACCTCTTTCCCCTCATAGGTGATGGTACCGGAGTCTTTTTTATAGATTCCGGTCAGAACCTTCATCAGCGTAGATTTTCCTGCGCCATTTTCTCCCATCAGTGCGTGTACTTCACCTCTGCGAACCTCCAGATCCACATGGTCCAGCGCATGTACACCGGGGAATGATTTGTCGATGCCTTTCATGGTTAAAATCACGTCGCCCATCTTTTACGTTCCCCCTTTGCTTAATTGCGTCTGCGCCGACTGCGGAGATCCGCATACACAACGGCCAGCACGATCAGTCCTGTAATCACATACTGGTACTGGCTCTGGTAACCCATGGCAAGTATTCCAACCTGCAGGAGGGAAATAATAACCACACCAATAAATGTCCCGCCGATCGATGCAACACCGCCAGCCATCGAGGTACCTCCCATAACACAGCTGGCAATCGCATCATTATTGAAAGTATCGCCGCCGCCCGGCAGTACTGTCGTATACACGCCAACGTAGAAAATTGCTGCAACCCCTGCCAGCCCGCCGCTGATAATATAGGCAAGCATTTCCCATTTCTTTGTATTAACACCAGAGAGACGTACTGCCTCACGGTTGCTTCCGATGCATAATATGTATCGTCCCGGCATTGTCTTATGCAGAACAACGGAACAAGCTGCGCTGGCCAGAACCAGAATGATAATACCAGTAGGTACCTGCACTCCGCCCACCTGAACCTTGATCAGATTCTGATACCAGCCGCCCGGCCAGCTTACTGACTGAGTTTTGGTAAACACACTGCCGACGCCCTTTGCGATCATCATGCTGGCCATCGATGTAATGAAGGAAGGCAGGCCGCCGTAAGCTACCAGAACACCGTTAAAGGCACCAAAAGCCATACCGACCAGCACACTCACCAGCAGGCAGACCGCCACTGGCCAACTGCTCTTTGTCAGGAGCTGCCCGGAAATCAGCGCGCAGCAGAACATGACCGGCCCTATAGAAAAGTCAATACCGCCCGTCGCGATAACAAAGGTGACTCCCAGCGCCAGGAATCCCAGAAAATAAGCATAATTAAAAATGCTCACAATGCGCGAATAGCTCAGAAAAGTCGTATTCGGCTTCATGATAGGTGTGAGGATGGCAAATAAGACAAACAGCAGCACCAGTACGCAAAACAATACCACTGTGTTGAAGCCAACCTTTTTGACGATTGCGTTGTTTCTGATTTTGTCCACTGGATTCCCTCCCGGTTTCATAAAAGAATTTAGGAAACATCAGATTTTTCTGCAAATACGCACAAAAACCTGACTATTATTTCCTGTTTTTTTCTAATCACGTTCTTTGATACTCTCTTCATTATACACGTTTTTAGTAAATATTCAACAAAAACTTGCACAAATTATCCGTTTTTTTATTTCAAGTCTCATGCAACCCCTGTCTTCGCAGAAAGCGGTGGTTCACAAATGCGCATCCATCTCATAGTAGATCTGCAAGCACTCATATCCTTTTTCAAACAACTGCTTCTGTCTGTTGTACACATCCTGATATGCTTTATTCGGCCAGAATGTTTTTTCCCGCCTTACAAATTTTCCGACCACGGAAAAATCCGGAAATACTCCGACTCCCACCCCGGCGATCACCGCCGCAGCGACAGATGTGGATGTCTCTACATGATCCAGACGGTGCAGCGGCACTCCCAGTACGTCCGCGAGGATCTGCGCCGAAACATCTCCCCTGGCGCCGCCGCCAGTAAGCACCATCTCCCGTACGGCTCCTCTCTCGCTTTGTGACTGCATGATAACAGCCAGATTCATAG
>JAJQFO010000044.1 GCA_021201095.1 Lachnospiraceae bacterium
AGCTCCTACAAAGCCTTCATACATTTTCTTCTGAGCAATAATCTCAGCCCGAATACCGCTTTCAAGGCTTTTTATCTCCGCAACAACGGATAATGAGCTTTCCAATTTACCTCTTTCAATGAATGTTGTACGAAAAAATTCACGTAATTCTTCCACCCCAGACTTCTCATATTCCCGCTTTAATTCCCTGGGTTTCATGTACATAATGTCATTTATATAATCCTGATCCGTAACACCCTGCAAAGCTTTCTGAACATACATAGTACGGCTCTTATCAGGACAGTCCTCATATGCATATTCACCATATATCGCGGATAAAGGAAAAACATCTTTGACTTCTTTTTTTACGCCCAGATTTTTCAGATCCGAAATATAAGTTGACAAAGCACTCTGCTGTCCCGCAGAGCCATTGCACATATCAAACTTATTCAAAACAGGAATAATGCAGTTCTCCACTACAACTTCTCTAGCTAATAAATTAGATACCATTTCCTTCACAGCTTCCCAAACACTGCCAAGGACAAAAGGATCCTGAACGACAACCATAGTTTTAGTATCTACAATTGCCTTTTTGGTTATTTTCGTGTGTCCATCCAATATACTGCCATCATCAAGCTCCTTATCTTCAGCATTTGATCCTAACCCCGGCAAGTCAAGGATCTTCAATCCTGATTTAAGTATGGAACTATTCCATTGAATATGTACAGCAATGTTCGGAACATTCGCGGGGATTTTAAAATACTTTAATGTTCTATCACGCAGCTGATTTAAAGCACGTTGCTTATGAGTAAGTTCTTCCAGATTCTGTGTTACATAAACCGTCAGCAAAATCATCATTAATATTGCAACATGCCGGGGATTGTCCTTTTGCATCTCAAGCTGATCTGGTTTAATTCCTGTATCATAGCCTCCGATATATCCCTTGACAAATGGTTGCAGATTTTCGATAACCTGAGGAAGCGCAGAAAGTGTACATGTATACTCTTTCAATTTTTGAAAATCACTGTCAGTCGCTCTGTCACATGGATAATCCAGAAGTATTTTCCCTGTATATGCATCAGAAACCAGAATACGAATCCTTTCACCGTAAAACAATTCTACAGGAGTACATGTCGTTACAATTTGGCATGTCGGCATCAACGGATATTTCAGCAATGCATTTACAACGGTGGATTTCCCAGCCGATTGTCCACCAGCAAATCCAATAGTATATTGAAAGTCCTGTAATTCTTTTATACTGACCTCGGCTGCTCTGACAGGATCCGTACCTGTATCAGTTTTTGGTTTAACATAATTCCAAAGGCCTCTGTTTTCACCACGAAAACCCGCCAGCAACCGACTACCGCTGTTCACGATATCTGCCTGCAATTTATCTACCAGCTCATCAGACTGACTCTGCATTTCAGTATTCTCATAGTTTATTTTGTCTTCTTTCTGCGGTATATTCTGTACCAGCTCTTTCTGTTGATTATCCATTTTTACATTATCTTTAAATTTCATCTCACACCCCGTCATTCACCAATGAAGTTTTCAAGCACACATTGCTCCTTAAGGAAACGCTTCAGATCATCATCCACATATTGCATGTTTAACAGTGGAAGTCCATATTCATCCCACATAACAAATGTATCTTTGCTTTTCAAGGCAGTATAAGAATATGCACCGGAATTAATTTCCGCCTGACACAATTCATATTGAGAGAACCCACATAAAATGTGCTTATTCTCTCTGGTAAAAGAGAAGCCGTATTCACTCATCAGGTGAACTGTATCATTTTCAATTTTCTCTTTCTGTTGATTTACTGTACCGAGTCCAGCCTCAACCCAAGTATATATTCTGTCAACGTTATTAATCTTTGCCAAATATTGAAACTTCTCTAAATCTTCCGCAAACAGCAAAACTCTGTCAGCATACTTTTCAATCCAATCTATGCTTTCCGGATTACATGACACATCCCAATCCTGATGTTTCGTTCTCAGCGCCTGAAGAACATTGGCAACCACAGGTGTCTCAGTAGCAAAAAGCAACACACATTGCGGTTTATCCAGAATTTTCTCCTTTAAAATTGAAGCTGTTTCCTTTAATGTATCTGGGGCATCAAACAATACCGCATATCGCGCATTCCGCTGTTGGAAAATCAAACTCACTTCTGATGAAATCTGATTTCGCTCCGCAGTTGAAATAGTGTCAGGCAATGTAACTACCCAATACTTCACCATTGGATTACTCTGTATCATTTTCTTATGATAATTCATAATGCCATGAGAAGCTCCGGTTAATAAAACAACCCTCGAAAACCCCTCTGGGACTCCCGTAACCGCTTCCAGCCGATATTCTTCATCTGCCAGCTTTTGATCGTTTAAATCCCAGATTGTCAAATCGGCTATTCCCAAAAGGGAAGAAATTTCTTCGGAAGTATATGAATTTTTGCTGTCAGCATCCACAATTACCAGATTCATATGTCACACACTCTCTATGTCAGGCATTATTGATTTTGCAAAAATCGTCAATGGCCGCTTCAATTTTATCCATCCAATCATTGATAACATTAATATTATTCTGCGCCTGGCAGTCCGTCAGCCTTTTAATGAAAGCAGCGGGAGTAGACTGACCTGGCATTGCTTTCATCTGCTCTTTCTCCATTCTGCTTTTGATTGTCTCCATTTCATGTTGAGCAGTAATGGCCGAAAGACTGCCACCTATAAGTATAACCCCTCCGGCACATAAAAGAGTTATCGGAAGTGTTTCCCACCCTGGGATAATA
>JAJQFO010000040.1 GCA_021201095.1 Lachnospiraceae bacterium
GGCGATCATGGACACATCGAAGTCCAGAGACTCCAGCATGACGCGGATGGCGGAAAAGATGGCGCCCTTCGCGCGAATGAAGCTGTCGATGTCGACCTCCGTGATCTCGATGTCTTTTACAGACGCTGCATCTTTTTTGTAGGCCAGGACATAGCTTCCCATGCCGTACTGGTCATGGCGGACACGCGCACCTTCTCGGATAAATTTGCCCTTCGGGCTGATGATCCCGCAGCGGAACAGTTCACTGATCACGTCGATGATGCCGGAACCGCACAAGCCCACGGGTTTCTGCCCCTCATCGCCTACGATGGTAAAGGTCGGCTCCATGGTCTCTTTATCGATGACACAGGCCTCGATCGCGCCGTCTGTCGCTCGCATGCCGCAGCTGATGTCGCCGCCCTCAAAGGCGGGTCCTGCGGAGCAGGCACAGCTCATCATAAAGTCCGAATTGCCAAATACAAGCTCGCCGTTGGTGCCAAGGTCGATAAACAGGGACATTTCCTCTTTGTTCCAGATCGTGCTGGCAAGAGTGCCGGCAGTGATATCGCCGCCCACATAGCTTCCGATATTCGGGGACATGATAACCCGTGCATGCTCATAAAGATGCAGACCAAGGTCGTGCGCGTAGACCGAGTCTGTCTCGAAAAAGGTCGGAATAAACGGCTCCATACGAACCGGATCTGCGTCTACCCCCAGCAGCAGATGATTCATGGTCGTGTTGCCCGCGATACAAGCACGATAAAGCTGCCGCGGTTTGATTCCGATCGAGCCGCACATCTGATGAATCATCGGATTGAGTGTCTCTTTAATGATCGCATCCTGCAGCTTCTTACGTCCGCCCTCTTTCTGCTGTTCGATGATGCGGTTGATCACATCCGCGCCATAGCGAATCTGTCCGTTTCCGGAGGAACCCTTCGCGAGAATTTCACCCGTGCGCATGTCGATAATCAGAGCAGATACCGTCGTTGTGCCGATGTCCACAGCCAGACCGCAGATCCTTGGTTCTTCCGTGGCAGGAAAAATATCCAGTACTTCTACTTTTTCCGAAGCTTTGCGGATGATGCATTTTACGTCAAAGCTGCTCTTGCGCAGAGTCTCGGAAAGCTTCTGGAGTACGACAAACGGAAGCTTTACCTTTTCCACGCCGCAGGCTGCTTCCACTGCCCAGGTAAGCCGTTCGTTATCCGGCATGACGTCGTCCAGAGACGGCTCCTCCATCGTCACAGTAATGATAGCAAGATCATTTTCAAAACCGATGCCGGCTTCTGCCATATCAGTCTTCGTTTTTTCAAAAATCTGTATTTCTTCTGCCGAACTTAAGTCCGCAACTTTCATCCGGCTGCGGTAAGCAGAAGCAATGTCCGGTACCATTACCTCTACAGCGCCGTCCAAATGCGAAGCATTTTCACCCATTGACGGCGCGTCCTGCCGCCGAACAGAGTGAGGGGGCGCTTCCTTAACCGCTTTAATTTTGCTCACGCAGGCTAACCTCCATCCCTGCGCAAACTCCTCATCAGAGATATGGCTGGTCTTTTTCGTGTCCAGCTCTCCTCCGACGAGCTTTACCTTACATTTTCCGCAAGCTGCATTTCCATTACAGGGCGCGTCGATGGCCACGTTCATTTTCTTTGCGACATCCAGAAGGCTCTCTCCCTCCAGAGCGTAACCAACTGTCTCATTGCCGTTTTCGAATTTAAAGGTCACTTTAAACATAGTTTCTCTTCTCTCCGTAAATATCATCATTGATCTGCTGAAAAGCAGCTACTTATAATTTGAAAATGCATACTATGTCATAAGGTGTCGGCAAAGCCGACGGATTCCTTATGACCCCTTCAATCATCTGATTGATTGCTTCGCTTAAATAAATGGATACCCGGAGAAGTATACAGACAGATCCATATAAATGGAAAGTCGTATATTCCCCGGGTATATGAATAAAAAACTCATTATCTTATCCGCAGCAGCGGATTACCGAGAATTCAATTTGTGTTTTCTGAAAATCAAATCTCCAGATAAGAATCCGCATACAGCGTGTTGCCCTTGAATACGTCGCAGGACTTGATGGTTTCCATCAGGCGCAGGTCGTTCGGGTTTACGATAGCGGAGGTCAGACCCTGCATCATGGCCATAGCTACCAGAGCGGAATCCATGATCGGACGGATGGTCTTCGGCATGCCGTTGGAGTTATTGGAAAGTCCGCCTGTGGAGTTTAATCCCATGTCAGAGAGCATCTTGATAAACTCCAGGATCTCCATCTGCTTGTCCTGCATACCCTTTACCACCAGGAACAGCGGGTCAAACCACATATCGGTTGCTTCCATGCCCTGCTCCTTACCTCTCTCGAGCAGCAGCTGGCAGTACTCCATACGCTCATCGTTGTCCTTCGCAATGCCTTCGCCGTTGCAAAGAGCGATAACAATTGCGTCATTCGCAGCTGCAAGATCAATGTTCTCAATTCTGCCGGACGCATCTGCAGAGTTTACGATTGGCTTTCCTTTGGAACGGTTGTAAACGGAAATACCAGCCTCGATTGCCTTTTTGTTGGAAGTATCCAGAGCAAGCGGGACATTGTCAAAATTACTCTGAAGAAGCTGTACCGCCCACTTCATCAGGTCCTCGCCATAGCCTTCTGCCGGTCCGATGTTTACGTCAAGGTAAACAGCGCCTGCATCCAGCTGCTGCTTTGCTCTTTTGAGAATCGGCTCCGGGTCTCTTTCCATAAATGCTTTGTTGACAGCCGGGGCAGTGGTGGAAAGTCTCTCACCAATTGTTACAAATTTTGCCATGATGGTAATTCTCCTTTATGGTAGAATGTTTGTTGTCCTCAAAACAGAATGACCATATTCTGAAATATAAACTTAATATAATCTTAAGCAAAATTTTTGCGCCGCCCGGCCACGCTGCGTTGGTCGGGGACGATTTTTTCAGGATATTATCTCCAACTTTAAAGGACAAACAATGAATCAATAAGTGTAGGTTTACATATACTTTAATACGTGTTTTCTTAAATTAAAGCTCCTTCATAAACTTCACAAGCTGTACAGCCTCTCTCGGAGCGATGATGATCTCCCATCCCGGAAGCTTTGCTTCCAGCTCGCCCTTAAGGACGGCTACCTTGCCCGGGATGACCAGCTTTCTGGACTTCACCTTGCTCTCGATCTGCTGCTCTTCAAAGAACTTCGCGATCGTGCCGGCTGAGAACTTGCCTGCTGCCCAGCTGGTCAGTACGGAAAGGCCACCTGCATCGTTGATGATGAGGTTGCACGGTACACCGGAGCGCTCCAGCTCACCGGATACCAGGAAGTAGGTCAGAGCGAAGTCTACTGTGGTCAGGCAGATGGAATTCTCATCTGCGCCGTTGAGCGGATAAATACCCGGCTCTACCTTCATCGGCTTCTGCGGGTCAGTAAAGAGGTTCTGTCTGAGACCATAGACCGGGTTTGCTTCCGCGTAGGTCATCTGATCAAGAACGATGATGGAACCATACTTCATCGTGAACAGAGAAAGCAGAGCTGCCTGCAGATGCTTGTCTCCACCACTTAAGCGATCCAGACGGACGATTGACGGATAACCGCAGGTGCGGTTGCTGTCCTTGATTGCAGCCTTGCGGAACTGTACCGCGATCTGATAAGCTTCCTTCACGGAATTTACGCCGCAGTCAAATACCAGATTTTTGTTGCCAAGTTTTTCAAGAGCTGCCAGGGTGTCATACAGCTCGTTGATGTCAGAGCCGGACACGCCGAGGGTAACGCCAGCTTCTGTCGCTACCTTGCTCATCGCCTCGTAGTTGGACGCATTTGCACCGTTTAAGATCGGCTTGCTGTCCTTTACAAGTGCCAGAGCTTCCGCTGCTACTTCCGGATCCTCACAGCCAAGAATCAACACACGGTCAAGTGCCGCTGCCTTCTTTACCAGATCCAGATATTTGTCTTTTCCAGCCGCCTCTGCATAGTTTACATAAATCATTTCTGTAAACATACGCTCGCCGATACGCTCGTAATCTACACTCTTGATTTCCTCAAGCTTCGCATCGATTGCCGCATCATCCATACAGCTGCATACCGTTACCGCGTAACGGGTCCTGCTGACAAAGGTCTTTTCATGACGGAACAGAACCGTCTCACCGCCGAGGGAATACTCGTGATCGCCGGTACCTACCTTGATGGTCTTCATTGGCGGTGCAGTCGCTTCATTCAGGGAAGCCTTAGCGTCCTCAGAAAAATAAGGACATTTGTCGATGGAAACCGCGCCCTGCGCTACTTTCATAGAGAAAGCCATGCAGGTCGGGCTGCCGCACTCTTTGCAGTTTTTCTTCGGTGATAATTTAAAGATATCCAAGCCTTTTAATGCCATTTTATGAATCCTCCTTCGCTTCTGCTTATATCAGATCAAATCAGTTAAATCAGTTCTGTGATCATGGCTTTGATGGTTCTGACAGATTCCGGATGTTTCAGAATCACAGCGTCTGAACCGGCAGCGAGAACTGCAGCGGCAGTCTCCACTTCCATATCAATCCCGCGCTCTTCGAGATCGCCCCATGCAGGCATATCTTCTTCTGTAGCGGTGGATTCCTTTACAGTCCATGTCTCAGAAGCGACTGGAGTAATGATCGGCATCTGCAGCGTAGCATCGCCCTGAGAAAGAGCCGCTGCCTTTACACGGTCAAGCGTCGAAATCACGTAGTCAAATCCATATCCGACAGCCGCGGTACCGGCATTCATAACGATGGTCTTGCTGTCAACGCCAAGCTGGGTCAGCAGCACGTTCAGCTGCTTCGCAAGGTTGATATCTACAGCTGACTCAGCGCCGACGACCTGCTTGTATGCCAGGCCGGCTGACGCGCCTACGGTCTTGTAGTTTTCTTCCTTTGCAGCCAGGATTACGGCATTTTTGCCTTCCAGAGCAGCAGCTGCCTTATCAAGAAGCTCAGCGTCTTTTTCTACATTTTTGCATCCGCAGACAACAAGGGGCACATCCACAGCGTCAGCGACTTCCTTGACGATCTGGACAAGCTCTTCTGTCGGTCTGTTCTTTCCGTTTGGATCTCCGCCTTCCAAACGAATACTCAAAAAGTCAACACCCTCGAATGTCACGGCCTTTTTCGCCATGTCAACGACCGTTGTGCAGCCCTCGTAAAGCTTCTGCACACATTCCGGCTCGCTTTCCATGCCACCGTCCGTGATTTCGATACCAACCTTCGGCGCATTCTCAATCGCGTCGTCAAAGCTGTAGAACGGCAATACATTCTCTCCGCCGAGGGTGATTGCCTTCTCTCCGGTACCGACTGCTACGGTGTTGATTTTTGCGTTAAATTTTCCTGATTTCGCAGTAAACGGCATTTCTTTTATTCCTCCTTGTGGTGGTACATCTTTTTTAAGAATCGTCTATTATGCAGGCTGGCGTAATACTGCACAGCATATCCCGGGTTTTGAAGAAATTATGGGACACAGGACTCACTCATGTATGGAACACGAATAAATTCTAATAACTCTGTTCTCTGCATTGATATTTGCTTAAGAGCTGTACTCCTCTGCGCAGGTGAGGCCTCTACAAGAGCGTCTCACTACCTGGTCTACATTATAGACTCGGAAAAATGCCCCTGGCATTTTTCCTCGTTAAAGAATCCAAAATCGCCTCACAGGAAATCTCGCAAGCGAGATTTCCTCGCGAGACGATTTTTGGGAGATTCGCAGGCGAATCTCCCTGGAAATGCGGCGTAGCCGCATTTCCGGATTCTTTACATCATTGGTTCCATTTCGAGGGCCGGGTGGCCTTTTTCGGTCAGGAACTCGAGCAATGCTTCAGGATCCTCGGTAACTACGGTCTCATCCGCAATCATATCGACGAAGTTATCGATTCCGTAAAGCTCTTTTGCTGTCGCGTTCAGGCGTTCTGCTACCTGGTCCTTCAGGTCCTTCGGCATCCATACGATACGGGCGATGCCTCCTTCTGCCTTCATGAACTTCTTAGAAGAGATGAAGTGCTTGCCGTGGCCCATGAAGCCCGGTGTCTGAACACCGCCGCCGGTCATGGATGCCAGCTCGGAGAAGGTCATGCCGATCGGGGTCATGCCTGCGTACTCACGGTTCGCAATGCAGACACCGTTGGAGAGCGGCTCGATACCGCAAATGCACTCGAAACATCCGCAGCTGGTCATCGGCTTCTCAATGATAGAATACAGAGATACATCTTCCAGAGCACCCTGAGAGAACTTCCGGACTGCATCGTTGACATCCTCATACTCACCAATGCGCTCGTCGATCACTTTCTCTTTGGTGATTACCTGGCACGGTCCCTGCGGATCCAGCTCGTTGGTAGCCTTTGCATCCAGCCATGAAACAGCGCCGCACAGTCCCAGACGCTCCGGAGTAACCACACAGACATGGCTCGGGGAGAAGGCCTGGCACATAATGCAGCTATAGTAAACATCCACGCCCTCATCTGTCAGGGTCGTGAGACGTTCATCACGTTTATCAAACATCGGAATTGCCAGCTCATGGCGAAGCTTTGTACACATTTCCGGATCGGTAATCACCTTCACCTGGCACTTATCTACAACAGCCGCAAACTCGCTCTTTACCTTCGCGTAAAGGACTTCGCCGAGGTGCTTCGCACGGAAACCTGCGTTAAAGGTATCCTTGCTGATACGGATACGGATCATATCGCGCTGGCCGGTATGCATCAGACCCTCGATGCAGTTCAGATAGGAGTGGAACTTACGCTCAAATACCGGCTCGAAGTCCGCCTGCATGCTCTTGCCGGCAACCTCTACTATGTAGCCGATGGAGTGCTTGCTGCCCACTTCAAAGGTATCGATATCCGGTCCGATGACTTCGATCTTATGGTCTTCTACCTCGGATGCATCTTTGGTGTGTACCAGCTCAAAGCAATCCACTCTGGAGCCGTCAAACTCAACCTGCATGTCGCCGCGGCGGATGATCTCGCCTTCGAATGCAGAAGCAAATGCTACCGGGATATCAATATTTGTAATCTTAAGCTTAATGTCACGAGCCTCCAGGGAGGTCGCGTTGAATTTAGAGACATCCTCCTGATAAATCAGGCTCTTCGGAACTCTGTAACGGTCTTCGTTGGAAATAACCGGGAAGCCCAGCGCAATCGCGCCGCCGCCATAAGCGTAAACTTCATTGGTAAGCGGTCCGTAAGCATTTACAAACGCAAACACACGGTCCTTCGTGTATTTCTCAAGTCCCGGAAGATCACCAGGAGTGATGTTGCCGAAAATCAGGGCAGCGCGGACAGCCACAGACACAACATGGATCACGGACTGCATCTCATCGCCGAGCGGAATTACACGGATATTAAAGCCGGTCTTTAAACCGAGAGATTCACACTGATCAATGACGCCGCCGGTCAGCGTTACCAGAATACCCTGTGCCTGATAGCTCTTTACCAGGTCTACGGCATCCTGCGCGGTCGGAGCCGTACCAATGATTGCTGCCACACCAGGGATATCACCGGTAACAAGCGGTACACCCAGCTCACGGATCATGGCATCAGAGAGATGACCATAGCGAGGAAGCTCGTAAGGAACCGCACCGTCAATATACTTCAGAACTTCCAGGAACTCCGCACAGAGTGCCGAAGCGATGCCGGAGTTGAATACATCGTTCAATCTCGGTTTTCTGCCCATCAGAGTTTCTTTTACATTAGCAAGCGCTGCCTTCAGCTCACCGAGGTTGCCCACCTTCTGGCCAGTCACACCATAGTAACAGGGAAGGCTGTACGCGGTGTCCGGAAAAGCAACTGCTTTGTCCTCGCCGAACTGGGCAATCGCATCATTGATTGCCTTATCCGTGCGGGCAAATAATTCGTCATTGCCGCTGTAAATAATATCAAATAAAGTCACTTTACTGTCCTCCTAAACATAAAATTTCTGATAATACGACAGAATGTATTATCAAATGCCTATCGCCGCACGCTTTTTTTCGATATCCGCGATCAGAGCATCAGAAAGCTCATCCAGATCCGAGGAAATCGTCTGTGTGGCATCCGGACCATTTTTCAGTCCGCTTGCTGCAAAAACTTCTTCAAGAGAACCCTCGTACGGCATGATGCCGATGAACGTATCCACGCCGAGTCCTGCAAAGGTATTGCCAAGCTCTACTGCCTGCGCTGTCACGCCGGCCGCGTCACAACCGACTACCGGCAGCTGTGGTACCGTCAGACCGGAATCATTACACAGTGCTGTGGCGATAGTCACGACATTACCTACATTTTCCAGCCCGCCAAGCGGCAGTACCGGCGGAATCTCAGCCAGCTCACAGACACGCTTCAGGCCTGCGCCGCACAATTCCTTTGCATCTGCGGCAATTAGTCCCGCATCAAGAGCCACCTGTACCGGATAGCCAATCGCCAGAACCACAATGTCATTCGCGATCAGCTTTTTAATCAGAGCGACATACTCCTCCGTGTCTCTGACCTCGGAACCATCTGTGCCAAGCAAAACAGCCGCACCGCGTAATACTCCGGAAACCACGCACTCAAGAAGCGGCTTCGTTGAACCGGTCGTATCGACCTTTGAATTGCAGACCCCATCCAGTGCCTGAATGATGTCCGCGACTTCGAGTTTCGGTAATGCAGAATCACTCATTTCATTCGCCTCTCTTCCTTGTTTTTTCTACTCTCTGTTATACCAAGATATTGCCATTTTTGCAACAAAAAACACAATAAAATGTTGCTGCGGCAGACCTCGTAAGCAGAAATTTTCTCATACAGGGAGCGAATTTCCTGTATCTGTCAGCTACAGTGTACCGGCATGATCCAGCTTCTCTTTAATGCTGCGAATTTCACGCACAGCAGCCGGGCTGTAATCATAAGGCGAAGAGCCGTTGCGGTCCGCGTCAATCACTTCTGCGTTGTAGTGGATCACTCCGAGAAGGTCTTCGGCTGGAATCTTTGTACGAATAAAATCTTCATCTTTTTCATCACGAACCTTGTTTGCAACCACATAAACCTGTTTTACTCCAAGATCATCCGCCAGGCGCTTTACGTTGCGGTAGGTCTGTACACTTCTCGCCCCAGGCTCGATTACAACAATAAACGCATCCATGCCGCTTGTCGTGCCGCGTCCCAGATGCTCCAGTCCAGCCTCCATGTCAAGAATCACCACATCATTGGAGCGCAGCATCAGGTGATTGATAATCCTCTTGAGCATAACATGCTCCGGGCAGACACAGCCGCTTCCGCCGGTCTCAACCGTGCCAAGCACAAGAAGCTTTACCCCATTGCACTTTTTAGCGTATTTATCCGGGATGTCATCGACCTTCGGATTCAGTTTGAAAATCTTATTGAACTCGTCCGCTCCGGTCCGCTCCTCAATCAGCTTCCGCATTTTTGTAATTGGAATGATCTCATCCAGAGCCTCTTCGTCAAAGCCAAGGGCCAGCCCTAAGTTAGCGTCTGGATCTGCGTCCGCAGCCAGCACAGGCCGTCCCTCATCCGCGTAAAGCCGCGCCAGAGTTGCTGCGAACGTAGTCTTGCCTACGCCGCCCTTTCCGGTAATTGCTATTTTCATGAATTCTGCCTCTTAAATATATTGTAATGGAGAGCCTCGCCATTTAAAGTCGCGCTAAAGCACGAGGGCTCGGCCTTCGTCCCACATCAAAGGGCGATGCGGGACATGTAATGGAGAGCCTCGCCATTTAAAGTCGCGCTAAAGTGCGAGGGCTCGGCCTTCGTCCCGCATCAAAGGACAATGCGGGACATGTATCAGATACCCAGAGCAGCTCTCTTCTCTTCAATCCGGTCGATCATCTTGTCGCCAAGCTTATCAATATCAGTCTCTACCGTGTAGCAGGCCTCAACCCAGTCGCGGATGCCGCCCTGCAGCAGGGCTTCCACCTCAGAGGAACCGCTCGCGTACGGGTCAACGCCAAGGAACGTATCCAGGCCGGTCGCTACCACATAGTTACCGATGGAAACAGCCTTCTCAGACATCCACTCCGGTGCGCAGCCGACTACCGGGAGCTGGGAAATATTCCAGCCGGAATCCTTAGAAAGCTCCGAAACCAGCACCATCATACGGCTGATATCCACACAGGAACCCATGTGAAGCACCGGCGGAATATCAGCCAGCTCACGGACTCTCTTAAGACCAGCGCCGCAGAGATCCTTTGCACGCTTATCCATCAGACCTGCTTTGGCCGCTGCCTGTGCAGAACAGCCGGACGCTACGATGATGATATCATTTTCAATCAGCTTCTTCATCAGTGCAATATGGGCAGTATCCGGACGAACCTTCGGGTTGTTGCATCCGACCATGGCGACTGCTCCGCGGATGACTCCGGATTTCACACACTCAATCAGTGGCTTCGTCGTCCCGGTCTCATCTACCTGAGAGTTTGTCACAGTATCAAGAGTCTTTACAATCGCTTCAAATGAATAGCCGACGGTTGCCTTCTGCTTCATCTGCGGGATATGTACCAGCTCTGGCTTACGGTTTTTGAAGTTTTCAATTGCCATCTTTACGATTGCTTTCGCATTCTCGCCTGCATTTTCCGGTGAGAAGCGAATGTAATCACTCTCCGGCATCTGCGCGATCGCGGAAGTCGTGACGAACTTCGTATGGAAGCATTTTGCCAGTGGTCCGATTGCCGGGAAAATACACTGTACATCTACAACGATTGCCTCACAGGCTCCGGTCAGGATGACATTCTCCTGCTGCAGGAAGTTGCCCGCCATCGGAATACCGCGGCGCATTGCTACCTCATTTGAGGTACAGCAGACGCCGGATACAGTGATGCCCTTTGCACCCATTTCTTTTGCATATGCAATCATCTCTGGATCATCGGCGTATTCACAGATCATCTCAGAAAGTGACGGGTCATGGCCATGTACGACAATGTTAACATTTTCTTCCACCATTACGCCCAGGTTGGCCTCAGTATCAATCGGCTTCGGCGTACCAAACAGGACATCTGAGAATTCAGTTCCAGCCATGGATCCGCCCCAGCCGTCTGAAAGTCCCGCGCGCAGTGACTGACGGATCAGCGCCTCCGGCTTAGAAGAACATCCCATATGAGTCATGTGCAGAGAGCAGGAAACCTCGCGGTCAATTGCACGCGGCTGAATCTCCTCTCTCTCCCAGATTTCCTGCGTATGCTTGGGAGCTCTTTTCAGGAAATTCTGGAAACCAAATACCTTGCCGTACTCGCCAAGAGCCAGAACCGCCATCTCGTGAGCCAGGTCATAAATATCCTTTCCTTCCGTCTCCACACCCCACTCATGGGCAATGCGGATCAGCTTCTCCGGATCCTTTACCTTGTAATTGCCATCAGGGGATGTGCAATAAAGGGTATGGCAGATCTCACGGCCATGATCAGAGTGCGTCGCAGCGCCGCCAGCCGTGAATCTCAGGAAGTTGCGTCCCACGATACCGTGTGCATCGCAGCCGCAAATACCGCGCGGAGCCTTCGGGGTGATCCGGCACGGTCCCATTGTACAGATACGGCAGCAGACACCCTGCTCGCCAAACTTACAGTGCGGCGTCTGATTCTTTACTCGGAACTGATAGGCGTCCGCTCCTACCTTTGCCCCTGTTTCGAGGAGCCGGTTCGTGGCCGCTTCAAACTCCTCAACCGTAGTTAACTTAAATTCTCCCATAAGTACCTCCAGGTCAAATGTGATTTATCGTTGCACACTTCGTCACAGCCAGGGCTATGTACTGTGTGTTCAGATCTTTTTTCAAAATGTTTTTCCAATATAAAAATCGAAGTTTATCATCCGAACAAGGATATTCAGAAGTCCCGTCAAATTCTGCCATCATGCTGCCAGATTGATTTTCTTCATAATCTCCAGCAGTGCCAGACGAACCGGAGAATTCTCCGGCAGAGAAGATGTGGGTCTTCCTTCGCAGTCGTATTCATAGACCTGCTCATCCTGCGGCACGACGCCGAGGAGCGTCAATCCACTCTTTTCAATTTCCTCTCTCGTACCGTCATTCAGCTGTCCGTTTGGAGCACGGTTGATAATCAGCCCAATCATCTTCGGCTTCATATGACATTCCTCGATCAGCTCCGAAATCCGCTCCGCAGCCTGCACACCTCTTCTGGAGCAGTCGCTGACAAGCAGCATGATATCCACCTTTGGCAGAATTCCGCGGCTGATATGCTCCATACCGGCCTCATTATCCACCACCACATATTTGTAATTCGGGATCAGCTTCGCAAGCTGCGCCTGCAGAAGACCGTTCACATAGCAATAGCATCCCTGACCCTGGGAACGTCCCATCACAAGCAGGTCAAAATCATCATCTTCCGCCAGACAGCGCTGCAGCATCATTTCCGTATAATCTGCCTTGGTCATGCCGGACGGAATCTTCTGGCTGAGCGCTTCCGCGTCATGAAGCACATTTTCCCGTACATCACCGAGCGTCATCTCGACATCAACGCCGAGCACCTCATTCAAATTGGAATTTGCGTCCGCGTCCACTGCAAGAATCGGCCGGCGTCCTTCGGCACACATGGTCTGAATCAGCAGACCGCCTAATGTTGTCTTTCCAACGCCGCCTTTTCCGGCAATCGCAATCACGTTCGCCATTGAAACACCTCCTTTCAAAATCAGGCAGGGAACCATCTTCGCCCCTGCTTCATATGTTTGAAACATGCAGGAGCGCAGCTTTCTAAGTATAAAGCAGCGCACATGATCACATGCAGTTTATGCGGCATCCGTGCAGTTGATCTCCACCTTGCCGCCGGTCAGATCTGCCATCGCGATGGTTCCCTCTACCGTCTTTGTGTCGCCCATGACATCCGTCAGAGTGATCAGATCTCCATCGACCTCAATCTTGCTGACATATTCCAGGATGACACTGTATTCTTTTTTACTGTACACAGTCGCCAGACACATAAGTATCACCTCTCTTCTATGTCTTTTATCCTCTCAGACGTCCTGCACCATAGAAAGCGCAAGCTTCAGATAAAGATTTCCCTTCTGGAATTCATCGACCGCTTTCTTGATCTGCTCAGCAGCCGCTGCCTTTCCATCTGCGCGGAAGGACTCTGCAACCTGGTCAAGCTCTGCGGCATGATGCTCGTTATGCTTTAACATATAGTCAAGCAAAGCGACCATTTTATCTCCCTGCGGAGCATCCTGCACATGTTCTCCGCAGCTGCCGCAATGCGCATGATCGTGTGTATGACATTCCTCGCCGCCGTGCACGTGGCAATGCTCTTCTCCATGCTCGTGATGATGGTCGTCTTCATGTCCATGCTCGTGCGTGTGAGGGTGGGAGTGTTCATACGTATGGGTGTGTGTATGCTCATGCTCATGCTCGTGTGGAACCGGATTGCCGTTCTCATCCTCAATAAGATGCATAAAGATACCCCTTTCTTCTATAAAAATAGTTCTTTACTTATATATCTTTCTGCCTCATTACTTCCCTATGGGAATCAGAAGCAAAATAGTGGGCGGGGAAAAAATCATCTGACAGCGCTCATCATGATCTCCTGTTAACAAT